>CAZHQL010000055.1:0-10809 GCA_964534915.1 uncultured Spirochaetaceae bacterium | reverse complement strand
AGGATGCAATCTCATTAAGAGCTGAATGCGCATACTTTAAAACACTTTTTTCAACCCTATCTAGGAACGATAGAAACACATTTCTTTCCTTTTCTGCATTAAATTCCGTTAAAATCGTAATATTCCGGCTGATTGGGAGAAAAAAGTCCTTTGCAATGCTTTCTGGATTGTATATGCGTGAAAGCGGGAGCATTAAGTCCTTATGCTTTTCATAAAGGAGAGCAACAACGGACTTTATTATCTCAGTCTCCTCATCCTCGCTGAGGATTGTGAAATCGCGCGAAATACCGTATCGTGCGCTGTCAGTGCGTGCAACTTCGTTCGAGAATGAATCGAGCGTGGAGATATAGGAGGATGCAAAGCTGTTGATTGCCTCTTTCACATCGCTGTTCTGATCCTCTATTGACCTGAGAAGAGAGAAGATTCTCTCGTACATCTCATTTGCAGCCTTCTTGGTGAAGGTAAGGGTAAGGATCTCATCGACTTTTGCCCTTTTCTCCATCACAAGGCGCAGAAAGCGGTATGAGAGCACTGTTGTCTTTCCGCTCCCGGCTCCTGCAGATACAACAGTTGCCACATTGCTATCTACCACAGCCATCTGTTCTTCTGAAAGAGGCCTGTCCTGGGCAGCGAGAAAATCAGAAAAACTCATCATCGTACGAAAAACCTCCTTCTGCATATTCCCTTAGCGGAGCATGATGCGCAGTTCATGCTGCTGCTCTCTGCATGAAAATCGCCAAGAGCAATGCTCTCTGCAACGTCCTTTACAACGCCTTCTATAGTACTTTTACCTTTTTTCTTGAATTCCTTTATCTTTCCATCCTTGATCGTGGCATAGGAGGCTTTTGCAACTTCCTTCCCGCTTTCGGCTTCATACAGCAGTGTGTATATGTCAAACTGCCTGCTCTTAGCCGGAGCTTTTGCACTCTTGAAGTCTATAAGCTCAACGGATTCTCCTCTGTCTATGACACAGTCTATGTAGCCCTTGAAATGAAGGTCTGCTATCTTGCCTCTGGTCTCAACTTCTAAGATGAAAGTGCCATCCCTCTCATTAAGGCTTTCAATGATCTTTATAAGGCCGTTTCTATAGGCATAGTAAATGTACGCCATCATCTCATCAGAAAGCGCTATGACGCTCCTGGAAAGTGGAACTTCCTCTCCATCCCTGTTCAGAGTAAGCCTCTTCTGCCAGAGTGATAGCACACAACTTAGGTACTCATCGACTTTTTCCGGAACTGCCCCTTTCCCGTTTTTGAAATAGAGTTCGATTACTTTATGGAGGGCGTGCCCTATTTCCAGTGCAGGATATGCTGATACTCTGTAGCTTCCCTCTCTCTCGAGGAAAAATACTTTGTCTGCTGCATAGAGGAACGGGCACTTTGTGTACTTGTCTATCTGGGAGGAAGAGAATGTCCAGGATGATGGATTGAAATCCGGCCATGGGATGCAGAGCTCTGCTGCCATGTCCCTCTTATTGCCCCTTATGGCAAGGGCCTTGTCCCTGGCCATCATGTAGCTTCTCTTCTGCAGGGGAAAAAGGTCATAATCCCTTGACTTGTTTTTCAGTATATTATGCTCATCAGCAATCGAGTCCTTAAGCATTGATGCATCCCTTTTTTCTGTAAAATCCGTCAGGGGAAGGCTGTAGCCGTTATAAGTATTGATTGATGATGAGTATATGATGTTCTCTGACAGCGCCTTATAGGAGGAGAGCATATTGCGTGTAACATCAATTTTCTTTCTCTCGCTTAAGAGCTCATAATCTGAGAGATACCCGGCCCCTTTCTTTATCTTCCTGCCCTCATCCTCATTAAGCGTCATGACAAAATGATATGGAATGTGGATTCCGACAGCTTCAGAAAGAGGATAGACACGAAGGCCCTCAGTTTTTTCACGGGGAACGTAGATTATGCTCTCAGCATGCTTTAAGAAAAGTGAAAAGAGCCTGTCCGTGTTCTTCAAAAGGCCAAGATTCCTGAGCTCCTTTACTTTATCTGAAAAGCGCATCAGAGCATCCATTAAGAATGAGAAGACGCTCTCATCCTCTCTATTTGAGGAAAACTGCTCATCTCTAAGCAGTTTCTGAAAAAGGCTCTTGACCTGATTTATAAGGTAATCAGGGTCTGCTGTTTCATTGATGCTGTCTATATAGTGCTCTAAATCATGATAGAGACCATTCACATCCGCGGCTCTGTAGCGGTTATCATCACTGCGCATTGTAATTCCCATTGAGATTGCGTTCAGGATGAAGCGCTCTGCAGCATCTCTGTCGCGAAGAGGATATGATGGATTTAAAAAAAGCTTCTTCAGGGCCTCCAGGTCATAGGATGATGTATAGATCTCGCTTATAAGTGAAAATATTTTCCCTGCGGGGTAACACAGCGGGCTCTTTGAGTGCATGAACGAAAGCGGAATGGAGAAAAGATATCCCTCGCGCTCCAGATATGGCCTGAGCCTCTCATAGCCTGCTGTGCTTATTGCAATCTGGTCAAGAGTCACTCCCTTTTTCATCAGCTCTACAATCAAAAGGAATGTGTTTCTTATCTCTGCTTTCTCATTCTTATAAAGATTCAAAGGGCCTAAGGGGATATCATCCGGGTTAAAGCGTGTTATGTTTCTCCTGCCCTGCAATGCATTATAGAGTGCTTCCATTTCCACCGAAGATAATGAGAATACAAGCACATACTCATCTTCAAGCTCATTAAAGGATTCTGAGAGGTATGCACTCTCATAGCAGCCTGCCTTTTCAAGGAAGGCATCGTATTCCTTCTTTATAAATGCAACATCCTTATTCAGATCAGGATTTAATGCCTCATCATCCTCAAGGCTGACAAGTGCTGATGCTATGTAGTACACCATGCGCTCATTTATCTCAGGGTACTTCCTGCTGGGTATGAAGTAATGAAGTCTCTCTGAATGTTCATCAATCAGGTTCCTGGCAAAGAGAAGCCGCGTCAGGCTGTCTATCTCAGCAAGGCCCTCATCACGCTTTAACAAGAGCTTTTTAAAGCTGTCGAATGCTATGACTGATGAAAATGAGATTGCTCTCTTCCTTCTTTTAACGTATTCAAGCATTACTGAGCGTGCAGATATCTCAGTGGGAAGAACAAGGCGTTTCTTCTCATCCAGGAGTGTAAAGAGTTTCTCGTAAACTTCTGCCATAATATTCTATATAGCACAAGAAAGATAAAGTAGCATCAAGACATTTAAAGTGCTATGTTTTAGCCATGGAGAATAAAGGCCTTTATTACCTGATTGTTTTTGCATCCCTTTTCCTTTTATCACTCCTGGTCATTCCACTAGTGCTGATGCTGTTCTTTCCTGCATCAGATGGCAATCTCTTGTACCTCAGGACGATGGCATCCTATCCTGCAGCGCTGATGATTGTAAACAGAATGATGAAAAAGAGCAGCTGCGAGAGCCTTTTTTCCATGATTATGCCGATAAGGAAAGGATTGTTCATAGCTGTATTCATAGCTGTATGCTCTCTTTCCCTGGCATCATCGCTTCTTGAAGGCTCTATCATAAAAAATCGCCTGCCGCTGAGCACACTTCTTCTTTCCTTTCTCATCAGCATAATATTCATTCCCCTGCAGTGCACTGCAGAGGAAATCATATTCCGCATTCTTCCTCAGAAGATTCTTCTGAGAAACAGCTTTGACTCGCCATGGATTATGAAATCACTTACAGCCCTGTTATCATCAGCATTCTTTTCTTCCCTTCATATGGCAAACAGCGAGGCACTGCTTTTTGAAAGCAGAGCGTTATCTTTTTCATACTATTTTCTTTCCGGCGCCCTCCTGTGCACGCTTACATACATTGAGCGAGGATACACATCTGCAATAAGCTACCATACGGCAAATAATCTTTTTGTCACAATAGTCATGAACAGGGCAGAAGAAAGTACGCTTGCCTCCTCACCGTTTTTCCTCAGAGCCGGGGATTTTAATGATTACTCTTCAATTTTCTCCCTGATTGCGGCTATTATAGTGACAGTAACAGTAGTTACTCTCTACAGAATAAGGCAGATCAGGAGAGAGCAGATTGGCTAAGAAGAATACAAAAAGCAGCAATAAACCAAGCAAGAAAAAAAAGAAGAAGATCCTCAGCAAGATAATTTCATTAATCGCAGTTCTGATAATCCTGTTTCTGGTAATGTGTTTCGTCACATCTCCTGCAGAAAGCATAAAGCTGACGGCCGCAGATGGGCTTGAGAACTTAGAGCTTCCTGCGCCTATTGCTGGCGAGCAGATTGTAAGGCATACAGGATACACGCTCTCATATAATGAAGATGCAGAGCAGGCAAGCTATGTTGCATACGAGCTTACGAGAACTGAAGTGCTGACACAGGTTGCAGAGAGAAAGGATAACTTCCGCGCAGACCCTGCAGTAAGAACAGGCTCTGCAGAGCTATCAGATTACAGGTCATCGGGCTACGACAGGGGGCATTTAGCCCCTGCTGCGGACTTCAGATGGTCCTCAGATGCCATGAGCGACACGTTCTACCTCTCTAACATGAGCCCCCAGGATCCATCATTTAACAGAGGAATCTGGGCAGACTTAGAGGCCGCTGTGCGCGTAATGGCGTACGAGAATGAGAGCATCTACGTTGTAACAGGGCCTGTGCTTACTGATGGCCCTTACGAGACCATAGGAGATAATAATGTCGCAGTCCCGAAGAACTTCTATAAGGTAATACTCGACTACACGGAGCCTGAGATAAAGGCAATCGGATTCATCCTTCCGAATGAAGGCTCATCAAAGAGCCTTGAGAGCTTTGCAGTGACTGTTGATAAAGTTGAGGAAGTAACCGGAATAGATTTCTTTCCATCTCTCCCTGATGACCAGGAAGAGATAATAGAGTCCTCATTAGACCTTTCCAGGTGGTCCTTTAACACAAGCCTTCCAGATGGAGCACTCGATGAGGATGTTGATGAGATTGCTTATGTATCGGGCAACAGCAACAGCAACAGCGATATCATCGACACAATATTCAGCATATTCACTGAGATAAAGAATCTTGTCTTTGAGTATACAGGAACAGAGGATATTGCAAGAAAACTCGGACTGCTTTAATAGCTATGGAGCAAAAGGGATGGATACGTACAGAATTGAAACAGGAACGTTCGGAGACTATCTCAGAGAGGAATGGCTTGAGCCTCTCAGGCTCTCTCCATACTCTCTGGCAAAGGACATTGGCATATCCTCTGCGGCATTGGGAAAGATACTCTCAGGGAAGAACATGATGAGCCTGGATACCTGCTGGCGCCTTGCAAGGTACTTCGGCCTGAGCAGAAACTACTTCTTCAACATTCAGGCTGACATAGAGAAAAGAAAATGCGCAGAGCTTTTTGAAGAAAAAACTAAGGACCTGCCTGTATACAACTGGAAAGAAGAGAGAAGAAAAAAGTGCAACTCCTTATGAAAGAATTGCACTCTGAAAGCCTGCCCAAGACAAGACTCGAACTTGCACAGCCTTTCGGCCATTAATACCTGAAACTAACGCGTCTACCATTCCGCCACTTGGGCCTTCGTGCAATAGCTTACTCAATTTGCACCCCCTTTGTAAAGTTAAAGATTCACCTTATTGCCTTTGAAAGCAAGAAAGGGTACCTTATTCTTGTATGATAAACATGCTTTTTCTAGGGGAGATAGTAGGAAGAGCGGGCATCCAGGCACTGAAGAACGGACTGCCCGCACTGAAGGAAAAATACCATGTCGATTATACCCTTATAAACGCTGAGGGAATGACGAACGGCTATGGTATTGGAAAGATGCATTCTCTCCAGCTCGGGAAGCTCGGCATAAATCTGTCTTTAGGCGGGGAAAAGCTTTTCTATAAGCTCGACATGGTCGAGCATATAAAGAAAGCCGGCTATATGCTCAGGCCCTATAACATGCCCCCAGACTGCCCGGGCCGCGGCTACAGGATTGTAACCATCAAAGACAGAAAATTCCTCATTGCAAACCTTATGGGCAATACCGACTTTGCAAGACAAAGCACGCAGAACGCATTCTTGGCAGCAGAGAACCTGAGAAAGAAAGCAGAGGAAGAAGGGGCTTCCTTAGTAGTATATTTCCATTCTGCTACTACAGCAGAGAAAAATACGATGCTCTATTTCCTCGATGGCAAGGCTTCGGCAGTTGTGGGAACGCACACGAAGATACTGACAGCGGATGCACGCGTGACTGAGAACGGAACTGCATATATAAGTGACACAGGACGCGTAGGCTCATTCATGAGCGTCGGGGGCTTTGAGCCTGAGACCGAGATCAGGAAAATCAAGGGAGGAATTCCCATCAGAAGCCATGAGGCATGGCTGGATGGGAGAATCGAGGGTCTTTTAGTCCAGATAGACCCGGAGAGCATGAAGGCAACGGACGCGATCACAATCGATGAGAAAGTTGAGATAGCAAGACCGGAGGAAAAGAATTGAGAAAGGAAGTAACGGTCCTGGAAAAGAAAGAAGGAAAGATATATGTAGGCTGTGACAGAAATGCATGTGAGGGCTGTAAGGGAAATTTCTTCTGCAGGAGCAAGGAGACACTGATTGAAATCAGGTCGGATGCCTCTGTAGAAGTCGGAGACAAGGTTGAGCTCTCAGTTCCAAGCGGCAAGGCTGTGTTCACTGTCTTCATGTCCCTCGGGCTTCCTCTTCTGATGTTCCCCCTCTTTTATGCCATAGCATCACGCTTCACAGAAAAGGAAGTATATCTCTTCCTCATCAGCATAGCAGGAGTTGGAATCGGCTTTCTGATCTCAGCTCTCTTCTTCCGCATAACAAAAGGAGTGTATGAGCCTGAGCTCATCGAGAAGACTTGAAAAAGCTTATAATCACAGCACTGTTCTTATTACTGCTTATTTCATCGTGCACAAGGAGTGAGAGGCCTGAAGAGCCGCCTGAGATGATCCTTCCTGATATGATCCTCACTGACGGGCGCTTCACGCTCTATCAGGAGAATGAGATGCCAATCACATTCACAGCAGAGAGAGCATCTTTTTACTCTGCTGACAGCCTTGCACTCATAGAGAACATCTCATTTGTCCAGAGGGATGCGGATGGGAACATCACAATCGAAGGAAGAGCAGAGAGCGCAGAGCTCGATACGGATAATAAGCGCCTGACTTTAAAAGGCAACGTCTTTCTGAACAGCATCCGTGATGAGATGATGATTACAACTGATGGCACCCTCTTCTTTGATACAGTCACGGAGGAAGTTGAGACCAGTGACTCAGTCACTGTCACAAGCAGTGATGGAGAGTTCTCCTCAGCCTATTTCTATGGTAATCTCTTATTAGAAGAATACTCATTTGCAGATTTATCAGAAGGGAGGATAGTCATTTGAAGAAAGCTCTTGTCTTGTTGTTAATGCTGCTTCCAGCCCTTCTCTTTGCAGATGAGATAACATTCTCAGCTGACTCAAGCCAGGTAAGGCTGAGAAACGGGATGGAGAGCGTAATCCTCTCTGGAAACGCAAGCGTAAGGACCGGAAGCCTTGAGATAAGAGCTGATGACATTACGATATCCGGTGAGGACTGGCGCTATATAGAGTGTAGCGGCAATGTCATTGTAGAAGATAATGAGAGAGGAATTACCATAGAAACAAGCACTATGTGGTATGACCGCCTTGATGAGCGGCTTTTAATCGCATCATACTTTGAAATCGAGGACAGGAGCAACGAGATGAGCGCAAGGGCAAACCACCTTGAGTATGCAATGAGTGCTGAGATCCTGATCCTTCGTTCGATGGTGCGCTTCAGCAAGATAAACGATGATGATGTCATAACCGGATCAAGTGAGCAGCTTACATACGAAAGGGATAATGAGGTCCTTACGCTCCGCGGCTCCTGCTCCGTCGTTTACGACGGGAACACGTACTCAGCTGAGCAGGTAAGCATCGACATTAACACAGACAGCATCACACTGAGCTCTGCTATAAGGGGGACTATCAATGGCTGACAGGCTTGAGTGCATAGGACTGTCCAAATACTATGGCAAGAAGCATGTCGTAAAGGATGTGACTTTCAGCATGTCAGGCGGTGAGATAACAGGACTTTTAGGCCCTAACGGAGCGGGTAAGACGACATCGTTCTATATGATCGTCGGCTTTATAAAGGCAAATGGAGGAAAGATCCTTCTAAACGGTGAGGACATCACGCGCTTTGCGATGCACGAGAGAAGCAAGAGGGGGCTTGCATACCTTCCCCAGGAGGCAAGCATCTTCAGAAAGCTCAGCGTTGAGGATAATATAAGGCTGATCCTTGAAGAGCAGAAGATATCAAAAGAAGAGAGGAAAAGGCGCCTTGAAGAGCTTCTTGAGCGCTTCGGAATTGCAAGGGTAAGAAAGCAGTACGGCTATACATTATCCGGCGGAGAAAGACGAAGGACGGAAATTGCAAGGGCCCTGGCAACAAGCCCCAAGTTCCTCCTTCTTGATGAGCCCTTTGCGGGAATCGATCCAAAGGCTGTATATGAAATCAAGCAGATAGTCCGTCAGCTCTCAGAAGACGGGATAGGAATCCTTTTAACCGATCACAATGTACGCGATACTCTTGAGATAACACATAATGCGCACATAATCTCTGATGGCCAGATCATAGTATCTGGCTCAAGGGAAGCCCTTATTGAGAATGAGATGGCCCGTGAAATCTACTTCGGATCATCGTTTGAGGGATAGAGGATGGAAAACACTCTCTCCCTTACACTTAAACAGCAGCTAAAGCTGTCACAGACGCAGATTCAGAAGCTTGAGATGCTCGGCTTAAGCTATGATGAGCTTGAAGCTGCGATAAGAAAGGAAGAAGAAGTAAATCCGTTTCTTGAAGTCAGGGCAGGAAGGTACTCAGCTGAGAGCACATACCGCCCCATTGACTCGTCCCTTGATTACCTTTCTCAAAGGGATGAGGATGAGAAAGCCGGGTGGATGGAGAGAGCAATCAGCGTAAAGGAAAGCCTCTTTGACCACTTAAGGTTCCAGATTGAGATGCTCATCTTAAGCGAGAAGGAAAAGGATGCTGCCCTGATAATTGCATCCTCTCTTAACAGCAAGGGCTTTCTTCCGGATATTCTTGAAAACATCCTTCCAAAAGATTACCTCGATGTAAAAGAGAGGGCACTTGAGGCTGTTCAGAGCCTGGATCCGCCGGGAGTTGGCGCAAGGGATTACAAGGAGAGCCTGAAGATACAGCTAAAGGGCATAAAGCTGCAGAAAGAAGATGAGAAGCACATCGAGTTCATGATAGACAACCTTGACCTTATAAAGGGCGCAAAGACGGATCAGATCTCTAAAAAACTCTCAATCGATGAGGAGGAGGCCCGGCTCCTTATAGACATACTGAAGTCCCTCACGCCATACCCGGGAGAAAAATACAATACTGAATACGAGAGCTACATCCATCCGGACATCGCTATAAAGAGAAATGAGAACACGGGCGAGCTTGAGATAACAGACTATGGGGACAACCTTCCCTCTGTCACGCTGAGTGCAGAGTATGTGGACCTTGAAAGCGAAATGAAGGAAGACAGGAAGAAGAACAAGGATGCCCTGTCGTTCTTGAAAGCAAACCGCGATAAGGCCCAGGCGATAATAGACTCAATAAGCCTCAGAACCAGCAATATGCATAAGATCGCGCTCTACCTGGTTGAAAACCAGAGGCCATTCTTTGAAAAAGGAATAAGCTATCTGAAACCCGACTTGCAGCAGAATATGGCTCAGTACCTCTCTCTCAGCGCATCCACAGTCTCCAGGCTGTGTGCAAAGAAATACATAGAGACTGAATGGGGAACGTTCCCTGTAAGCTTCTTCTTCTCATCCACCAAGGGCTTTTTAAAGAGCGGGGATGAGGAAATGAGCAAGAATGCAATCAAGGCCAGGATAAAGGAAATCATTGAAAGCTATGAGGGAACAAAGGCTCCCTCTGACCAGAAGATATCAGATATGCTTGCAGAAAAAGGGATAAAGGTTGCACGCCGCACTGTTGCAAAATACCGCTCAGAGCTGGAAATAGACTCTTCCTATAACCGCTCTTAGTAGCCAATTGCCTCATTTACAAGGATTACTGTAATGCGTCCTTTAATCATCTGCCGTGAGAGTATCAGAGAAGAGCTGCATATAGTGTTCTTGCAGCCGCGAACCCCTGCATTATAGAAGTCATCCTCGCTGTACTCAGCATTCACACAGTGATTATTCTTTGCACAGTATGTATCACAGCTTAAGCGTCTGGCATTCTTAGGACATGCTACAGTCTTGCAGCGATGGAAGGCCTCCCTAAGATTCCTTGTAATCTTATCTGCTGAGACAACAAGGATTACCTTCTCAGGCCCGTATACCACTGCCGCTACCCTGTTGCCCCTTCCGTCTATGAGTACGAGCTCACCTTTCTCAGTTATAGCGTTGGCACTTGCAAGGTAATAATCAACAGTAAAGCTCCTGTGGTATATCTCATTTACATCAGCGCCTTCAGCATAACGGTCATAGAACGTGTAATCTCCGCTCCTTAGAAGTGAGAAGACGTCACAGTCAAACAGGCTCATAGAGCCGCCGACAGAACATGTTGATCCCTTTTCCATAAGGGATGCTATAAGAGGCTTTACCTCCTCTTTCTTCTCTGCAAAGAGAGCATTGAAGCCATTTGCACTTAGCGCCTTAATTGTCTTCTCAATCCTTTCTTTCTCCATCCTTTAGTCCTCTTTCAAAATTCTAACATACAAACAGTGTCCCTTGAAGACAAAAACAGTGGACAACTTGTCTCTCTTGCGCATAAGATAGGGCTAAAGATCTTTAAGCCATAGGAGTTTGTTATGATAA
>CAZHQL010000054.1:0-10951 GCA_964534915.1 uncultured Spirochaetaceae bacterium | reverse complement strand
AAAGCCGTCAAGAGCGCGGAGTGCATCCTTAGTGCGGTATTCCTTTTCAAATACAATCAGAGATAGCACAGGAGCGAGCATGCTCTGCCTTGGAGTTCCGAATTTGCTCTTAAAGCCGTTATGAATATGCGCTATTGTCTTCATGCGCTAAAGAATAGCGCAGAAATGAGCAAAATGAAAGAAGAAAACGGAATAAAATATTCCATTTTTACACTTTAATTTGACAGATATGCTGGCGCGTCTTATATTGGAAGCAGAGGGTATTTATGATAACAGTAAGGATAGAAAGAATAAGCCTGAGAAACTTCAAGAACGTGCGCTATGGCTCCTTTGTCATGCCATCCTTTCTCAATAAGGATTTCCATAGTGCAGATATTGTGGGAATCTATGGCCAGAACGGATCTGGAAAGACTGCAATAATTAATGCTTTTGATATCCTGAGATGCATCTTGAGCGGAGGAAGCCTGAGCGATGAGAGCTCCAATCTGATAAACATAGACTCAACAGACGCATCCATTGAGCTGGGCCTTGTCCTCGACAGAGGGGATGAGTTTCCGGACAGGTATAAATACACGCTGACATTTACAAACAGCGGCAAGAAGGCCATTCTCAAGTCCGAGCTCCTTGAGGTAAGAAAATCGAAAAGGGATGGCTCCTTTGAGCGCGAGAGAGCTGTTCTTGGCTATGACTATGAGAGCCATGAGATAAAGCCGGATGCAACGTTTAGAAAGATTATAAAGGGAAACAGGAACCGGGAACTCGACCTTTTAGTTGCATCAAGGATGGCAGAAAAGAGCGAGAGCTCATTGCTTTTCTCTTCCGACGGGGCCTATGAGATCCTGACAGCCCTCTCTGATGGCTTTGATGAGTTCATAGCAGAGCCTGTTAAGGCCATAAGGGCCTATGCAGAGGTAGGCCTCATTGTGATATCAACACGGGAGATGGGCATTAACTCATCGCTCATGATGGACCTTGCATACCGCATGAAGAAGAATGGCCAGCTCATAAAGGGACACATTCCCCTCTCTTTAGACAAGCCCAGCGTGCTTGGCAGGGAAGAGATGAGAACTCTTGATGCAATGGTTAAGGAGATGAACACTGTGCTCTCTGCGATAGTTCCTCACCTGACTCTTGGCCTCTATACGACGGGAGAAGAGCTTACTGCAGAGGGAAAGAAGGGCTACTCAGTCGAGATCGTGTCACTAAAGAACGGCAAGGCCATACCCCTGAGGTACGAAAGCGAGGGAATAATAAAGATAATCTCAATTACGAACGTCCTTCTCTGCGTATACAACAACCCGTCTGTCTGCCTTATAATCGATGAGTTCGATGCATCCGTGTTTGAATACCTTCTCGGTGAGCTTATAAGCATATTCAGCAAGGGAGCAAAGGGCCAGATGATATTCACAAGCCACAATCTCAGGATTCTTGAGATGATAGACAAGGATTCCATCATTTTCAGCACAGCCAATCCTGATAACCGCTACATAAGGATGACCAATATAAAGAGCACCAACAACCTTCGCGATGTCTATATCCGCTCTCTCCTCCTTGGCACTTCAAATGAAAACATATACGAGGAAACAGACAGCCAGGAGATCGGCATGGCTCTCAGGCGTGCCTGGAGGGGCGATGAAGAGTAAGAAGTTCGTCCTCATAATCTGCGAAGGGCCGACAGATGAGAACGCGCTCTACTCAATCATGAAGGGCTTCTTTTATCCTAATGAGATCCGCTTTCACATCTCGCACGGGGATCCCCTTACTGCATACGATGAGAAGAAGAATCCGATGACAAGGATCAGGGCGATCGTGAATCAGGAGAAGAGAAAGTATGCTCTTCGCGATAAGGATATCCTGGCAGTGCTTCAGATAACGGACACAGATGGCGCATTTATCCCCTTTGAGAGCATTGTTGAGGATGAGAGTGCTCACAGGATCGTCTATGAGAGTGAGAGAATCAGAACAAGGAGCCCCGGGTCAATAGCGGCACGAAACAGGAAAAAGCAGGCGAATATCGATAAGGTTCTTGAATGCCGGGGCATCACAGAGGAGATTCCGTACAGGATATACTTTAACTCACGGAATATCGAGCATGCGCTCTACGGAGAAGAAGTCAGCCTCTCAGATGGCCAGAAAGCAAGGCTTGCTGATGCTTTTGCAGAAAAGTACAGAAAGGACTGGAGAAGCTTTCTTTCTCACGTGATGAAAGAGTGCAATCCTCTCGGAAAGGATTATGATGAGTCCTGGCAGCTGATCAGAAAGGAAAATGCATCCCTTCTCCGCCATACGAATATAAACTTCCTCTTTGAGGAGTTCAGCTGCATGCTCTATGAGACTTAAGTCCCGTAGACCCTCGCAAGGCCTCCCATGCTCGTCTCGCGGTAAAGGGAAGGGAGTGCGTGCCCTGTTTCCATCATCACCTCAACGACATCATCAAAGGATATCTTATGCCTTCCGTCGCTGACCAGGGCATAGTTCGCATGCTCTATCGCACGCGTGCATGCAAAGCCGTTTCTCTCGATGCACGGAATCTGCACAAGACCCTTAAGAGGATCGCATGTGAGTCCCAGGTGATGCTCAAGTCCCATCTCAGCTGCATACTCGCACTGATGTATGCTGCATCCCAGCAGGTAGCCGACAGCCGCGCCTGCCATCGCGCATGAGGTCCCGATTTCCCCCTGGCATCCGACCTCTGCTCCGCTGATTGAGCCGTTTGCCTTTACGATATTCCCGACTATTCCTGCTGTTAAAAGCGCTCTGTGTATCCTCTTTTCCGGGATATTATACTCTTTCTGTATGAAGTAAAGCGCGCCGGGAAGAACCCCGCTGCTTCCGCATGTCGGAGCTGTTACTATAAGGCCCCCTGATGCATTTTCCTCGCTCACTGCAAGCGCAAAGGACTGCGCAATGAGCGTCTTTGCAAGGCTTCCAGCCATTGCCTGTGCCTGCTTGTGGATATAGCATGCCTTTCGCGCAAGCTTCAAGCCTCCGGGGAGCACTCCCTCATTCTCAAGACCCCTTCTGATGGAATCCTTCATAACACCCCAGATTTCTTCCATGTATGAAAGGATTTGCTCTCCCTCAACGTCAACTGCAACTTCCCAGAAATGCATCCCTTCCCTGTCGCAGAATGAAAGGAGCTTTTCCATGGAGCCAAGATCGTCATCAGGATAGACATCCTTTTTCTTTTTCTCTTCTTCCTTTTCCCCTTCACGGACGATCTTTCCGCCCCCGACAGAGTAATATGTCTCACTGACAGTGCCATCTGCAGAAGAGATCTTCAGGCAGTTTGGATGAAACTTCCTGAAGACATCCGGGTACCAGAAGATCTCTGCGCTTTTTTCGGAGAAAGCATCCCTTATGGCCTTGTCTGTAAGGTGTCCCTTGCCTGTTGCGGCAAGAGAGCCGTAAAGCTCTGCCCTTACGCTGCTTACCTCCTCATGCCGCATGATAAAATCCTCACACGCCTTCCTTGGCCCCATTGTATGGCTGCTTGATGGCCCGTATCCGATCCTGTAAAGCTCTCTTAGTGACTCCATGGCCCTGATTATACATTTTCTTCATCATCTGTACCACGGGCTCATCAGTACCAGGCGGCAAAGGATGAGACCTTGCCAAGGCTCTCTCCTGAGCTCGTTATGACAAGTGTAAGCATCTGCTCAAGATCCTCATGCACGTATATATACACACCCTCATAGAATGAGATGCTGATGCTCTCTCCGCTCTCATAGACAACAATCTCATCCATATCATCACGGTCGCTTATCCACCTTCCCTTTATAAGGCTGTTGAGAGATACTTCAATCTGCTTTGCCCTCACATCGGATGAGAGTGTAAGCTTTCCCTTCTCAAGGAGGGAAAGGAACTCCTCCTTGTCTATCTCATCTCCTGTGTACTTTTCAAAAAGCGCACTCAAGGACAGGTTTGCTACGATATACGGCCTTTCTTCTGCCACGGTCACCAGAAATTCAATAAGCGATGATGTTGTGTATGCAAAGCTTATGCTCTTTTTCATCCCGATCTCGTAGTAGGATGCAAGTGGCGTGTATTCATCCGCAGGATAGATAAGAAAGAGCGAGAGTGCTCCCTTCTTTACATTCACTCTCACTGTCCTCTCGTGCAGCGGGACATGGAAAGACTTTATGTTCTCGCCGTCAAAATACGTGAGCGTGTAATATATGCTTTCCCCGCTGAGCACTTCAAGAGGAATGCTTGAGGGAAGGTAAAGTGTTATCTCGTCTTCTAAGAAGAGAGAGCACGATGCTGTAAGAGAAACAAGCAGAATAATTGCAAAACCTTTTTTCATCAGGCCTCCTTAACTATTAATAGAGGGAAAGCCTCTCTCTGTTAAAAAGATTTTCTCTTTCAGCTATAATGGCATCTAAGAGAGGAGGAAAGGCGATGAAAACATTTGATGATGTGGTTGCTTTTTTAAAGGAAGCCGGAGTTTATTTCCTGGCAACTGATGATGGCGGGCAGCCAAGGGTGCGCCCGTTCGGGACAGCACATGTCTTTGAGGGAAGGCTTTACTTCCAGACAGGAAAGAAAAAGGATGTCTCCCGGCAGCTTCATAAGAATCCAAAAGTGGAAATCTCTGCATTCAAGGACGGAAAATGGATCCGCATTGCAGCTGAGGCTCAAGAGGATGACAGGAGGGAAGCAAGAAAGAGCATGCTCGATGCATACTCCTCCCTCAGATCAGGATACAGCGAGGATGATGGCAACACAGAAGTCTTCTATCTGAAAAATGCTAAGGCTTCGTTCTCATCTTTTACAGAACCATCTGAGACTGTTGAGTTCTGAGCTTCTCAAGGTACTGCTTTCTCATTTTCAGAAGGATTTCCTGAACCTCTGCACTTTTATAGTCTGCATAGGTCCAGGAGAAGGACTCAAAGCCCTTATGATGGTATATAAGCGTGACTTCAGCATATAAGTTACTGCCTATTGCTATCCTGTGGGCCCTGTTCTTGGTAGTTGCAAGAACTACGTTCGATGTGCTTATGAGGCCCGGGTCCAGGTTTATCTTCCTTTTTCCTGAGATGCTGTACTTCTTCTCAAGGTCATTCGTAAAGAGCTTTGCCTCTCTGATCTCATCAGGGCCGGCAAGGCGTGAAAAAGAGATGAAGAAGCGCTCAATGCACTCTCCCATCTCTTCATTGTAGTAATCAGTAAATGTAAAGGGGATGGAAGGAGAGATAAAGGAAACCGGCCCGAATCTTTTTTCAAGATCTGCCCTTACTTCCTCAGGAAAGCCTGTGGAAGAAAGCACTCCAGAAAAAAGAAGGCACTTCTCATATCCCTTTTCCTTCATCCTTTCTGCCTTAATGCCCTGCTGTATATGTTCCAAGCAGATGGAAATTTGTACTCGCTTCCTTTAAAAGCGGGATTATCTTATCCAGTTCATCCTCCATCTTGAGCTCTGTCTCAAGGAAGAAGAAATACTCCCAGGGCTTTCCGAGGATCGGCCTGCTCTCAATCTTCTTCATGTTCATCCCGTGCTTCTGGAGGATATCGAGAACCTGGAAGAGCGCACCCGGCTTGTCTGAGACACTGAATGTCATGCTTGCCCTGTTTACCCTGGCTGCGCTTCTGAAGAATGCAGCATCTTCTTCCCGGCTTATGATATAGAACCTTGTGTAGTTCTTGGGATTTGTCTCAATGGATGGAACAAGGACATCACAGCCATAGTATTTTGCTGCAGGACTTCCTGCGATTGCCGCAGCATCATTTATGCCGTTCTCCTTTATGTACTTTACTGCCCCTGATGTATCGTAGAATGGAATCTGCTCTGCATCAGGAAGGTTCTTGTCCAGATACTCCCTGCACTGCGCAAGACCCTGCGGGTGTGAGTAGACCTTCCTTATATCCTCAAGCTTAACCCCTTTGTTTGCGATGAGGTTGTGCATGATCCTTATCTGCACTTCCCCTACTACAGTCACGTTCTTCTCCCTCTCCAGAAGGTCGATGTTGTCAAAGATGGTTCCCCCAAGGGTGTTCTCAATCGGAAGCACTCCATAGCGTGCCTTTCCTGTTGTCACCATGTCAAAGACATCCTTGAACCTCTTGCATGGAAGGACTTTCATGTTCTCGCTGAAACTCATGCGGACTGCAAGCTCGCTGAATGCTCCCCTCTCTCCCTGGAAGGCAACCACGTCTTCTGTTTTCGTGCTCTCATCCGCGCTCTCCTTCTTAATTGAGTCGGGAATCTGCCTCGGGATTCTCTCAACGGCCTTGCCGACAACGGGAGAGAGCGCCTCGATATCCCTCATCAGGCGCTCAAACTGCTCTGGGTACAGCGACTGCGGCCCGTCAGAAAGTGCCTTTTCAGGCTCATCATGGACCTCAACAACTATTCCGCTTGCGCCCGATGCGATTATTGCAAGCGACATCGGTAAGACCATGTCCCTGACGCCCGTTGCATGCGACGGGTCCCCGATTACAGGAAGGTGTGTAAGCTTCTGCACTACAGGGATTGCTGAGCAGTCGAGCGTGTTCCTAGTTGCCTTCTCATATGTCCTTATTCCCCTCTCGCAGAGGACGACCTGGTCCGTGCCCGATGCCATGAGGTACTCAGCTGCCATCAGCCATTCCTCAATCGTTGCACTGAGTCCTCTCTTTAAAAGCACGGGCATTCCCGTCTTCCCGGCTTCCTTTAAAAGCTCGAAGTTCTGCATGTTCCTGGCTCCGATCTGGAACATGTCGACATACTCAGCCATAAGGGGAACATCCGAAGGAGAGACAACTTCTGATATAACCGGCATCTCAAATGCATCCCCTGCTTTCCTCAGGTACTTCAGGCCCTCTTCTCCAAGGCCCTGGAAGGAATACGGGCTCGTGCGGGGCTTGAATGCGCCGCCGCGCAGTATTACGGCCCCGGCCTCCCTTACCTTCTTTGCAATCCTCATGATCTGGTCCTCGCTCTCAACTGCGCATGGCCCGGCGATTACCGCGATGCGGCTTCCCCCGATCTTGACGTTCCTTACCGTTACGATCGTGTCTTCCTTCTTGAGCTCGCGCGATGCAAGCTTGTATGGCTTTGAAATGGGAACGACACGCGATACCCCGTCAAGGACCTCTATGCTCCTGGGGTCTATAGTGCTCTTTCCCACAGCACCAAGGACTGTCTCTTCCTGTCCGACGACTTCCTTAACGATGAAGCCCTCTTTCTTGAGTGCTGCCTTGATATTATTTTTTTCTTCTGGCGTTACGCCTTGCTTCAGGATTACTATCATGGTAATGATTTTTCAATAATTGCACTCTTTGGTCAAGGAAATACGCGTGTACGAGAAGATATTCTCAGAAATATTCACATTGTTCTCATCCGAGCTTGAAAAGCGCGGCATTGCGCTTCCCTCTGTCTCCCAGATAGCAGCAGAGAATGCAGATCCTTACCGCATACTGACAGCAGCAATCATCTCGCTAAGGACAAAGGACAAGATCACGCTTGAGCGCTCAAGAGCCCTCTTTGAAAGGGCAGGAAGCTTTTATGAGCTTGAGAAGATGAGCTCAGGTGAAATTGCTGCTATTATCAGGCCATGCGCCTTCTATAAAAGGAAAGCGGAGAACCTCAAGACCATTTCGGCAGTCATAATGGAAAAATACGGGGGAGCCGTGCCATCAGAGATGGATGACCTCATCTCTCTTCCCGGCGTCGGAATCAAGAGCGCATCTCTCACGCTGAACCTGGCCTTTAAGGAGAAGGCAATCTGCGTTGACTGCCATGTGCACCAGATACTGAAGCGCATCGGAATAGTTGAGACAAAAAATGCGGATGCAACTGAAAGAGTGCTCAGGAAAATCCTTCCGGAGCGCTACTGGATTCCTCTTAACGAACTGCTTGTGAGCTATGGCCAGGCAGTATGCAAAAGCGTTTCACCGCTTTGTTCCGAGTGCCCTTACAGCCTTAAATGCAGAAAAACAGGCGTTAAGAGCCACAGATAGATAAAAGCCCCTGGAACAAGGACAACCAGAGGCCATGTGCGCTTTCGTATAACGGATACAGGCACCGTAACAACTCCCCGGAAGAAAAACTGACGAAAGCTTCTGAAGGCGATGGATTATACACTCCAAATAATCTCACAAGTGCCTGTTTCTATGTTAGTTGCAAGGCCTCATCAAGTCAAGGAAGAAAGGCCCCTTTTGCGACTAAAAAAGGCCGGCGCCAAAGAGGCCTTCCTGCTTTATTTTGTGTCCTTGCAGACGTACAGAATGCAGAACAGGATCAGAAGATGGTAGATGAAGGTTTCCAGCCAGATGAAGAAATCGATTCCGCGGAAACTTCCGAAGCCGTTTACGAAATCGGTGAAGATGATGACGAGAACCCATACGACGGCCACTATTATCGTGGACCATTTTGAGAATACGGACTTGATGCCCGATACGAAAAGCGGAACTATGATGAGAAGCCCGCATACGATTAAAACGATTCCCAGAATGATGTTTATCGTATCGTCCCCAATTGCACTGTAAAGATCATTGCCCCTGCCGGAAGCAACACCCTCAACTCCAATACAGATGAACAGAAGCCCGATAAGGACCTTCAGCCCGATATCCCTGATTGCAGCACCTTTTGCCATAGCTTATCCTCCAAACTTGAATTATGTTCTTTCTCCTGAGTATACTGTTTTCGTGATAAAACTCATAGTCTTTTTGGGAAATCCCGGCCAGGAATACAGAAATACGCGGCACAGCGTCGCTTTCCGCCTGTTCGACAGCATGACGGAAAACGAAAGCCTTTCAAATAAGTTCCATTCGCTTTATGCTGCAAAGGACGGCCTTAAGCTCATAAAGCCCATGACGTATATGAACAGGTCCGGCATTGCTGTTGCAGAGGCAGCCTCTTTCTATAAGCTGATGCCCGATGAGATCCTTGTATGCCATGATGACAGCGAGCTCGATACAGGCAGGATCCTGCTGCAGCAAGGAGGTTCCCTGAAAGGACACAATGGCCTTAAAAGCATAAAGGAGAGGCTCGGAACGGAAGCTTTTCACCGCCTGAGAATCGGCATAGGAAGGCCCTCTCACGGGCCTCTCAGAGCGCATGTCCTCTCTGCGTTCACAGCAGATGAGAAGCCTTTGATTGATCAGGCGCTCAGGGAGGCTGAAAGGTCGATATATTGCTGTAAATAGTCGTTTTTTCCCTACTTGATGCTCCCCTTTCATGTTAGACTATAAGGAGCAAAGGAGGAGTATTTGATGGAGAAAAGGGATTTCCGTATCTCTGACACAGTCAGAGGCCTTCTCAATCTGGATAACCCTGTCTTCAAGACAGATGAGAATATTTCAGAGCTTTACAGAGAGGCTCTCAGCATCGCATTTTCCTACAATCAGAAAAAGAAAGAAGAAGGAAAGGCTGACTATATATCAGCTGGCAAGCTGCATGCCACTGCAGTGCTTCACCTTCTGTATCAGGCTGTGCTGAGCGCCTGCATGAAGGCCGGTCATGCGGATTTCTTCATGCGAAGGGACGCAGCAATAAGCGGAAACGAGGAGCTCAGGAAAGCTCTTTCCTTCTACTCTGAGCACTTTCCATCCCCCCTTCTGGAAGAAGAGAAAAAGAGCGGAGAGAGGAGAAGAGAAGAGGATGCTCGCTCCTTCTTCGTTCATCAGGTCATGATAAACAACCCTGCCCTTATCGAGGCTGCAAAGCCCTTTGTATACCCCGATGAGCTTGATTACCCGAGGGGATTTTCGGCCCTTGCTTCCATTCTTTCTGCGTACGTAAAGGATGAAAGCAGGAATGGAAAAGCTCTGGCAGATGAGGATATCTTCACTCTTCTGACCAAGCCGGGCAGGCTCTATCCGAACTCCCTTACGGAGCAGATCAGGTACATCCTCCGCGAATGGGCACATATGCTTCCAAAGGAGCTCATTGCCCTCCTGGAGCTCTCGATCTCATATATCAGGGAAGAGGAAAAAGAGAGGGGCGCACCGGGATCTCCCGGCCCGATGCCCGTGACAGATTATTCAGATGAGATTTATGAGTACGAGGCCTTCAGCGATGACTCGAACTGGATGCCCCGCGTCGTCATGATTGCAAAGTGCACGCTTGTATGGCTTGATCAGCTCTCGAAGGAATACAAAAGGGAAATCAGGACACTTGACCAGATTCCGGACAGGGAGCTTGACCTTCTTCGTGAAAGGGGCTTCACGGCCCTCTGGCTCATAGGGCTCTGGGAGAGAAGCAGTGCAAGTAAAAGGATCAAGAACCTCTGCGGAAATCCTGATGCAGAGGCATCTGCATACTCATTGAAAAATTATGAGATCTCTCATGCAATCGGAGGATGGACAGCCCTTGAGAACCTAAGCGCGCGATGCAGGGAAAGGGGAATACGCCTTGCATCCGACATGGTTCCAAACCATACGGGAATCGACGGGGACTGGGTCTACCAGCATCCGGAGTACTATATCAGCCAGGACTGGCCGCCATTCCCTGCCTACACTTACAGCGGCGAAGACCTTTCTGATAATCCCGACTTCGAGATAAAGCTTGAAGACCACTACTATGACAGGACGGATGCTGCCGTCACATTCCGCTTAACAGACAAGAGGAATGGAAAGGTAAGATATGTTTTCCATGGAAATGACGGCACAACGATGCCCTGGAATGACACAGCACAGCTTGATTACCTCAATAAAGATACGCGTGAGGCCGTCATCCAGGAGATCATCCATGTTGCCAGGGCGTTCCCCATAATCCGCTTTGATGCTGCCATGACGCTTGCAAAGCGCCATATCCAGAGACTCTGGTACCCCAGATCCGGAGAGGCCGGAGACATAGCAGGAAGAGCCATATACGGCATGAGCAGTGAGGAGTTCAACAAGAGATGTGGCTGCGAATTCTGGCGCGAGGTGGTGGACAGGGTTGCAGAGGAAGCGCCCGACACGCTCCTGCTTGCAGAGGCCTTCTGGATGATGGAAGGCTACTTCGTGAGAACTCTTGGCATGCACC
>CAZHQL010000053.1:0-11190 GCA_964534915.1 uncultured Spirochaetaceae bacterium | reverse complement strand
GCTATCGGAGGAGAGCTTGGCTATCAGTTCAACTATGTAGCTGGAAACAGAATATTTGCTTCCGTTCCTCTTGGGGCTAAGTTATCATTTTATCCTGTCCAGACCGGCCAGTTTGATTTGCCGATATCTTTTGAGCTCGGCATGAACTACATAAGCTTTAATGATGCATCAAAGATCACATTCTCATTCAAGCTTGAGCTTGGCGCATATTATTTCTTCAATGATGAATGGGGTGCTGGAATTCTTGCTGGCCTTAATTTCATCCCAGAGATTTATTTTGACAGTGACAGAAGAGCATACAGCGGCATTCTGTCTTTTGCCCCGATTACAGTCAGCGTGGCTTACAGGCACTAAGGAGGTATGAAGATGGTAAGAAAGATTTTAACAATTGCACTCCTTATTCTGCTTATTGCTTGTAACGCAGATTCAACTACTTCAATCGTATTTGATATGATTCATGCTAACCCGAAAAGTGATTACTGGATTTACTCATATCTCGGGGACCTTAATGATGAGCATCTTGTGCTTGGATCTAATGAAGGAATAATCCTGTTCCATCTTGAAAAGATAAATGATGAAAATTCCTACGAAGTTCTTGTTGAACCAATTGTCCGTCCTGTTATTATGGCCAAAGATAACGGAAGTTCTTATGTCTTATATTATGAGCAGAGTGCAGGTGATGAAAATGCTACCTTAAAGGCAATAAAGGTTTCCTTAACTGATGAAGAAGTTAATGTCAGTGAAGCTTATACAGCACATTTCAAAGATAATGACTCAAATCTTATTGATATCGCTAATGTCTATACTCTTGCTTATCAAGGTAGCAGCAATAATAACAACAAGATTGAATACACAATTCAGCTGAGAGAGAAAACAAACGCGACTGAAGACGAAGAGAGAGAGATTACGTTCTACTACCTTGAGGATACTAGTGGATTAACTGTAGAAGAAGAAAATGACTCAGTATCTCTTAAAATTACGCCGACAAAAACCGCTACTGCCTGGTCAAGCGCTGAGATTGCTGCACCGTATATCTGCGGAAGCGGGTATATTGCTTACCTTGATGAGGATGAGAGCTATTATGAAGTATTCAGCATTGAGGAAAGTAATGAGATAATAACACCTGATTCTACCGGCATAGCATCTACAGGAAGCTATAAGGAAATTATTGCATACTATGCTGAATTTGGAGAGCATACCTACTTAGTAGACAACAGTGGATACCTCTGGATTGATGGAGAACGCAAGACTGACTACGGCTCCTTCCCTCTCGACAACAGGCGTGTTGCATATAGTACAATCATCAATGGCAATCTCTATATTGTCTATAAGTATGGCCCGGAAGTTCTCAGAATTGACTCTAGCGGAAGTGTTGAAGATCTTAGCACAAGCGATATTAACGATGAGACCGTAGTTGGCATCAAGTACTATGGTGGTACATACTATGTAATCACAGAAGAGTCTGAAGTTATTGCAACTCGCTTCTAATTCATTGATATGGCCTCAGAATTTCCTGAGGTCTTTTTCAGTTCTCTAATATCTGGTGAAGTATGTCCCTGACTTCAGAGTCGGTGAATACTTTATCTATTTCTTCAGGTGTAAGGCCTATGAATTCATGGCATGTGTAATGTATCCACCTTGAGTCCTCTTGCTTCTCAAGCACATGCTTGCGGCACCAGTAATCTGGCTCGATGGGAAGGTGTGCTTGCTTGTTGTAAAGCTTTACTTTGTAATCGTATACAGCAACCTTTATATCCTCTCTTGGAATCCCTGCATCCATAATAGTGTTTGCAAGCGCATTAACAGTCATTCCAGTGTCGAATATATCATCCACGATCAAGACCTTCATGCCCTTCTTGAGGGACTCAGGGCTTACAGTCCATCCGTCAATGTCTACACGGTTTGAATGCTCTTTAACATTACCGTAGCTTCTTGCAACTAATGCAGCATAGAACACTGGCGTTTTGTTCTGCTTCATGGAAATGAGCTTATAGTACTCACTCATAACATTGGCCATGTATGCTCCCCCGCGAAGGGAATTGTAGATGATATCAGGGACAAAGCCATCCTCGGTGTACATCCTGTGAACCAGCTTGAGAGCCGCATCGCGTATCATGTCGCATGTTATGAATTCCTTACTGCTCATTTTCCCTCCCCTAAAGTGTCATAATCTCTGCACCGCGCTCTGTTATTGCAATAGTGTGTTCCCAGTGGCAAGCAACTGATCCGTCTTCGGTCTTGACTGTCCAGCCGTCGCTCAGATTCCTTATCCTCCATGTTCCCATGTTGATCATGGGCTCTATGGCTATTACAAGCCCCTCACGGAGCTTGACATTAGGATTGCGGCTAGATACGAAGTTGAATACAGGGGGATCCTCATGGATGGAAAATCCAACCCCATGCCCGCAGTAATCACGCACAATGCCATAGCCATAGGGCTTGCAGGTTTCCTCAACAGCTGCTGCGATATCATGAAGGCGCGCGCCTTTTTTCCCGGCTGCATCTATTGCATTATAAAGGGCCTTCTTTGTAACTGCATTGAGCTGATGGACATCGTCTTTTACCTTTCCTATCTCATATGTATGCGTGGAGTCTGAGATATAGCCGTCGAGTTCAAGCGTGATATCAACAGAGACAAGGTCTCCATCCTTGAGTATATCCTTCTTTGAGGGAATCCCATGAATTACTGTATCGTTTACAGAAACGCAAGTAGAGCTAGGGTATCCCATATAGCCTAGGCATGATGCCTTTGCATGGTGGGCCCGGATGAAATCAGCGCAGATTCTGTCAACATCGTATGTGCTCATGCCCTCTGCAATCTTCTCATCAAGATTACGGAATAAATCTGCTAAAAGGGCTCCGCTTCTTCTTATTCCCTCTATCTCATCCTTATTCTTCAGCTGTATCATGCATCAAAATCCTTTCTGAATGTATCAAGAATTCCGTTTATGAACTTATATGAGACATCATTTGAAAGGCTTTGTGAAAGCTTCACTGCCTGGTCAATGATAATCGTCGGATGAGTGTCCCTGAGGTTCTCCATCTGGAAAAAGGAAATCCTTAAAATATTCCTGTCCACTGTGTCTATCTTGGAAAGCGGACGGTTTATTGAATACGTGGAAATAAGGTTATCAAGATGAGAAAGGTTTTCAAGCGTGCCCTGAATTAAATAGCGTGCGAAAAGGACGACTTCGCTATCAAGGGCCGCCATCTCATCTTCAGTCATTCCAGGAAAGACAGAGAGGTCTGCAGAGCTATCCAGCCTGTCATTGAAATCGAGGCTGTATAGCGTAGAGACTGCTATCTGCCTTGCAAGGCTCCTGCCGCTTAACATGCTAGTAAATCCTTATCCTCGCCTGGCTTCTGAGCTCTGAGATCAGATCATTGAGAGCATTCGATATGATATTGCTTGACTCCTGCTGAGCAAGTGCGTTCATGATGTATTCGCGGAGCGTCGTGCTCTGCTCAGGGTTGATCCTCTCATCGAGCGAAAGGATCTTTCCCTCAGTATGAACAGAGACTTTCACAATATGATAGCCTGCGTTCGAAGTAAGCATTCCGGAGACTTCTCCAGCATTAAGTGAAATTGCGGCATCCACAAAGTCATCGCCGAGGGTGAGCCTGGCCTGCTCATTGTCCATAGTAAGCCATCCTATGTCCCCTCCGATGCTGCGTGAGGCCTCATCCTGGCTGTAGTCCTGAACTGCCTGCTCAAATGTGATGCTGCCTCTCCTGATGCGCTCTGCAACGCCTATCAGGAGGGATGCGTTCTCGCTGTTGGTCCTTTCATCCTCGTCATACGGGATGAAAATATGTGCAAGGCGCACATTCTCAGGGCTGTAAAAGCTCTGGCGGTTGCGGCGGTAATATGTCTCAACTGCGCTGTCGCTGATCTGAAGATTGTTTACCTCATTCTCGATCTCTGTGCCCTTCATCAGCATCAGGTACTGATTTACAAGAAGCTGCTCGCGAATGCTCTCGCGGTACTCATCATAGCTCAGTCCTGTCTGGCTTGTGATGATCTGGCGGTAGTCGCTGTCAGAAAGCCTCTGCCCTGCCTGGCTCTCAACATATGACTTCTGCTGTGCCATTACCTGATCAAGAGTCTGGTCATCAATTACAACGCCATCGCGCTCTGTGCCCTGCAGGAACACTTCGTCGTTTATCATGATATTAAGAACCTGAGTGCGGTCAACAGGAACTCCTTGAGCTGTATATTCAGATACCATCTGATCAACTTCTGCATTGGTAATTGCACGGTTTCTTATAAGATTCACCGTCGCAGCCGGTGTATCGAGAAGAGTTGACATGCTCGATGCAGGTAATGCCAGGGCAACAATAATCAATAAAACAAGGGTGAGTGTAACTCTTTTAGTACGCATTTCAATTCCTTTCAAGTTTAAGATGTTTGCCTATCAGATAGGCATCGTTTTCCTTCTTTATAATCTCGCTTGCAGTAAGAAGCATTCCTTCTGCCTCCATTGCCTTCATCAGGCTCTGAAGAGCTGCATTTGGCCTGAGGCCCCCTGAGACAAAGCCGATTGATCTCTTTCCCCCTGATCCCGGGATTTCCCTTAAGTATTTTTTAATCTGCTCTGGAATTTTAGAGCTCATAAGGCCTGCTGGCTCAGTTCCTACGATGATGAAATCAAAATAGGATAATCTCTGGTCAGTATCCACATATGCATTTATTATCCTGACCATATGGGACTGCTCTTCAAGGCCGCGGGATAAGGCCTTTGTAATCTTTTCAAGTGCAGCAGAAGAACTGTTCTTTCCACCGTATATCAATGCAACATTCAAAGACAAAATCTCCTTAGATAAAAGAATAAGCCGACCTATTGATATAATCAAGGCCGGCTATTATCTTTTATGAACTTTCAGTTAAGCTCTTCTGCTGCTTCCTCAGTAAGCGCTGAATCAGAAAGCCATGTAGTTCCTGCTGTAGTCTGCTGACTCTCAGCAAGGGCAAGGATATTGTCGCTGCTTGGCTTGTTGCTAAGTGCTACAAGGAGCGCAAGAACCATGAAAGCAACGGATAATATCGCAGTGGCTTTCGTAAGAAAGACTGAAGAATTTCCGCCAAAGGCAGAATCGCTTGAAGAACCAAAAATACCACCAAGCCCACTGCTCTTTTCGTCCTGAATTGCTACCAGGAAGATAAGCAGCAAGGCAACGAGGATGAAAAGAACTAAAAGGATAATACTCAAAACACCCATTCTCTCTACTCCGAAAATGTTATTTGTTAAAAGTCAGGATGGGAAGGAAATCATCGACAGTAAGGCTTGCTCCTCCTACGAGCGCGCCATCGATGTTCTCCTTAGCCATCAGAGCTTTTACGTTGTTTGCTTTAACAGAACCACCATACTGTATAATGAGGTTTTCTGCAATATCTTTTGAAAATATTGATTCAACGGTTTTTCTTATAAAGAGGTGAGCTGAGTCCGCATCCTCAGGCGTTGCAGTCTTTCCTGTTCCTATTGCCCATACTGGCTCATAAGCAATAGTAATCCTGGCCATGTCTTCTTCACTTACTCCGGAAAGGCCAAGAGAGATCTGCTTTGTAAGAACTTCTTCAAGAAGCCCTGATTCCCTTTCTTCAAGTGTCTCGCCAACGCAGTAGATTACTTCCATCGCCAGTCCAAGTGCAAGGAGGATCTTCTTGTTGATGCTCTCGCTTGTCTCTCCGTAGTACTGCCTTCTCTCGCTGTGGCCAAGAATTACAGTATTTACTCCAAGGTCCTTCAGAAAGAGCGGAGAGACTTCCCCTGTGTATGCACCCTTTTCATGGTCTGCCATGTTCTGAGCAGCTACTTCAATCTTTGAACCCTTGAGCTCTTCAAGAACTGAGGGGATTGTGACAAAAGGAGGCGCAACCATCATTCTGACATCCGCTTCATTTTCCTCTGCAGCCTTTCGGAGGGCTGAGGCAAATGCCTTTCCCTCACTCGGGCTCATATTCATCTTCCAGTTTCCTGCAATATATGGCTTTCTCATCATTACTTCTCCAGTGCCTTGATTCCCGGAAGTGTCTTTCCCTCCAGAAACTCGAGGGAAGCCCCTCCTCCAGTTGATACATGGCTGATCTTATCTGCAAGGCCGAACTTGTTTATAGCAGCTACGCTGTCTCCTCCTCCAACTACGCTGGTAGCACCAGATGCAGCAAGAGCCCTGGCAACCTCCTCAGTTCCCTTAGCAAAGGATGAGAACTCAAAGACTCCCATCGGGCCATTCCATACAACGCTCTTTGCAGCGCTGATTTCAGATGTGATGAGCTTTACAGTCTTTTCTCCGATATCCATACCCATTAAGTCATCCGGGATACATACGCCATCTACAGCAACTGGCTCTGCATCCTCACTGAACTCAGATGCGCATACATGGTCTACAGGAAGGATTACCTTAACACCCTTTTCCTCTGCCTTTGCCAAAAACGCCTTGGCTGTCTCCTGGTACTCAGGCTCAAAGAGGCTCTTTCCAATATCGTGTCCCTGAACTTTCAAAAATGTGTATGCCATGCCGCCGCCGATTACTACAGCCTGACATGTCTTTACAAGCGATTCAAGGACAGTGATCTTGCTTGATACCTTGCTTCCGCCGATTACTGCGACAAACGGCTTCTCAGGATTCTCTAAAAGAGGCGCCATGAACCTGATTTCCTTCTCAATCAAAAATCCTGCATAGGATGGAAGATAGTGAGCAACTCCCTCTGTTGATGCATGTGCCCTGTGCGCAGTTCCAAATGCATCGTTGCAGTAAAGATCTCCATAGCTTGCGAGAGTCTTAGCAAACTCTGCATCGTTTTTTTCCTCTTCCTTATAGAACCTTACGTTCTCTAAAAGAAGGACATCCCCGCTCTTGAGGGCCAATACAGCCTTCTCAACCTCTTCTCCGATTACATCTGCAGCAAGCCTGACGCTCCTTCCAAGCAGTGCTTCAAACTCCCTGGCAACAGGTGCCATGGAAAACTCACTCTTCTTCTCTCCCTTCGGGCGTCCGAAGTGGCTCATAACTACAAGGGATGCACCATTATCGAGAATATACCTGATAGTAGGCAGTGCTGCCCTGATCCTTGTGTTGTCCGTCACCTTTCCTTCCTTTACAGGAACGTTGAAATCAACACGGATAAGAACTCTTTTTCCTTTTAAATCTGCTTCGTTAATCGTATGTAACTGCATTTTCCCTTCCTTTTATACAGATAAGGCCTGCCAGAGGGCAGGCCGGGCTCCAGCCTTAGCCGGATTAAAACTTCAAAGCGGTATTAACCGTTTACCTTCTTCATGTGTGCAATGAGGTCAAGAACCTTATTGGAGTATCCAATCTCGTTATCGTACCATGCAACAACCTTTACAAATGTATCTGTAAGTGCAATGCCAGCCTTTGCATCGAAGATGGATGTCCTTGGATCTCCGAGGAAGTCTGAAGAAACAACATCATCCTCTGTGTAGCCAAGGATGCCCTTGAGCTCGCCTTCGCTTGCCTTCTTCATTGCTGCGCAGATATCTGCATACTTTGCTGGCTTTGCAAGGTTGACAGTAAGGTCAACAACCGACACATCGAGAGTCGGAACTCTCATGGACATGCCTGTGAGCTTTCCATTGAGTGCTGGAATTACCTTTCCAACAGCCTTTGCAGCGCCCGTTGAGGATGGGATGATGTTGCCGCTTGCAGCGCGCCCTCCCCTCCAGTCCTTCATTGAAGGTCCGTCAACAGTCTTCTGTGTTGCTGTTGTTGAGTGAACAGTTGTCATAAGGCCATCGAGGATGCCGAAGTTATCATTAAGGACCTTGGCAACAGGAGCTAAACAGTTTGTTGTGCAGCTTGCGTTTGAAACAAACTGTGTTCCCTTTACATATGTATTCTCGTTGACACCTACTACGAACATAGGAGTATCGTCCTTTGAAGGAGCTGACATAACGACATACTTAGCACCAGCGTTGATATGAGCCTGAGCTTTCTCCTTTGTAAGGAAAAGACCTGTTGATTCTACAACATACTCAGCTCCAACCTCGTCCCACTTAAGCTCGTTAGGATCCTTGCAAGCTGTAACGCGGATACTCTTTCCGTTTACGATGAGAAGTGACTTATCTGTGTCGAAAGAGATAGTTCCATTGAACTGTCCATGCATCGTGTCATACTTGAGCATGTAAGCAAGATAGTCTACCGGGCAGAGGTCATTGATCCCAACTACTTCTACATCTGAGCGTTCCATCGCTGCGCGGAAAACGAAGCGTCCAATTCTTCCGAATCCATTGATACCGATTTTCATTATTTTTTTCTCCTCTATAACGATTGTTCTGACAATCGATAATAATCTATTGATTCCAAAGTATAGATAACACTTTTTGCTAAATTAGTAAATAAGAGCAAATGAAGTTTTCTCATAAAATAAGAGCTAGCTCTTATAGCCAAGGGATGAGAGTATCTGCTCCTGTTTTATAAGCATCTCTTCCGTTGAAAAATCATTAGTGCTGTGGTCATATCCCAGAAGGTGCATCATGCCATGAAGAAGAACGCGCGTGACTTCTTCTAAAAAAGGCGTTGAAAAGGCTTCTGCATTGCGCCTGACGCACTCAGAGCTTATGAAGATGTCGCCAAGCTCTTGTGTAAAGATGTTCTGTGAAAACACATCCTCATCCTGATAGCGGAATGTAAGCACATCAGTTGCCTCATCCTTTTTTCTGTAAGTCCTGTTAAGCTCTCTTATCTCGCAATCAGAGACGAATGTAAGCGAGAAGTTTCCATCGAGATCCAATGCGTCTATAAATCTCTCGATCCTGCTCTCAATAAGATGCCTGTCAACACAGCTTTCTTCGGACTTGGAAAAAAGAAGCTCAAACATCATCAATCCTTATCATTGTCGTACTCAATCCTCTGATGATCACGCCCGACAAGGCTGCGGATGAACGTATCCTTGATCTTGAAGAGGTCAGTAAGTGTAAGCTTGCTGTCCGTCAGCTGCTTATGCGTGATCTTGCTGATGATGATGTTCATGATGAGCCTGTCATATTTTTGCGTATTCGGGTTCTTAAGCGTCCTGCTTGCTGCCTCAACGCAGTCTGCAAGCATCACAATCGCTGCCTCCGGAGTCTGCGGGATCTCGCTGTTGTACCTGAAGTCCTCCTCGTGCACGAAGCGGCCGTCAGTCATGTTCTTCCTGGCCTCATTATAGAAGTATGTGATGATGTCATTGCCATGATGCTGGCTTATGATATCAAGAACTTCCTGAGGAAGCGCTATCTCCTTGCCCTTCTCAACTCCGAGCTTTACATGGCTTTTGATAATAGCTGCAGAGAGGTTGTTATTAAGCTCGTCATGCGCATTTGCCTTTCCTCCCTGGTTCTCAACGAAGTACTCAGGGTGCTCAGCCTTTCCGATATCATGATAGAGAGCACCGACGCGCGCAAGCTCTGCATTGGCTCCTACATTCTTTGCAGCCGCATAGCTCATGTCCGCTACGTTTCTCACGTGGTTGTATGTGCCTTGCGCAACCTGGCTGAGCCTGTTCAGGCTTGGAGAATCCGTATATGAGAGCTCATGGAGGCGGAACTGCGATGGAAGGTTAAATGCCTTTTCAAGCAGGGGAAGGGCAATTGATGCAAGAATGTATGTTGCAAGCACATTTACGATGATGAATACGATATTGCTTGCAAGAGTGCCATAGCTGTAGCCCGAAATAAGCGAGAATACTGCCGAGGCTACTGCAGAAAGAAGCGCTGAGTAGAGCGCCTCATAGATTACGTCAATTCTGTTTGTTCCCATACGGGCAAAAGGAATGGATGCCACGATAGTAACAAGCAGATAGAAGAATGTGAAGTTAGTGGATGTCGGGAAAATTACAGCAAAGGCCGCAATGACAAAGCCAACTGTGAATCCGATTCTCCTCTTGTTCGTGATGAATGTAAAGAGCACAGGCAGGAATAAGAAGGGAAGAAGTGAATCCACTGTAATCCTGTCTGAAGAGGAGAGTATCCAGCCCATCATTAAATAGCAGAGAATCAGTATGATGTTAAGGCCCGCGACAAAGAGGATTGAATAAAGCGGAACGCGGTACTTATACTGAATGAATGTTGTAAATAAATAGAATGCAAATGCAAGTATTGTAAAGAGGTACATGGCATATGCAATCAGCGTTGAAAACGGAAGCGTATGCCTCATGCTGTTTATCTGGTCTATTATCCTTAAATCCTGCTCTGTTATAACGCTGTCACGCAGGATCAGCAGATCCCCTTCCTTTACGCGGATTGAGATAGGATCGGTGCTGTCAGCACTCTCCTGGCGCCTTCTCTCTGTTTCAACCATATCGTAAATGACATTGGGAGCAGCAAGCATCCTTATTGCCCCGGCAGTCAGGATAATGTTCCTTTCTCCCATTTCATTGAAGTATGAAAGGCCATATCTGATAAGGGACTCAAAGAGGTTCTCAACTGTCATAAGCGATGAGATCTCCTCAACCGTCTCATAGACGCGGTAGCGTGAGTCTATCCTCTCTCCCGTTATATCCATGTATCCTTGTGCGACGGACTCATTAAGCTCTGCCACACTGTATAATCCCTGACGCAGGATGAACTCCATTCCCTCAGCAATCAAATTGGAAATTACGTTCCTCTCTTCTTCAGAAAGGTTTAAAAGCGCTGTTGTTATGGATGTATCCTCAATCCCTGCCTCTCTCAGAACGGAAAATGGATTAACAGTGCTCTCCGGGCTTAAGGATGTTGCATACGAGCGCGCAACGAGCAGTGTGTTCATAGAGGAAAGGAAATCAAAAGCATAATGAGGAAGGACTGTAGAGCGCGCACTGTTTCTGAGGTTCTCTGTTGCAACCTCATCAATAAAGCTTACGGAAACCGGAGAGTACACATCCTCATCGCTGAGCTCCCCTGCCTTGTAGTCCCTGCTGAGCTCCAGATTCGGGATATAGGAATTAGGAAGCAGAAGAGGAACCAGAACTCCAATTAAAATGGCAGAAAGAAAAAGGATAATGAATGATGCTTTCTGTACGCCGGAGAAGAAAGCCCATGAGTCTTTAAATGTATTCTTCACTTATTCTCCTCATATGCACTCACGATAGCCTGGACGATCCGGCTCCGCTGTGTATCCTTACTTGTGAATTTTACTATTCTGAGCCCCTTTATTCCAGAGAGTTTTTCCTCAGCTTCAACAAGTCCTGAATATTCAGGCCTCGGAAGG
>CAZHQL010000052.1:0-11334 GCA_964534915.1 uncultured Spirochaetaceae bacterium | reverse complement strand
CTCATAGTAACGGCGAAGCTGCTTCTCCAATACTCCATAGTAAGCCTTGAGCTTCTGCTTCTCGGTAAGCTGCCTTGAGTAATCAGTTGGCTTCTTCCTCTTCTGGAAAGCAGGACTGCCTGCTCTCTTCATTGCCTTGGGGTGTCCACAATAATTAACCCCAAGCCTTCTGCACTGCTTGAATCTAGGACCTAGGTTTCTTGCCATAGATTTTTTACCCTCCAGTATTTGTTTGCCTTTTCAGCAACTTTGATAATCTACATTTTTTGACAAGCATTTGTCAATATAATTTAAAAGCTCAGAAAAAGAAGCAAGGCTGATGATGAGCCATATCAACAGCCTTCCTAGAAAAAGTCTAAACGGACTTTCCCCATACCAGATGTTTCGAAGCATCTACGGGGACTCCATCTTAGACAAACTGGGCATCGTAGAGATCCCTTCTGCGGACCTATTACTAAAGCCGGAACTCATTAAAAAATAAGAAAAAACAGACCTGTTGCAGATGAAGCGTTCCGATAAAATTCCAGGGGTTGCATTTAGTCCTGCAAAGGCACTTTTCAGGACACAACCTCCGCTTCGTCATGCCTTCAGCTCATGAATTAACTTACTCTTTTCCTAGATCCTGACGTATTTTCGGCCTTCAGTCAATAAAAATCAGACAAGAAGCATCTCAAGGCCTCTCTTGTTTCTTGCTCCCACTGTCTGGGAAACAACTTCTCCATTCTTGAAGTAAATAAGGGTCGGGATGCTTACAACGCCGAATGAGGATGCAAGATCTGCACTCTCATCAACATCCACCTTTACAATCCTTACATCAGGTCTTTCTTCTGCAATCTGCTCAAGAATTGGTGCAAGCTGCTTGCATGGCCCGCACCAGGTTGCATAGAAATCTACGAGTACCGGCTTATCCGATTTAAGAACAATGCTCTCAAAATCCTTTTCACTGATATGTTCTACTTTCATTTGAGTCTCCTATAGCATTAAAGATAATAGAATTAAATGATAAGAAAAAGCAAATAAGTTATTTTGTTGTACAAAATAAATGTTATGTATTACCCTCTTTACATAAGGAGATGAAGAGATGACACTGAAGGAAGAATTTGAAGTAAAGCTTGAGCGTATAAGAACTTTTATGGATGAAAAAGGAGCAGAAGGCGTTTTTTTAAAGAGGCAGGATAATTTTGCATGGCTGACATGCGGAGGAAGGAATTATGTTGCCTCTGGAGAGATGGGAAACTGCGGACTTCTGATTACAAAAGACGGACACTACGCCATTACAAACAATATTGAAGCTCCAAGAGTCAGGAAAGAGGAAAACCTTGATGAGCTTGGATTTGATGTAAGAAAGGGAACATGGCATGATACAGCATTCGAGGAAAAGGAAATATCTTCCATAGTGAAGGGCGGCTCTGTTGCCAGGGATTTTGGAGAAAGTTCCATCGCAGAGGATGTAAAGCTGCTGAGAATGAATTTAACTGAGGCCGAAGTCGAAAGATACCTGGAGATAGGAAATGAGGCATCAGAAGCAATGGAAAGTGCGGCCTTAACAATAGCAAGGGGCGACAGGGAATATGAAATAGCTGCCAGGATCATAAAGAACATGGAAGAAAGAGGACTTGAGAAAATTTCCTGCATGGTTGCAGCGGATGAAAGAATCAGGGCCTACAGACATCCCCTTCCCACAGATAACCAGGTTAAGAATATAGTACAGATCGGAGGCAATTTCAGGAAAAAAGGGCTTGTTGTCTGCATGACAAGATTCATAAGCCTTTCCCCTGTTACAAGTGAATACAGAAAACAGTTCAGGGACAACCAGATTATTGATGGCACCTACATATCTTCATCACAGCCTGGAAGTACTTATGTACAGGCACTTCTTGAAGGAAAGAAGATGTATGAGGCCCTGGGCTATGCTGATGAGTTTGAAAAACACCACCAGGGAGGCCCTATCGGGTATGCAAACAGGGACTACAGGGTGGATTACACAACAAACGGGATAATTCAGCCTTGCCAGGCATTCTGCTGGAACCCATCCATTACAGGATCAAAGAGTGAGGATACATCTATTGTATCTGAGAAAATGCCAAAGATGGTTACAAAGCCAGTTCTCTTTCCTTCTGTTGAAATTGAAGCAGGAGGAGTAAAGCTTATAAGACCTGATATACTCGAAAGATAAGAAGAACGGGCTGTTAGCGCAAAAAGCAACAGCCCATCTTTTTTTGCTTCAGACGTCTTCAGCTTGCTGCTTCTTGCTTAAGTTCCCTTCTTGCATCCCTTATATTGGTATAGATTGCATAAACAATCGATGCTGCCGAAAGAAGCAGGAATATTGCAGAGATAGGACTTGTAATGAATACAGACCAGTCATTATTTGAAATAACAAGTGCCCTGTTCAGGTTTTCCTCTGCAATTGGTCCCAGGATCAGGCCAAGAACCAAGGGTGCCCCCGGATATCCGAATTTCTTCATTCCGAATCCGAGCAGGCCGAAAATGATTGCAATCAGCACATCGAACATGTTGTTTGCATTTGAATATGAGCCAACGATACAGAGAACTGCGATTATCGGCATAAGCAGAGTCTGAGGAATCTTGAGGATCTTCGGAGAAATCTTAGCACAGCCAATACCTGCTGCAAGCATGACGAACTGCACGATAAACATTCCTGCAAAGATCATATACACGATACGGGGATTTTCAACAAATAACATCGGACCTGGGCGCACGCCTATCAGGATAAGCGCTCCCAGCATGACAGAGGTTACAACATCCCCGGGGACTCCCAGACACAGCATCGGGATCAAGGCCCCTCCCGTTGTTCCGTTATTAGAGGATTCAGGAGCAGCAATTCCTTCCATGGAACCATGCCCGAATTTCTCAGGATGTTTCGACATCTTCTTGGCAACATTGTATGCAATGAAACAGGAAATGGATCCGCCAGTGCCCGGAATAATGCCAATGAATACTCCAATCAGGGCTCCGGCAATGGCTGCGATGGCAAAACCCTTTATATCAAGCCAGGAAGGAAGAACACGTCCGACTTTCTGTTCTTTTTCAGTGCCTTCCCTTTCCCCGCCTTTCTGAACGATTACAAGCACTTCACTGAGAGCAAATACTCCAATGAGCACAGGCAGAAGCTGAAGGCCCCTCATTAACTGGTAATTTCCAAATGTAAAGCGGTCCAGTCCTGCAACAGCATCAATGCCTATTGTGGATATCAGGAGGCCGAATACCCCGGAAATAAGCCCTTTAACGATATTCTGATCCGTACTTGCCATTATCGTTAATCCAAATAAGGAAAGCGCAAAATAATCTGCAGCATGGAAGGAAAGAGCAATCCTGGCAAGCTGCGGAGCAATCAGGATCAGACAAACTGAAGACACAAGGCCTCCGAAGAAGGATGAAAGCGCAGAGACACCGAGTGCCTTTCCTGCTTCCCCCTGCCGGCACAGCTGATAGCCATCCAGTACCGTTGCAGCTGCAGATGGAGTGCCCGGAGTATTGAGCAGGATAGCAGCAATTGATCCTCCATACATGGAACCGCAGAAGAGACCGCAGAGCATTACAATTGCAGTCCCGGTTTCCAGCCTGTAAACAAGCGGAAGAAGCAGTATGATTCCCGTTGAGCCCGAAAGTCCCGGAAGGGCTCCGATTACTACTCCGACAAGAGTACCGAAGACCATCATGATAAAGGTCATCGGCTGAAAAACATTCATCAAGCCGTTTAAAAATTCTACTAGCATAGCACCTCCCCGTCAGCCCAGGAATCCACCTGGCAGAAGTACCTGGAATACATTGACAAATAAGTAGTAGATTAAAAGCGAGAAGACCACACTGATTATCAGCGCTTTTACTTTCTTCTTATAGCCAAAGAGCATCATGGAACCATAGCAGAACAGGATTGATGCAATCGGAAAGCCTATTATCCTCATGAAGAAGTAATATAAGGCCAGGGCTATGAACTGAATGAGAACACGAAGAAGGAATACTCTGTTTATGCTTTTAACATCCACAAGCGGTACTCCTTTTGCAGTCAGGACTATCCTCAGTGTCTGAACCAGGCCGAGTATGAACAGCAGAACACAGACGAATTTCGGGTAATCCCCCGGCCCTATTCCTCTCACTGAGTCCGGCATTTTGCTTGCAGCGGCATAAAAAATGATACTGACAAGCATCATTGCGCAGCCGATAATGAAATCAGCTGCTTTCTTTGTATCTTTAATCATTTATTCTCCAGGATTTTATTAAGGCTGTGCAAGGAGCACAGCCTGATCACTTATAAATCTGCTGCAGCTACAAGATCCCTGTATCTGGCATCTTCCTCATGGGTAAACGCATCAGTTTCAGCCGGTCCCTTGTATACAACCTCTACACACTGGCTTTCCATTGCAGCGATGAATTCAGGATCTTCACAGCACTGCCTGAAAATCTCAGCAAGGGCATTGATTACATCATCCGGTGTCTCGGGAGGACATACAACAGTTCTCCACTGCGGCAAGTCTAAATCAACACCGCATTCCCTGCCCGTAGGAACATCCGGGAAAGCTGTATAGCGCTGAGGAGCAAATACTGCCAGGATTCTCAGCTGTCCATTCTCTACATTGGAAATGCCCTCGGGTGCATTTGCCATTACGCAGTCAACCTGTCCTGAAAGAACTCCGGTAATTGCAGGGCCTCCTCCAGAGAATGGAACGTGTACGAACTGAGCACCCACTGCCTGCTCAAATAAAAGTGCTGCCAGGTGATTGCCGCCCTGAGCTCCTGCATTTCCTATCATGACTGTATCCGGATTCGCAAGCGCTGCATCGATTAAATCCTGAAGGCTCTGATACGGAGAATCCGCAGTAACAACAAGATAGTTATATGATGAAACTACCTGGCACACAGCCTTAAATGTGTCAGCACCTGTAACAGGCACATCTGAAAGGTGTGTCTTTGCAAGGGATGCATTATTCCAGTGCATGATGCTGTAGCCATCCTTGGAAGCATTCAAGAACTCTATAGCGCCTGTGATTCCAGAGGCACCATTAACATTCTTGATTACCATCGTCTGGCCATTTGCATATTTCGGAAACACTGCAGCCAGAGCACGAAATACTATATCTCCGCCGCCGCCGGCAGACCATCCTACTGTTGCCTCAACGGTTTTAGATGGGAACGTGCCATCGCTTGAGCCTTGCGCAAAAGCAGATGTCAGAAGCACTAAAAGACACAAGACAAGACTTAATGACTTCTTCATAAACTATCCTCCTTTTCTCTTTCAGAGAACAACAGGCTTGCCAGCCTTTGCACTCTGATAAATTCCTTCGATAATTCTTACAGCCTCAGCGGCTTCCTCTGCAGAAACCAGAGGCTCCCTTCCCTCTGAAATGGCATCTGCAAGATCCTCATATTCCCTTAAATGCCCGATGTAGCTGATGGCCCTCGGATCGCTTGAGCCCCCTGCAGAAGGCTGGGTGGAAAACTTCTTTCGGATCAGCTCATCCTCTTCTCTGGGAGAAGCAAACTCCCACTGGATTATGGCATCCTCTTCAAGGATAATGCTTCCTTCAGTTCCCCTGATCTCTATGCGCTTCGGACTTCCGGGCCAGGCACCTGTAGTTCCCTCTATCACACCGATAGCACCGTTATCAAACTGGATGACTGAAGTTGCAGTATCCTCAACCTCAATCCTTTCATGCGCAAGGGTTGCAGTGAAGGCTGAGACCTTCCTGACCTTGCCGATTAACCATGCAAGCAGATCCACGGCATGGATGCTCTGATTCATCAGAGCCCCTCCCCCGTCTATATCCCAGGTTCCTCTCCAGGCTCCTAAATCATAGTACTCCTGGCTTCTGTACCATTTGACATAGGCATCAGCCAAAACGATTCTTCCAAGCCTTCCTTCCTCTACAGCCTTTTTAACTGCCAGGGATGAATCGAGGAAGCGTGACTGGAATACGCCAGCAACCAGGACGCTCTGCTCTTTGGCCCTTTTTATAATCTCAGAGGCCCTTTCATAGGTTATTTCAATGGGTTTTTCTATCAGCAGGTTCTTCTTATTGTCTATTGCCTTCAGTGCAGGCTCAAGATGCATGCCCGATGGGGTTGCAATAGTCACTATGTCTATTTCCGGAGAAGATAGAAAGGCATCAAGAGAGGAAAATGCCTTGCATCCGTACTTCTTTGCAAAATCTTTTGCTTTTGTCTCCAGAGAATCATAGACGCCGATTAGTTTACATTTTGAGGATTCGCTAATGGCAACAGCATGCGTATCTGCGATCATCCCCAGCCCAATAATGCCAACACCTAACAAAAGACACCTCCCCTGTAATTCAATTAATCGATTTAAATCAAGGCAGATTTAAGTTAAGCTTATCAGGTGTTTTGCATTTGTCAACAAAAATCACCAGCAATCACTTCTGTACAGAATAATCTCAAATAAGGCAAATTCCTGGCGCAATTTTCCTCCAGGCTGCACATGAAATTATTGCTCAAGCAGAATATGCATTTTAAAGGAAAAGCAAATGATAATTGCTTTTGCAAGCTTTCTGTAAAGGTGAATGAGCTTTAATGCGGGTTGTTCATAACGTGTACATAGTGTACATTGCACACAGGAGGAAAGAAAATGTCTTCATCTGCTACAACTGCAATGGCTACAGCAACTTTCAGGCTTCCAAGTGAGCTGAAAGCTCGTGTAGACAATCTTGCTAAAACAACAAGGAGGAGCCCTAGTTCAATTTATTTGCAGGTGCTTGAAGAGCATATTGGAGAACTTGAAGAGGTCTATAAGTGCCTTGCCATCAGAGACGGTATCAAAGCAGGAACTATCAAAACCTACACTACTGAAGAAGTCGAGAAAGCGCTTGGATTTATGATGGTATATACAAGTGACCTTGAGCGGGTGCAAAAATGCTCCTGCCACCGCCTTGGCGAATGAAATAAAGACGAGAAGAAAAGTGCTCTATTCTGGCTGATGACAGCTGAGGCTGGAAAGAGATGCAAACAAATGTATCTTAAGTGGACAGAACACAGTATTCACCTTTTTTGAAAACATGGGAGAGTGAGCATGAACATCCTTTTAATCAATGGAAGCCCGAAGGGAGATAAAAGCAATACACTCCGGCTTGCAAATGCCTTTCTGGAAGGAATTTGTGATACAGAAAATCATAAAGTCGAAAGGCTTGATATCTCTCATCTTAACATCGAAGCCTGCCAGGGCTGTTTTTCATGCTGGAAAACAACGCCAGGGAAATGCTGTATTCACGATGACATGCAAACAGTTCTTGAGAAGATGTTATGCTCAGATCTCACAATCTGGAGTTTCCCCCTATATTACTTCAGCCTGCCAGGCAAGCTCAAAACGCTGATGGACCGGCAGCTTCCCCTGAGCCTTCCTTTCATGCAGTCTGATATAGAGGGTGGAGGCCATCCTGCAAGATATGATATGAGCAAAAAGAAGACCGTTTTAATCTCTACTTGCGGATTCTATACATCAAAATCGAATTACGACAGCGTAACAGCGCAATTTGACAGAATCTATGGCAAAGGAAGCTATAGCTCAATATTCTGTGGCCAAGGTGAGCTATTCAGCATAAAGGAGCTTTCAAAGAGGACGGATGAATATCTCTCACTCGTCCGAGAGGCAGGAAAGGAGTATGCTGCGGGTGGCATAAAAGCAGGGACGAATGCAAGGCTTGAGCAGTTGTTGTTTCCAAGGCCTGTTTTTGAGCGCATGGCAGATGAAAGCTGGGGTATCACAAAAGCAGGCGCTAAGGAAGATTCCTCATTAACCTTTACCAGGCAGATGGCTTCTCTCTATAACCCATCATCGTATTCAGGAAAGGACATAGTCTTCGATATGGATTATACGGATATCGGGAAACGCTATCGCATTATCCTGGGAGAAACGGAAAGCCGTGTTCTTGAAGAATTCAATGAAGAGCCGCAAACGGTAATTCATACGCCTTTTTCTCTGTGGCAGTCCATTGCCAGAGGAGAGATAGAAGGTTCTGATGCTTTAATGAAACACCTGTATTCTGTCGAAGGAGACTTTGGCCTGATGCTGAAATGGGATGATTATTTCGGACAACGAGACAGGGAGAAAAAAGACGAGAATGGAAAAACAGATATGCGCTGCCTCTTAACGCCCTGGATAGTCTTCTGGATAGCCGCAAATATCAGCGCGTTCTGGGCAAGTATATTAAGCATTCTTGTCTGTTCTTCATTACCCTTGCTGTTTTACAGAAAGAGGAAAACCATGTATGACGTGATTTCCTGCGCACTGGTAAGCGTATTTTCCCTTCTCCTCATCACCAAGGCGCCAGCAATAGCCGTAATGCCCTTATCCTATTTAGCCTTCGGCATCATGTGGAGTATATCTGCCTGCCGCAGGATTCCCCTTACAGCAGAATATTCCATGAACGATTACGGCGGAAAAGAGGCCTTCAGAAATCCCATGTTCATCAGGACAAACCGCATCCTGACTGCCACATGGGGCATCCTTTATCTCATTACACCGATCTGGACATATCCTGTTATGCTCACAGGTGCGGGAAATTATGTTGGCCTTATCAACTCAATACTCCCCTTAGGCATGGGAATATTTACCCTCTGGTTTCAAAAATGGTACCCAGAAAGGATTGCAAGAGGAAGAAAGACGAAAGTCACACATTAAAGCGGAAGAACATCACGTCCCCGTCCTGGACGATGTAATCCCTTCCCTCTAGCCTCAGGCGCCCGTTTTCCTTTACTTTCTGCTCAGAGCCGTACTTGAAGAGGTCTTCAAGATTATAAACTTCTGCCTTGATAAATCCCTTCTCAAAGTCTGAGTGTATTACTCCTGCGCACTCTGGAGCCTTGGAGCCTTCTTTAAACGTCCATGCCCTGTTCTCATCCTTACCGGCAGTGAAGAATGTCCTTAAGCCAAGGGTTCTGTATGCTGCACGGATCAGGGGATTAAGGCCGCTCTCTGTGAGACCGACGGACTCCAGAAACTCCTTTCGCTCATCAAGGCTGTCAAGCGATGCAATCTCGCTTTCGATCTTTCCGCAGATTACGATGCACTCCCGGCCCTCGCTCTCAGCTATGGCCCTTACTTTCTTAACATATTCGTTATCTTCTCCGATTGATGCCTCATCCACATTGCACACATAGATTACAGGCTTCATCGTAAGAAGGTGCAAATCATATACAGCATCCTTTTCATCTTCTGCTATAACAGATGATGCGCTCTTTCCCTCAGAGAGGGCCTTCATGAGCTTCTCATAGACTGGAAGAAGGCGCTCTGTTTCTTTCTGTGCCTCCTTGCTTACGCGCGCCATCTTTTTCTGCTTCTCACTGCGCTTCTCAACAGTGTCATAATCAGCAAGCGCAAGCTCTATGTTTATAGTCTCTATATCTGATTCAGGATCAATTTTATTATTCACATGTATGATATCCGGATCCTCAAAGCACCTTACAACATGTGCAATTACTCCTACTTCCCTGATGGAAGCTAAAAAGCGGTTCCCAAGGCCCTCTCCCTTGCTTGCACCCTTTACAAGTCCTGCGATATCAACAAACTCAACTGTTGCAGGAATCTTTCTTTCAGGAACGATGATCTCAGAGAGCCTCTCCAGGCGCTCATCCGGCACTGCTACAATGCCTACATTAGGATCAATCGTGCAAAATGGATAATTGGCAGATTCTGCAGCAGCTGATGTCACAGCAGAGAAAATCGTAGATTTCCCTACATTTGGAAGTCCCACTATTCCACAATTCAAACTCATAGCTTTACCTCGGAAAGAACTTTATCACATTTGGCCCCTGATGCACAGTAGAGACCAGGGGCTCTATAATTACCCTGATGGAAGAAATGAATGCGCTGCTGATTACTCTCGTGCCTCAAAAGAGCAATCCAAGGGATGCTTACTACAAGGAGATGGAAATAAGGAGCCTGCTTGTTACACTCGGCGCTGCAGTACGCTTCCATATCCCCTTTACGCTGAAAGAAGAGAATCCAAATACATTAATAGGCCCCGGACAGGCAGAAGAAGCTGCAGTAATTGCCAGTGAAATTGGCGCTGATGTTGTCATCATCAACTATTTCCTTACTGCGCGCATGGAAAAGAATTTAACAGCTATCTTTAAAGTCCGCGTCATGGACAGGGAAGCAGTGATCCTCTCAATATTCTTAAAGAACGCGCACTCAAGAGAAGCGCTCCTTCAGATAGAGAAAGCCCAGGCTGAGTACTTAAGGCCCCGCCTTCGCGGACGCATTGCAAACCTTGAGCAGCAGAGAGGGGGCGTCAAGGGCTCCAAGGGCCTTGGGGAGCGCATGATAGAGCTTGACAGAAGGAAGCTTGAGAGGAAAATAAGCGCCCTTGATAAGGAACTTGAGAAGATAAAGAAAGTAAGGATGGCTCAGACTAAGGAAAGAGAGAGGAACAATGTCTTTTCCTTTGCACTCGTCGGGTATACAAACACTGGAAAGAGCTCGATCATGAATGCGCTGACAAAATCTGATGTCCTTGCTGAGGACAAGCTCTTTGCAACACTTGAGACAACTACAAGGAAATTAAGGCTTAAAAGCGGAGAGACAGTGCTGCTTTCTGATACAGTAGGATTCATAGAAGACCTTCCGCATCGGCTTATAAGCGCATTCTCATCAACCCTCAGTGAGGCACTCGATGCATCAGCGCTCATTATCGTGCAGGACCTTGAGAGGCCCAACTCATACAACAATTTCCTTACAACAGTAGAGACTCTTAAGGATTTAGGAGCAGAGGACAAAATAAGGCTCCTGGTTCTTAATAAGGCAGACAGGCAATCGGATGACTACAATTTGCAGAGAATGAAGAACTATGGCTATGACTGCGTTGTAACGAGCGTGAAGGAAAACATCGGCCTTGATACTCTTCTTGATAAACTTGAAGAGATTGCATCATCTGAATACGAAGTCATAGAGCTGAAGGCCAGCACTGACGGCTCTGTGTTCTCAAAAATCAGAAGAGGCGATACTGTACTAAAGGCTGAATACATAGATGATGAGCTCGTTATTAAAGTCAAGGTGAGAAAAGAATATGTTCCCTATTACAGAGGGCTATAGAAAAGGGAGCCTTGCGGCCCCCAAAAACTGAGTTATATCAGGCTGTTATATCAGAACATCCAGAGTGCGCCAATAGAGCCCGCAAAAGCAAAGCCAGCATCAAACTCTGATGCTTTGAGAAGCCAGACTCCAGGTGCGAGCCTCAGATAGAACTGGAGCGGGATATCCTTCAGCTGATAGGAAGCTGTAACAGGTACGAGAGCTGCGAGATCCCACTTAAAATCATTAGTAAAGTCGAGTTTTGTTGTTGCACCTAATCCAACCGTCAG
>CAZHQL010000051.1:0-11418 GCA_964534915.1 uncultured Spirochaetaceae bacterium | reverse complement strand
ATCTGCTCTTGTATCAACGATAGTGAGTACGGAGAACAAGATGCTTTCGCTTTCTGTTTTTCATGGCACCTCACAAAATATCAGGGACAGATCCAAATCTTCCCGCCATGTAGGCTTTCCTTATGTCTTCCCTGGTGCGCAGAGAGAAATCTTTAAGGGAATACATTTCAGATGTTCCCGTACTGTTATCTTTCTCAACGAAGAATATCTGATCCCTGCGCAAAAGTGCAGTAGAAAGAATATCCGTTGTATGGGATGTCATTATAAGCTGGGCTCCCTTCGGGTTTGTCTCAGGAGAATTGAAGAGCTTTACGATGTATATCAGCAGTGCAGGATGCATGCTTGAATCAAGTTCATCCACACAGAAAACATATCCGTTATCAAGGGCCCTTTTAATCCAGGGGGCCATGAAAAAGAGATTCTGAGTACCCCTGGATTCTCTTTGCAGCGGCATCTTGTATTTTGTATTCTCCTCTTCGTCGGTTTTTATGATGTGTTCTGTCATTACTCTGTATTCTTTCTCAGGAAAAGCTCGCATGGCTCTCATCGCAAAAGACTGGTTATTCGCTTTTCCCGATTCAACTGTAAAATCGGTGATGTTTATATCAGCCTCTTTAAGCAGATTGTTAGTAAATAATCGGAGATCTCCGGATGTGTCCTTCTCATATATTTCAAGAGAATGAAGCATCTCTGTACTTAAATCAAAAGCCTCGATATTATGCCTCAGCCATAGGTATGGCGTTTTTGTCAGAGCAGAGCCCCATGCTGTAGCAGTGGCAAGAAACAGCTTATTTGGGTTGTTCCTCTCAGTCAGCGGAGAAAGCTGTTTTCTTGCTTCTTCATTATGGAAAGAATATTTGCTTCCTTCCCTTGAAAAAACAATTGATGGCCTCTGCGAGCTGTAAGATTTCAGATACTCCTTCGCAACTGCCCTCTCTGTACAGGAAAATCCATATATAAATCTGGTTTCCTCTGTGACGAATTCGAATTCAAAAGATGTTTCCTTCCCCTTCTCCTGGCAGAAAGCATAGGGCTCCATGTATGGGATTATCTCATCAACCTGTCTGTTGTCTGATGTCCGGATAATCATAAGAGCTGATGTAATTGCGCGTATGAAATTTGACTTGCCTGCAGCATTAGCTCCAAAGACAGATGCTGATTTCAAAAGGCTTCCAGCCGCATGATGCTGTATCGTATTTTCCGGATGTTCCCTGGCAGCAGAAGCTTTCATGGAAAATTCCGTCTGCTCCTTAAATGACCTGTAATTGCTTACTTTAAATCTTATGAGCATATGTGCCTCCCTGTGGAACTCAAGTAAGGTTCTATAAATATAGAGTTATAAACAGAGAAAAGCAAGTATAAATCGAAATTTTGGCAAATTATGCCAAAAACGCAATTTATAAACAGCACTTTACTGTTTTCTTCCGCTCTACTTGCGCACTCTTGTGAACATTTATTCCGGGAAACAATTGAAATTGCCATCCCGTACACTATAATGTGTGTACATACTTTTGAAGAGGTGCCGCCATACCAATGCAGAAAAAACAAGACATGGGTTTTATTATTGAGACGAAACAACAGGAAAAAGGATATCGCAATCATTTCTCCCCTATGCTGATTGAATCAAAGAATGTGATTTTCAGAGGGGCTCCCGGCACGGGCAAGACCTATCTTGCCAAGAAAATTGCTGCCGATATTATCAGTAATGGGTCCATTGAAAAATATGAAGATCTTTCTGACGAGCAGAAAAAGCAGGTAGAGTTTGTTCAGTTCCATCCAAGTTATGACTACTCTGATTTTGTTGAAGGGCTGAGACCGAAAATTAACGACGACGGGACGATGGCCTTTGAATTGCAAGACGGTATTTTTAAGAAGTTTGTTGCCCGTGCCAGGAAGAACTATGAGGACTCTCTCAAGTCCAGAGAAATATTGGAAAAGGAAACCTCCGTTCAGGAAATTATGAAGGAATTCTTCTCCAGCATTGAGTTCGGCCTCGACACGTTCAAGACAATCAGCGGGAATGAATTTACCATCACAGGTGTGGCAAACGACCGTATCAATATCTCTATTCCCGGGAACGCAACTGTCAATAAGCTCGTTCTGAATCTGGATGAGATCAGGAAGATGCTGGAGTCGAATCAAAGGTTTGACAGAATAAAGGATATTACGGCTTTCTTCGAAAAAACCTTTGCCACTCAAGCGTATTCATATGACTTTGCTATCTATAAAGCTATCAAAGCAAGGAAAGGCACAGCCTCAAAGGCAAAGGTAAAGCAGGAAGAGCTGAAGAAGTACATATTCATCATTGATGAAATCAACCGTGGTGAAATTTCAAAAATCTTCGGGGAACTGTTCTTTGCTATAGACCCTGGCTATCGTGGCAAGGCCGGAGAGATCTCTACGCAGTACTCCAGTCTGCATTCTGACCCTGACGAAAAGTTCTATATCCCTGATAATGTTTATATCATCGGCACCATGAATGATATCGACCGCTCCGTGGATAGCTTTGACTTTGCTATGCGCCGTCGTTTCCGGTTTGTGGAAATCAAAGCGGATGAGAATCTCGAAATGCTTGATTCTTTAGAGAAGGGAAAACGAGAGGAAGCAAAAAAGAGAATGAGGGCTCTCAACAAGGAGATTGTAGCCGTTGAGGACCTGAACGAGAACTATCAGATTGGGGCATCCTATTTTCTGAAGCTGGGAACACTGGATTTTGACCAGCTCTGGACTGATCATCTGCAACCGCTCTTACAGGAATACATCCGGGGAATGGATGATGAGGAGGGGCTCATCAAGCGGTTCAAGAAAGCATACGACTGTCAGAAATCTGTCCCGGGTGATGATAATGAAGGTACTCAGGATTAAAGATAATTCGCAACGGGAAAAGGATGATTTTTCTCACATTGAAAAGCTGACAGAGAGCATTGCAGACAAAACATTGGATCAGCTTGAACGTGAAGGTATCTTCATATTCCCCGAAATTGTAAAGAGCGCAGAGGATATTTCAAAAGATCAGATGATTCTTCAAAGCTTCAATGATGCCTATAAATCCGGTAATGTAATGGGGTTCATTGGCTTCACTGATGAGCGTCTTGTCATCGGATCCCGCTTCTCTGAAGATGGAAACGATTACTTTTTCCAATACCTTTTAAGCAAAGTCCTGGACTTTCCAAACATCGTTGATCTGGAGACTGATGCCAATCTGGATAACCGACTGTTTAATTTCTTTCTTCTCCTGTTCCCGTATTACCTTAAGATGGCTGTGCGGAAAGGCCTGTTCAAAAAGTATATCCGCCACAAATACAATGACATGCACATAAAAGGCCCTATTGATTTTGCCAGACATATAGAGAAAAACACTCCGTTTACAGGGAATGTTGCATATAGCCAGCGCGAATTCTCTTTCGATAACGCTCTGACAGAACTGGTGCGCCACACCATAGAATTTATAAAGAGAAAACCTTATGGAAACCGTATTCTTATCAAGGTGAAGGACGAGGTAAGGCTCGTAATAAATGCAACCCCGGGATACAACTCTTATGACCGGCAGAAAATCATTGAGCAGAACAAGAAGGCTCCAGTGAGCCATGCTTATTTCAGGGAATATCGTGCCTTGCAGAAATTATGTCTCTTGATCCTTCGCCATCAAAAACATCAGATTGGTTTGGGGCCAAGACAGATATACGGCATACTGTTTGATGGTGCATGGCTGTGGGAAGAGTATGTCAATTCGCTGATTGAGGATAACTTCTATCATCCGATGAACAGAAAAGGAAAAGGTGCACAGTGGCTGTTTAAGGAAAATGGAAGAGATGTTGGCCTGATCTATCCCGATTTTATCAGCCAAAATAGCGAGAAGCGAATCATTGCAGATGCCAAGTACAAGCCGATTGACAACATTGGCAATCGGGACTATCTGCAGCTGCTTGCCTATATGTTCCGTTTTGATGCCATGACTGGCTACTATATCTATCCTAAAACAGAAGGCTCTGAGGATCGGAAATTATGGATGAATCGTGGCTCGACCTATGAGGATAATGTTACTCCGCGTGATGATATCATCATCACCAAGCTCGGATTGAATATTCCTGTGGGAGCACCGGATTATGAAAGCTTTAAGGCAGAAATGAAGAAGTCTGAGAAAGCGTTCATATGCGCATTCTCTACATAATAAGGAAGCACAGGCAAAGGGCAAGGTTGATTATTATGGCACGAGGGAAGATGTGACCTTCTGCTCTACTTGCGCACATAGCCCGTAGCGGGCCCTGAACCAACCTTTTCAATATAGCCGCTTTTTACCAGAGCTGTAAGTGTGCGCTCGGCAGTAACACTGCTGATATCAGGGCAGAGCTCGAGAATTTCTTTCTTTGTGACTTTGCCATCTCTTTTTTCAAACACAGCCTTGATTCTCTCCGGCTTGGAGACTTTATGGCCCTTTAAGTACGCAACCCGCTCTTCAAATTCATTACAGGCCTTTAGCAGGATTCCAAGGAAATATCTGACAAAAGGCTCATAGCAGCTCTTACCTTCATGCCAGGAGAAAGAACTTGCTGCGAGTGCCTCGTAATACGTCTCTTTTGTCTTTTCAATCAGCATTTCCATGCTTATGTACTTTCCGACAAGGTATCCTGCCTTATAAAGCAGAAGCAGACTCAGCAGCCTGCTCATTCGTCCATTACCATCGCTAAAAGGATGAATGCAGAGAAAGTCCAGAATGAACATGGGAATGAGAAGTAGCCTGTCTATGCCCTCACTATTCCAGCAAGATGCAAAGCTGTCACAGAGCCTTTCAAGGGCATCAGGGGTCTCTAAGGCAGAGACAGGGATGAATCTTGCCCTCTCTTTTTTCTCGAAATCTGTTTCCATGATTACATTATCAGTGTTTTTATATCGGATGCCAAAGGCTGACGGTGAGTAGCAATAGAGGTTTTGATGAAGCTGCAAGATTACTCCGGGCTTCAGATGGATATACTCATAGCTTTCGTGAATCATAGCCAGTACTTCCCTGTAGCCCGCTATCTCCTCTTCACTGCGATTTTGTGGCTCTGCTTTCTGAGAAACCAGCTCTTTTAGCCGCTTGTCAGTAGTACAAATTCCTTCAATCCTGTTGGAAGCACCAGTGCTCTGAATAAGAGCAATTTCCACTAAGGACTTTAACTCATCACGCTTTGCCTCAAGAAAGAATTCCTGCCTGCCCTTGTGCTCATGGAGTCTTCCCAGCATCTGAACGATGTCTGAGGTTAAAAGGGCTTCTGATGATGCTGTGTAATCAAAGTTTCTCATATATCTCCATCATTTTACCTCAAAATGACGGAGATAGCAATAAAATGATGGATATCAGCGGATGTAATTGAAGCCGACCTTCTTGTTCTCAGGAATCCCTATTCCATTCTTCTTCCCGCTTTCAATGCACTTTAACAGCCATGCCATATTCAGTCCGATGTTCCTCATGGTCTGGATTCCCTCAACATCCTGGACTGTCTGATCCGGCTGATTGCCAAAGCCGTTATTCCAGTATGTTGATGATACTATTGGCATGGATGAAATTCCAAAGTACTTGTTAATCACATCATAAGAGGCTACAGATCCTGCCCTGCGTGCAGAGAGCACAGATGCTCCGGGCTTATGGGAAAACGCGTTCTTCCCTGAATAGAATGCCCTGTCCAGGAAGGATAGCAGACGCCCTGACGGATGTGCATAATACACAGGAGAGCCGAACACAAAGCCATCTGCATGCCTTGCCTTCTCTACAAAGACATTTACATCATCATCGATTACACACTTTTCAAGTTCCCTGCATTTTCCACAGCTCATGCAGTCTGCTAAAGGCGCATTGCCGATGAAGATCATCTCAGTCTCTATGCCTTCTTTATTCAGCGTCTCCTCCACTTCGCTTAAAAGACGCGCCGTGCATCCATCTTTCCGGCTGCTGCCGTTAACTATAATGACTTTCATATATTTCCCTCCAAGAAAAGGATAAGATTTATCCCTCCATTAGTATACTCATAGTTTCGGACTTTGTGAGTATGAAAAGGATGTAAAATCTCCATTTGAGTGCATCTGAGAAGGGATTTCAGGCTTAAAGCAGGCATCAAATTTTCTCCTACCAGATTTTGCACGACAGCCTTTATCCGATTAAGACCAAGCATCCCCATTAAAGACGAAGAAAGAATATTTTTGAGAGTGCAGAAGAGTTTCGGACTTTGCAAGTGAAGAGAAGGGGCAAAATCTTCATTTAAGAGTATCTGAGAAGGGTTTTTACCCCGAAAAACGTGATGGAATTTTCTCCTACCATAAGACCAGATAGAGTTTAGGACTTTGCGAGTATGAAAAAGAGGCAAAAACCTCATTTGAGAGCATCTGAGAGGAGTTTTTGGCAGAAATTTGGAATGGAAAATTTCTCCTACCAGATTTCTCATAACAGTCTACCCAGAGAAAGCTTGAGAACATGCAGGCGCTGTTAAAGATCTCAAGACACAATATCAGGTAAGGCTGAAATTCGCTTTCTTCAGCGTCCGATGTACAGTTGAGGGTGAAATCTCTGGAACTATACCCGATTCTGCAATCCTCTCCGCCAGGAGCCTGACAGTCCATCGGGAATAGCCCTCTGGAGGTTCACTACCTGCAAGGGCAATGATTTTTGCCTCCACTTCTCCTGTCACCTTAGGCGCAACAGGCGGCACTTCCCTTTTCTTCCTTGTAAGCGTTGCATCCAGTCCTCTTTCCACATAGCTTGCCCTTATATTTTGAACCGTTGTATGCGATGTATGATATGTCTCTGCAGCTTCTGCTGCCGTCATCGGCTTCTTGCTTTTCTGTCCGAAGCAAGAAGTATGTTCACTTTCAGTATCGTCTTTGCAGGGGCCTCTCCCTTCCTTAGAATATCCATGAGTTTTCTGCGCTCATCATCTTCAAGCTCAATACTTTACTCTGGGCATCACTATCCTCCTTTCAGTTTACTGAGAAGGCATATTTAAGAACAGGGAAAGACATCCTGCATTACTCATCATATTGGAACAATCCCAGGCCTGAGTACTTCTCAAAGAAGGACTGAAGCTTTTCAATAATGGATTTCTTCCTCTCAGTCTTTCCTCCGAAATACGACATCGGAGGCATGATATTATCGATATCTGTGCCTGTCGTTCTAAGAATGCCATCGCGGAATGAGTTCTCAACGAATTTCCTGGTCTCATATTCAGGCATACCCTCTGCTACGATGAGAGCATCAAGATCCTTTCTCTCTTCTTTTAGTACATATTGATACCACTCATCACTTATGGATGAGTTTGCAGGAAGCCCGATATTGCTCCTGGCAATAAAGTCCTCAATAAGCTGCTTCTTGCTTCTAAGCTGCGGATTAGAGTCAACAATTCTCAGTATCGAGGCAAGAATCTCCTTATCCTGAGTATTATCATCATGGTACTTCTCTACAAGCATCAGGATGTAGTCGATATTAATCTCAACCTGCCTGATAAGCTCCATCTCAAAGACGATATCATCCGAGATATCCTCTTTCTCCTTATCCTTTCTTTTCCTGTACTTGTCATAAAGATCAAGATAGCGGCTCTGGTAATCCTGCAAGGCTCTCTCAGGAAGATCAGTTCTGTCTGCAAACTGATCAAATGAGAGAAGGATATTCCTAAGGCTTAAAAGCTGGCTGAAGAGCCTGATGAAACGCTTTTCAGATTTTTCCCCTGCAATCTGCTCATCAAGAGGATACTCACTCTTTATGATTTCCAGGAGTTCCAGATATCCAGGATGATGACGTCCTTTCTCATCATCATATCCATCAAGATAGTCTTCATATGTCTTGAGAAGCACTATTCCGCCTGCATCCTTGTCTCCGAACAGGGCGATGGCATCGTCAGTTTCCTTCTGCAGATTGCGGAAGCAGACTATGTTTCCGAATGTCTTCACGGAATTAAGGATTCTGTTTGTCCTTGAGAATGCCTGGATCAGGCCATGCATCCTGAGGTTCTTATCAACCCATAGCGTGTTAAGAGTGGTTGCATCAAAACCGGTAAGGAACATGTTCACGACAATGAGGATATCTACCTGCTTGTTCTTCATCCTCTGCGAAAGATCCTTATAGTAGTTCTGGAACTTGTCAGCGGAGGTATCAAAACTCGTATGGAAGACTTCATTGTAATCACGGATTGCATCCTCAAGAGCATCCCGCGAGGACTGGTCAAGGCCCTCTGTCTCAAATCCTTCCTCATCAAGCAGGCCATCAGGGTTATCTTTAACATCCTCATTTGCAGCAAAGCTGTAGATCATTGAGACAACAAGGTCCCTGCCGCTTTCATCAAGCTGTCTCCTGAACTCCTTATAGTACCTGATTGCAACAGGGATGGAGGAAACTGCAAAGATTGAGTTGAAGCCATTTACTCTCTTGTCTTTTAGGGAGTAGAAGGAATTTCTCTTCGTCTTCTGGTCAAAGTGATCAAGGATATACCTAACGACCTCCGAAATACGCTCACCAGATGCCATGGCCTTTTCCCTGTCGATATCATATACAGCCTTATCGCAGAGGTCTTCCTTTTCCTTCATCGTGTTGATGTAATCAATCCTGAAAGGAAGGACATTGCCATCATTGATTGCATTCACAATCGTGTATGAGTGAAGCTGGTCTCCGAACGTCTGAGGTGTTGTCAGCATCTTGAAGTCGCTGCCCCGTGCGGCATTGGCAGCAAAGATGGGCGTTCCTGTAAAACCGAAGAGATGGTAGTTCCTAAATGCCTTGACTATCCTTTTATGCATATCACCGAACTGGCTTCTGTGGCACTCATCAAAGATTATGACACAATGCCTGTTATAGACAGGATGACTCTTGTTCGCACTGATGAAGTTATCAAGCTTCTGTATTGTGGTTACGATGATCCTGTATTCATGGGGCCTTCCTTTTTCATCCCTGTCCTCAAGCTGTCTCTGAAGGACTCTGGTTGATTTATTTCCATTGGCAGCGCCCTTTTCGAACCTGTCATATTCCTTCATCGTCTGGTAATCAAGATCCTTTCTGTCAACAACAAAAAGGACTTTATCAATGCCGGGGATCTTAGTTGCAAGCTGTGCTGTCTTAAAGGATGTGAGAGTCTTTCCGCTTCCCGTTGTATGCCAGATATAGCCTCCTGCTTCTATAGTTCCAGTCTTCTTGTAGTTCGTAGAGGTCTCTATGCGGTTAATTACCCTCTCTGTTGCCGCAATCTGATAGGGCCTCATAACAAGAAGAAGGTCCTCGGAAGTGAACACACAGTATTTTGTCAGGATATTCAGAAGTGTATGCTTGGCAAAGAATGTCTTTGTGAAATCTATCAGGTCTACAATGATATTGTTCTTGCTGTCGGCCCAGAAAGAAGTGAATTCAAAGCTGTTGCTTGTGTTCTTTGATCTCCTTCTTCCATTCAGTTCCCTTATGTGGCTCTTTCTGGTCGTGTTGGAATAATACTTGGTGTGCGTGCCATTGGAGATAACGAATATCTGGACATACTCGTACAGGCCGCATGACGCCCAGAAACTGTCCCTCTGATAGCGGTCTATCTGATTGAAAGCCTCCTTGATGGCAACACCACGCCTCTTTAGCTCTACATGAACAAGAGGAAGGCCATTAACAAGGATAGTGACATCGTATCTGTTCTTATAGTTTCCTTCATTCTCTACATACTGATTGATGACCTGAAGCCTGTTGTTATGGATGTTGGTTTTATCAAGAAGAGTGATGTTGACTGTGGATCCATCATCCTTCTTGAGGTTCTTTACATTATCTTCCTGAATACTCCTGCTTTTCTCAGCAATGTCCTCATTCTGATTTGACAGTACCTGTTTGAAGAACCTGTTCCATTCATTGTCCGTAAAGGTATAGTTATTCAACAGCTCAAGCTGCTTTCGAAGATTGAAGATAAGATCTGTTTCACTATGGATGGGAAGATAGGCATAACCCTGCTCATTAAGCATGTTTATGAATTCTGCTTCAAGAGCGGCCTCACTCTGATAGGCATCAGATCTGGCAACCCTGGATACATATTCCGTTACAACCGTACTCTCATTCGTAGACAAGACAATGTTATAGCTCATCATCCTTCCTCTTAAAACTCAGAAGCTTATCCCTATAATACTCGTATTGCTTCTGCCTGGCATCTATCTCTGCGGGAAGACCTTCAGAAAGGTCGTTGCAGAGCGAATCGAATTTATCGAGTATGGTAGTAATCTTTTTCTGTTCTTCAAGTGGAGGAATAGCAACTTCAAGATTTCTGACAATATCAGAATTCAGATTCTGCACAGCTCCGCCAAATGAGGCTCTTTTTCTCATCTCTGCCTGCAACTTAGATGACATTAACAGATGATACAGATAATCCGACGTAACATATTTCTCAAACTTGCTGATAGACAACCACCCATCGTGAATACATCCACCAATTTTCATAATGTACGGACGCCCAAAACTCATGGAATTAGAAAGGATAAAATCTCCAGGATGGACTCTCCGAGACTTTGATGCTCCTTCTACAGTTATCTTTTCTTCGGTTTTTGTCACATATTTCTCACCTGGCATAATATCACCAATCTTTATCCAGTTAACGCCATCTTCATCAGTAGTTATGAATTTCTGGATTGGACGAGGTGAAGCCCCTCTGACTATCTGAGAGATATCGCTTAACTTGTAAGGCTTAATGAAGCACAGATTATCATTCATGGAGTACCCCCCCCCCCATTGAAATTGAGGAGTCTATCCCTATAATGCTCGTACTGCTTCTGTCGCAAGGAAATCTCTGCGGGGAGCCCTGTAGAGATGTCGGTAGTCAGGGTATTGAATTTGTCGAGAACTGTAGCGATTTCCTCTTGCACTTCTTTTGGGGGAACAGGAAGAGTCCATTTCGCAAATCCTCCCATGTCCACAGATGCAAAGTTTCCTACCCGGATATTGTTCAAACACCACTTATCAAGATTAAACAGCGCATAGTATACGTATTTCAAATCGAGCTTTGATTTCCATTCTTCCTTGCATGTCAAACAAGTAAAACGTTGATTTGCCAAGAATGGCACCGTAATCCATGCATGTTCACCAATAGTTGCAGAGGTCGAAACAATAAAGGAATTCGCGGGGAATAAATCTCCTTTAGCCGCCTTTGGTGAAACGTGTTGAATCGCATCATTCAATATTCGCCCATTCTCGCGGATATCCTCAAGCCGGAACCATGGTATTGTTCCCCCTTCCCAATATTCAGGATTTGATTTTGACGGGGTATATCCATTCCGAAACTCAAAGATTTCCGATAGGGGTTTATACTCCACCCCATCAGGACAGTACTGCTTTATGAGGTCCTCAAGTCTGCTCATTGTTACTGTCCTCCTTTTTCTCTATTGCCTTTACTTCAAGCATCATTTTGTCGAAGTCGCTTTTGTAGATTCTGTCCTGGATTA
>CAZHQL010000050.1:5594-11501 GCA_964534915.1 uncultured Spirochaetaceae bacterium | reverse complement strand
AAAAAAGGAGGGTTGATGTAAAGAAAAGCGTGCTCATAAAAAAGATGGACAATACTACAGGGGGGGGGGGTACACTGTAAAAAAACTATTTATAACCCCTAGGAGGATTTATATGGTTAGGAAACTAATTATCATGTTGCTTGTTTTTATGACGATATTTGCATTTACAGCCTGTACTGATGATTATTCTGATGATTATTCTGAGCTTTCTGAGGCAGAGGAAAATGCCCTTGTTGCCTACATCAGTGCTGTCAATTTTAAAAAAATGTCCGATGATTTTGAGACTTTACTGAAAGGTGGTACCCTTGCAAGAATTGAAAAGAACGACTCTTCTTTAACAACTTATACGTTTATGTTTATCAACTATGACTTTACCGATGGAAGTAAGCCGTATGATGTAACCGGTGATTTAACTATCGCTTTTAGTGGAACCCCTGGTTCTGGTTCTTTCACTATTAGCAGCTACACCATCACAGCAAGCGAACTGAAGCTGACTGGCGAATCTGAGGAGCTGACAATTACGAATGTCAACATCGAAGGCGGGTTCCTTGATTACAAAGATGATGTGACGAGTCTCACTGTTACAACCGGTCAAAATCCTTCTCTCTCTGCGGGAAACGGTACCAAATTTACGATTACAGAGGGAACTCTTACCATTAATGGTGTGGATCTTGAGATTTCTGACATCTTGAGCTTCTACTATGAAGAGTCCTGAATTCTAGCAAATTGATTAACGAATTTCACATGCCCAAGCCAGGCATCATTCTGACTTGGGTTTCTTCATTGCTGCGAGCCTGTTTCAGATACTTAAAAAATACACCAGGGACTCATGATTGAATCCCTGGGAGGAGGCCAGATGCGAAATCTGAAGCCAGGCAGAGGTATATTCCCTCTGGTAAAAGGATACATTGAAGCCTCCGATGGTGTCAAACACTTTGCTGGATAAGGATATACCCTCCCGGGATTGCCGAGAGGGCCAGTTCCTTATCAGTTCTGCTCCAGCTCAAGCGTTTTAGTTGTCAGATCACATACGCTTGAAGGGCCGTAGTACTGAATGGCTCCAGGGTATTTGTAGCATGTTTTTTCCGCCCATGTGTCCCTTCTTTCTTCAAAATACTTGAACGGCTTTCCTTTCAGGTCTACAAGGGCCTTCTTGATTACAGGCTTCATAGCGCCATGCCTCTGCTCGAGGTTCATCATCTTTACAATTGGCATTCCACCTGCTTCCCATTCTGTTGAAGGCTTTGCAAGGTTGCTTATAGTAGAGAGATATCCTGTGTAGCCGTTGCTGATAAGCAAGAATGCGTTATAGCCAAGGCTGTAGCAGTAGTCCGCATCGAAATTGGATGGGAATGCACAGCGTCCCTCATAGCCGAAGAAGTGATTGAGGGAACTGAATGAGCCCTTGTATTTTCCTTCCTTCTTAAGAGATGCAAGCTTTTTTTCTACAATCTCGATTAAGAGCTTTTCAGTCTCGATCTTCGATACCTGTACGTTCCCATGAGGATCGCGGTCAAAGAGAAGCTGCTTTTCTATGTCAACAGGCAGGAGTGAGAATACCTTGAAGCTCTCAGCGCTGAGCTTTTCTTTCATGAATGCGAACTTCTCTTGCCAGAGCGTAATGCTGTTAAACTCTTTTTCGTTTAATGCAATCACATCATTTAATTCGCTGATAAGCTTATTCACTTCAGGTACGAATTCAATGATACCTTCAGGAACTATTACAAGACCGAAGTTCTCTCCGTTATCACTTCTCTTTACAATGCTTGATACTATCACATCTGCAATGTCGCTCAGGCTCATGTTCTTCTGAGCAACCTCTTCAGAGATCAGGCAGACATTTGGCTGTGTCTCGAGAGCGCATTCAAGTGCTATGTGGCTTGCAGAGCGTCCCATTACGCGTATAAAGTGCCAGTACTTCTTGGCGCTGTTGGCATCTCGCGCAATGTTGCCAATGAGCTCGGAGTAGGTCTTTGTCGCAGTGTCAAAACCGAAGGAAATCTCGATTACATCATTCTTTAAGTCCCCGTCGATTGTCTTCGGGCATCCGATTACCTGTACATTGGAATTATGGGCCTTGAAGTATTCAGCAAGCACTGCCGCGTTCGTGTTGGAGTCATCACCTCCGATGATGACAATGGCAGCAAGGCCATGACGCTCAGCTACGCTCTGTGCAACTTCAAACTGCTCTTCAGTCTCGAGCTTCGTCCTTCCGCTTCCGATGATGTCAAAGCCACCTGTGTTGCGGAATGTATCGACATATTCATCAGTAAGCTCAATGAAGTCATCGTTTAAAAGTCCTGATGGTCCTTTTCTGAAACCGAGCAATGTGTTGTTCTTATTGCTTTTCTTAAGAGCATCATAGAGTCCTGTAATGACATTGTGTCCTCCGGGAGCCTGTCCTCCAGAGAGGATGATTCCGACCTTCAGGCTCTCAGATCCAGCCTGGGAAGGGCCTTTTTCAAACCTGACTCTTCTCATGCCGTATGTGTTTGGAAATAATTCCTTTATCTTTTCCCTGTCGCTTACTGCTTCAGTTTTCTCTCCTTCAACGGCCCTGATATCAGAGATGTCGTTTTTAAGGATTTCTGGTAATTTCGGCTGATAGCCATAGCGTGCAATCTGTAGTGGTGATAGTTCCATCTTAGTTAATACTCCATTAGTTTGCGCTTATTCTATCGTATTCGCCATTTCAAAAGCAACTGTGATTGAGTAAAGAAGGCATTTATGCTTAGCTATAGCCATGTTCACTCTCTATGTAGATGCAGACAGTGTTCCAGTGCGCATCAGAAAGATAATCCTCTCTCGAGCAAGAAAGGAAAATATTTGCACAATATTTGTTGCAGACAGGATTCTTCCTGATGTTCTCTCTGCAATTGAGGAGCATACTGCTGCGCTGAGGTCTCCATATCGCACTTCTTTGAAAAAAGATGAAATCAGGAAGATCAGATCCACAATATCGATGGTAGTTGTCGAGGCCTCATCCGATGCTGCGGATGACAGGATCGTCTCCCTTGTGCAGGATGGGGATGTAGTAATAAGCCATGATGTACCCCTTTCTGAGCGCGTGATAGAAAAGGGGGCAGCAGCACTTGATGACAGAGGCAATGTATACACGCGTGAGAACATCAGGGAGAGAGTAAGCGAAAGGGATTATATGAAAGCTCTCAGAGAGATGGGGATAAATGATTTAAAGCAGAAGAGCCTGAAGGAAAAGGACTATCAGAGATTTGCCGATTCATTTGACATCCTGCTGTCAAAGAGAAAATAGAAAGACCGCCTAGCTACGATTAGGATTTCTGGGGTAGTATGGCATTGCCGTAGCCAGGTCGGCGGTTTAATAAAAGCTGAAATTCTAAACCTGAACCTCTTTTAGCAAGGGGGTTTTATCTTAATTCCATGTAAGGAGAACAGCCTTTACAATCTGAATTCTAACCAGTTTCTCTTCCCATGGCAAGCTTTTTTTATGAAAGTCTATTTTTGTAAGCAAGGCATAAAGGAGGAGTATATGAATATTTATTCATGCGCTATGCATAAACATTCTTTTATTTGCTTTTTCTTGAGCTAAATCTTAAGGCAGAATTTTAAATAATGCATATTTATACAGTTATTTTCAGCTAAATGTTTCTTTTGAAAGCAACTCTTAATCATGAACAAAAGTCTATTTTATTAACACATGAAAACAGGGGCTCCTATAGCCCCCGGATAGTTAGAAATCTGCGTTTTTCACGTATCTTGGATAGGGAATTACGTCCCTGATGTTTGCTACTCCTGTGACATACTGTACTGCGCGCTCAAAGCCGAGGCCGAAGCCTGCATGCGGTGCTGTTCCGAACTTCCTTAATTCAAGATACCACCAGTAATCCTTCTCATCGAGATCAAGCTCTCTCATTCTCTCTTTAAGCACCTCGAGGCGGTACTCTCTCTCGCTTCCTCCGATTATCTCGCCAAGCCTCGGGGCAAGGACATCCATGCCGCGAACTGTCTTTCCATCGTCATTCATCTTCATGTAGAAGGCCTTGATCTCCTTCGGATAGTCTGTAACGATTACAGGGCGCCTGGCCACGACTTCGGTTATGTATCTCTCGTGTTCGCTCTGAATGTCAGATCCCCAGTGCACAGGGTATTCAAAGCGCTCATTCTCCTTTTCAAGGATCTTGATGACATCGGTGTATGTCATGTGCTCAAAGGGGGATGTAATGACATGCTCAAGTGTTGAGATAACGCCCTTTTCAACAAAGCTGTCAAAGAATGCCATGTCCTCTCCGTTCTTCTCCAGCACTGCCTTGAATATGTACTTGAGGAAGTTCTCAGCAAGTTCCATATCCCCCTCAAGCGTGCAGAATGCCATCTCAGGCTCAACCATCCAGAATTCTGAGAGATGGCGGGCTGTATTGCTGTTCTCTGCGCGGAATGTCGGGCCGAATGTATAGACATTCTTCATGGCCATTGCATATGTCTCTGCACTCAGCTGCCCGGAGACTGTAAGCTTTGCCTGGCGGCCGAAGAAATCCTTGGAGTAGTCTACCTTGCCGCCTTCGGTGCGCGGGAGGTTTTCCATATCGAGAGTTGTGACCTGAAACATTTCTCCTGCTCCCTCGCAGTCGCTTGCAGTTATTATAGGTGTGTTTACATAGACAAATCCGTTTTCCTGGAAGAATGAATGGATTGCATATGCCATCGTGTTGCGCACTCTTGTAACAGAGCCAAAGAGGTTGGTCCTGGGCCTTAAGTGAGCCTTCTCTCTGAGAAATTCAACTGTGTGTCTTTTCTTCTGAAGGGGATAGTCCTGGGGGCATTCTCCAGTAAGCTCGAGATGCTCTACCTGGAGCTCAACGCCCTGTCCTTCTCCCATGCTCTTTACGATCTTTCCAGTTGCCCTTACAGCAGCTCCGGTTGAGATTTTATCAAGGAGATCATTATCAGAAAACGCAGATTTATCAATTACGGCCTGAAGCCCTTTTAAGCATGATCCGTCATTGATTTCAAGAAAGCAGACGTTCTTGCCATCCCTTTTAGTCCTGACCCATCCTTCTGCTGTGATAGCATCCTCTCCTGGCTTTCTGTCACGGAGTGTCTTGATTCTCTCGTTCATTTCATCATCTCCTCGAATAATTTTGAAAAAATGTAGCATTACTTATTTTTTCGGTCAATATATGCTTATATGGTAGAAGTTAACTATGACAGGTGCATTTGATTATTCCTAATCATTTTTCCCTGCATGGTAATTTAAGTCATTGTTATTTTTCAGACTGTGAAAATAATATCTGTGTTAAAGGAGAGGCAGTGATTCATTTTCTTGTTCTTTCATCTGGCAGCTGCGGCAACAGCTATGCCATTTATGACGGGGCGGATACCGTGGTAATAGACCAGGGCCTTACGTTCACAGCATTCTCAAAGAGGCTTATAAGCCACGATATCCCGCTTGAGTCAGTGAGGGCGATATTCCTTACGCATCTGCACCCGGACCATGCCAAGGGAGTGGGAGCAACTGCCAGAAAGCTCTCGCTTCCTGTTTACCTTTCTGATGTGTCCCTTTCTGTGAGCATGAGCGTGATAAGAAAATCGAGGATGGATGGCCTGGATCTCAGGCCGTTTCATCATGGAGAGAGGATCCAGGAAGGCTCTTTTTCAATAAGGGCAAACAGGAGCTACCATGACTGCCCGGGAAGCTCATTCTATGAGATTGAGAACAACAAGAAAAGGATAATGCTTTTAACTGATACAGGCCAGATTCCATATGAAGCAAATAAAGCGGCAGAGGAAGCTGATGTGATCCTTATTGAAAGCAATTACGATGAGGCTATGCTTAAAAACGGGCCATATCCCAAAAAGCTCCAGGACAGGATCAGAAATGGATACGGGCACCTGAGCAATGATGAGGCTGTAGCGTTTCTCAAGCAGCAT
>CAZHQL010000050.1:0-5584 GCA_964534915.1 uncultured Spirochaetaceae bacterium | reverse complement strand
AAGCCATGTGTACCTGATTCATTTAAGCGAGAACAACAACACTCCTGCGCTGGTAAGAGAGTGCATGATGAGAAATCTTCCAAGCGGAATATTCGTCTTTGTGTGCGAGCGCGGAGAATGCTATGAGGGATTCATAGATGAGTAAGAAGAAAAAGGAAAAGAAGAAAGTCATAACGAAGAAGATATGCAGGAAGATCAGGCGAAGCGATGGACTGAAGATGAAGTTCATGAGCCAGTATACTTTCCGCAATTTCTATGAAGTGATTGAATCACGATATTCAAAGAGAAATATGTACAAGGTCTTCAGAAGCGATGAGGGCTATACATATGGAAGCTTTGCCCACGCAGTAAGAAGCACTGCTACTTACCTGCTCTCTCAAGGCCTTTCAAAAGGCGAGAGGATTGTCATCATGGCAGAAAGCAGCCCGAACTGGATGGTAAGCTACACAGCACTTACATCCATCGGCCTTGTAGCTGTGCCGATCCTTCCGGATTTTTCCTCCCGTGAGGCTGAGGAGATTATAAAGCACAGCAAGGCAAAGGCAATCTTTGTAAATCAGAAGCAGTATTCAAAGATAAAAAGCGTAATAGAAAGCGAGAGCCTCATGCTCTTCAGGCTTGAAGATCTCTTTCATATTCCCAGGAGCATCAGGGCAGAAAGCGATAAGGATTTTTCCTTTCTTCCAGGAATATCGCTTCCGAATACGAAGATAAACCAGGGTCTCCTGGATGAGAACAGGCCGGAAGAGACTGACCTTGCATCAATAATCTATACAAGCGGAACAACGGGCTCAAGCAAGGGTGTTATGCTGACGCACTTCAATATCTTAAGGTGTGCAGACTTAAGCACGGATGTCTATGTAAAGGTAAAGCCGGGCTACTCAGTGCTCTCAATACTTCCAATGAGCCATGTATATGAGTTTACAATAGGGCAGGTACTGACTCTTTTGCAGGGCCTGGAGATAACATTTTTAGGAAAGGCTCCGGCAGCCTCCGTGCTTCTTCCGGCCCTTAATGAGGTAAGGCCTCATGTAATGCTCACTGTTCCCCTTTTAATTGAGAAAGTATACCGCGCCTCTGTAGTCCCTGTAATAAGCGAGAACAAGAAGATAAAAAGGCTCATTAAATACCCGTTAATCGGAAGCTTTGTCTACAGGGTAATCGGAAAGAAGATCCTTGCAAGATTCGGTTCTCGCATCAAGTTCTTCGGAATCGGAGGCGCGCCCCTTGATAGCGAGGTTGAGTATTTCCTCTACAGATCATCATTTCCGTATGCACTCGGCTATGGCCTTACCGAGACAAGTCCCTTAGTCGCAGGATGCGGCCCAAGGAAGAAGGACCATAAGCTTTCATTTGTTGGAAAGGTAGTATCAGATGACACAGTAAAACTTGAAAATCAGAACGAAGAGGGAGTCGGGGAAGTTTTAGTAAAGGGTCCTAATGTGATGATGGGCTACTATGAGAGGGAGGAGCTCAATAGCGATGTATTCACATCTGACGGCTTCTTTAAAACAGGGGACCTTGGAATGCTTGATAAGAAAGGGCGCCTTGCCATAAAGGGGAGGGTCAAGACCATGATCCTGGGCCCTGCGGGAGAGAATATCTATCCTGAGATCATTGAGAGCCTGATAAATTCTCAGGAGTATGTGGAAGAGAGCCTTGTGGTACCGTCAGGCGGAGGCCTTCTTGCTCTTATCAAGATTGACCTTGAGCTTATGAGTGCTAAGCTCAAGCTTGATGCAGCGAGTGCAAGAAAAGAGGCTGAGAAGTATGTTAAGGAGATCAGGAAGATCGTGAATAAGCAGCTTTCCGTGCAGTCACGCATAAATGAAACTGAGCTCCAGGAAGAGCCATTTGAGCGCACTCCGACTCAGAAGATCAAGAGATTTTTATATCCGAAGAAGAAAAAGGATGAGTCTAAGAAGAAATAGGGCATTCTTATTGTTCTTCATTTTCTCTATAATGGGTCCGTATGAGAAAATCACAGGATATAAGGATTAAGGACATTGAGAGTCTTAAGACTCCAAGGGAAATTGGTACTCTCATTCCCCTGTCTGCTGAGGACAGGGCGATGATCGTAAATTACAGGAAGAGCGTCAATGATATCATATTCGGACGCGATAAGAGGCTTCTGGCCATCGTAGGGCCATGCAGCATACATGACCCGAATGCCGCACTTGAGTATGCAAGGCGCTTAAAAGAACTCAGCGATGAATTAAGTGATCAGTTTTTAATCGTCATGAGGACGTATTTTGAAAAACCAAGGACCAACCTTGGCTGGAAGGGCCTTATACTCGATCCGGATATGAACGGCAGCGGAAACATAGAGAAGGGAATAATGGTTGCGCGCAAGCTCCTTATCGACATTACTGAAATAGGCCTTCCCGTAGGATGTGAGGTACTCGATCCGATCATTCCCCAGTACATAGATGAGATCATGTCCTGGTCAAGTATCGGAGCCCGTACTACAGAGAGCCAGACTCACAGGAACCTTGCATCCGGCCTAAGCGTCGCAATCGGCTTCAAGAACAGCACGAGCGGGGATTTAATGAGCGCTGTAAACGCAATTAAGAGCGCTCAGGGCGAAGCCGCTTTCATCGGTATTTCCAAGGACGGCAAGTGCTCTGTGTTCAGGACCACAGGCAACAATGCAGGACACCTGATACTTCGTGGCGGTGTTCATGGCCCTAACTACTATGAGGATGAAGTTGAGAATGCTCTTAAGCTCTTAAGGGATAATAATCTCAATGAAGCTGTAATCATAGACTGCTCGCATTCGAACAGCCGCAAGGACTACAGAAGGCAGAAGAGGGTCTTAAGAAGTGTTATCGACCAGGTTGTATGGGGAGATACGAGCATCAAGGGCTTCATGCTCGAGTCAAATCTTTATGAGGGCGCGCAGAGCATACCCCAGGATGTTTCTGCCTTGAAGTATGGCGTATCCGTAACTGATGCATGCATAGGATGGCAAGAGACTGAGAGAATACTCTGTGGTGCAGCTAAGCTCCTTCAAAAAGCAGATGATGCAGGCGGTGCTCTTGAAATTCTTTAGGAGGTGAGAATGAAAGCGATAGTATACCTTGCAGAAGGCTTTGAAGAGAGTGAGGCAATTATTCCAGTGGATATGATGAGAAGGGCCGGCATTGAGACGTTTACATCATCTCTTGATGACGAGAAGACTGTAATGAGCTCACATGGAGTAGCTGTTCTTGCAGATAAAACGCTCAGGGAAAGCGATGATGAATCCTTCGATATCGTATTTCTCCCCGGCGGCATGCCAGGGGCAGTCAATCTCTCACAGAGCTGGTCAGTAAATGAGAGGATAATAAAGGCTGCAGCAGAGGGAAAGATTGTAAGCGCAATATGTGCATCCCCTGCAGTCGTCTTGGCAAATGCAGGGCTCTTAAATGACAGAAAAGCTACATGTTACCCGGGCTCTGAGAAGTATTCAGAGAAGAAGGACTATCTGAGTGAGGGCGTAGTAGTTGATGGGAATATCATAACGGGAAAGAGCGTCTCTTATGCATTTTCACTTTCTTTAAAGATAATCGAGCATGCCATCTCAAAAGAAAAGGCAGATGAGGTTAAATCTGCCATCTGTTATGATCTTTAGGAATTCTTCTCTTTTCTGAGGATATCCCTGATTTCCTCAAGAAGGACTACATAATCGCTTTTCTGAGGAGGAGCGCTTTCCTCCTCCGTTTTCTCTTCCTTTTTAGCCTTCTCCTTAAGCGTATTTACTGTCTTTACCATGAAAAAGAGCACGATAGCAATCAGGAGGAAGTTGAAAACAGTGTTTATGAATGCGCCGTATCTTATTGCAACTTCATCAAGAGTCTCTGTTGCATGAAAAAGCACAAGCTTCTTATCTGAGAAATCCACTCCTCCGGAGAGAAACCCGATGAAAGGCATTATGATATCATTGACCAGGCTGTTTGTTATGTTTGAGAATGCAGATCCTATGATGACACCGACAGCTAAGTCGATGACGCTTCCGCGAGCAATGAACTTCTTGAATTCGCAAAAGATCTTTCCTCTCACACTTGCCTCCCCGGGTTTATCAATTTCGTTAATTCTTATATATTAAAAGGGAAATATCAATAGGAAGAGATTATGGAATTTGTTACAGGATACAAGAGTTTATTAAGCCCGAAGGACACAGAAAAGGCCATAAAGCTCACAAAGGACACCTTTGAGAAAGAGCTTTCTGCGTCTCTCAGGCTCACACGTCTCACCAGTCCTCTTTTCGTTGAGTGCGGAAGTGGAATTAATGATGATTTAAACGGGGTAGAGAGGCCTGTCAGCTTCTCTGTCACAGCCCTTGGCGGCAGGAAGATGGAAATCGTACAGAGCCTTGCAAAATGGAAGAGGATGGCACTTGCTGACTATGGCTATGCGCCAGGAAGGGGCATATACACGGATATGAATGCACTTCGCCCGGATGACACAGTGGATGCAACGCACTCTGTATACGTTGACCAGTGGGACTGGGAGAAAGTGATTAAAAAGGAAGAGAGGAACCTTGAGACGCTTAAAAGCACTGTCAAAGGTATCTATGGGGCAATGAAAAGAACAAGCTTCCTTCTTTCTGAGACGTATTCTGTCTTAAAAGACAATCTTCCTGAGGATATTACATTCATCTTCTCTGAGGACCTTGAGAGGGAATACCCGGATTTAACTCCGCAAAAGAGGGAAAGGGAAGCTGCTAAAAAATACGGGGCAGTCTTCATCATCGGAATCGGCTATCCTCTTCTATCTGGAGAGCCGCACTCGCTGAGGGCCCCTGATTATGATGACTGGTCCACAGAGACATCTGAGGGCTACCACGGCCTCAATGGGGATATTATAGTTTATGATGCTGTGCGCGATGATTCATTAGAGCTTTCAAGCATGGGAGTAAGAGTTGACAGGACTGCTCTTTTAAATCAGCTTGAGATGAAGAATCTGAATGCCCGCAAGGAGCTTTACTGGCATAAGAGGCTTCTTGGTAACGAGTATCCAGAGACCATAGGAGGAGGAATCGGCCAGTCAAGGCTCTGCATGTTCCTTCTTCATAAGTGCCACATCGGAGAAGTTCAGGCTTCTGTATGGCCTGATGAGACAAGGCGTGAGGCTAAGGAGAAAGGAATCTATCTGATATAATTTTTCAAAATAGTATTGACGAGAATGCCTTAAATGGGCTAAATTCTCCTTGTGCCAAGTAAAGGTGCCGGATTTTGCGGTCGTGGTGGAATTGGTAGACACGCTAGCTTGAGGTGCTAGTGCTTGAAAGGGCTTGGAGATTCGAGTTCTCTCGGCCGCAAGATAACCCTTTTATCGTATTGATACGGTGAGAGGGTTTTTTATTTGACGCTGAGTCAGGGAGCGCTTTAGAATAAAGCTATGTGGGACGATGATTCTTTCAAGAAAGGCTTTAAGTGGGGCATAATTCTTCATTTGCTTCCCTATGCCGTGATTGCTGTAATAGTCTTGATAGCACTTGTTCTCTAGGCAATGTGAAATAGATCCGGGACTAAAAGAGAACTGTGGAACATGATTTTAATCAGAGCAAAACTTTGTTGTTTACTTTTTTCTTGCTAACTTA
>CAZHQL010000049.1:0-11552 GCA_964534915.1 uncultured Spirochaetaceae bacterium | reverse complement strand
CTTTAAGCGGGTCATGATGGCCTTCACAAATCTGCAAATAGAGCCCCTTTTTAAGATTGGTCTTCTTGATGTAATACGACATGGCCTCATTATAGCGTAAAGTTGCCATGAGAAAAATGAAGGAACAGCCGGGGCTTGAAAACTTCCGTTAATTGAGCAACAGGGGAAAAAAGTATATAAATAGCCTATGCTTAATGTATGTCTTTTCGAGCCTGAGATCCCGCAGAATACAGGAAACATAGCACGCACATGCGCAGCAACGGGTGCGCGCCTTCACCTCGTGCACCCTCTTGGCTTTGATATCTCAGAAAGAGCTGTGCGCCATGCAGGCCTCGATTACTGGAGCGATGTTGAGATAACTGAATACGAAAGCACTTCAGATTTCCTCTTAAAGCACTCCTCTGATGAGCTTTTTTTCTTCTCAACCAAGGCTCAGCAGTGCTATTCGGATATAGACTATGGAAAAATAGAGAGCGAGATTTATTTGATATTCGGCAAGGAAAGCAAGGGCATTGAGGAAGATATCCTCTTTATGCACAAAAAAAGAGCTGTTAGAATTCCTATGATTGGAGAGACAAGAAGCCTTAATCTCTCAAACAGCGTTGCAATCGCTTTATATGAAGTCTTAAGGCAGAAGTGCTTTCCATCATTTAAAGTCACAGGAGAACTTAGAAATTACTCCTGGCAGGAGGCAAAGTGAAAAGAGTTGCATTCATCGGCTTTGGCAACATGGGCTCAGCAATAGCCATGAGCATAAAAGACAGCTGCAGCATCAAAATCTACGATATCGATAAGGATAAAGTCAGCTCTTCAGGCTTTAAGAGTGAGGAAAGCATTGATGATGCTCTCTCTGGCACAGATATCGCAATAATAGCTGTAAAGCCACAGGTAATAGATAAGGCATTCCTTGCATCCATTAAAAGAAAGGATTTAAGCTACATATCGATTGCCGCAGGAATTACGCTCTCATCCCTTGAGGCAAACCTGGAGACTAAGAACATCGCACGCTTCATGCCCAACCTGGCAGCAAGAGAGAAAAAGGCAGTTACTGCCATCTGCTATTCAGATGGCGCTGATGAGGCCTTTAAGAATGATTGCTTTGAGATTGCATGCTCATTTGGAAGTGCATTCTCACTCGATGAGAGCTCATTCGGTGCATTCATAGGCGCATCGGGGTCATTAATTGCCTACGCACTTGAATTCATTTCCTCTTCTGCGATGGCTGCAACGAGCATAGGAATTCCATACAAGAGTGCTGAGAGCATCGTCAAGGACACGCTTTTCTCTGCGCTCTCGCTTCTAAGTGACGGAACGCCGGCAGCTGCTCTCATTCCTTTGATCTGCTCAGCAAAGGGAACTACGATAAGGGGAATTGAGGCACTCAAGGAAAACGGTTTTGAGAGCGCAATATACAAGGCTGTAAGGGCCGCAGCAGAGCGTAGTGATGAACTTGAGAAAGAAAGCAAGGAGAGACTAGCATGATTGACACTAAAGAGCTTAAGAGCCGCTATGATGAGATAAAGAAGAACATAGAAAACAGATATATGAATATAAACCTCGATGAGATTATCTCTCTTCAGGATGAGCGCTATGAAATTCTTCAGCAGGTTGAAACTCTCAGGGCAAAAAGAAATGAGAATGCTGCCAAGATGAAAACAAAGCTTGAGCAGGATGTCAGGCTAAGCCTTATCGAAGAGGGAAAGAAAATCAAGGCAGAGCTTCAGCAAAAGGAAGAGCGCCTTGCTTCCCTTGAGAGTGCTTTTACAGAAAAGGCCAGCACGATTCCAAACTACGCATCCCCAAAGGCCCCTATTGGAAAGGAAGACAAGGACAGCCTTGCAATAAAGTTTGCAGGACAAGTTAAAAAGCTTCCTTTCAAGGCCAAAGACCATGTAACGCTTGGAGAGCATCTGGACATACTGGACTTTGAAAGCGGTGCAAAGGTCTCCGGGCAGAAGTTCTACTATATCAAGAACAAGGGCGTAATCCTTCAGATGGCACTTGAGCGCTATGCAATGGACACAGTTCTCAAGCACGGCTTTACGCCATTTATCACACCGGACATTGCAAAAGAGGAAATACTGAGCGGCATAGGCTTTAATCCGCGCGGAGAAGAGAGCAATATCTACACACTTGAAGGAACGGGCACATGTTTAGTGGGAACTGCAGAGATTACCCTCGGCGGCTACTATGCCAACACGATCCTTGAAAAAAAGGACCTTCCCATTAAGATGGCAGGGCTCTCGCACTGCTTCAGAAGGGAAGCAGGGGGTGCCGGGCAGTACTCAAAGGGACTGTATCGCGTACACCAGTTTACAAAGCTTGAGATGTTCATATACTGCCTTCCTGAGGAGTCTGAGGCATTCCATGAGAAGATTCTTGCAATTGAAGAAGAAATCTTTTCCGGCCTTGAAATCCCATACCGCGTTGTGGACACAGCAACAGGGGACCTCGGTGCACCTGCATACCGCAAATTCGATATCGAAGCATGGATGCCGGGAAGAAGCGAGGATGGCGAGTACGGGGAAGTCACGAGCACGAGCAACTGCACGGACTACCAGGCAAGGAGGCTTAATATCCGCTATCGCGATGATGATGGAAAGATCAAGTTTGTTCATATGCTTAATGGAACTGCCATAGCTCTCTCACGAGCTCTGGTTGCGATAATCGAAAATTACCAGAATGAGGACTCATCGGTCTCAATACCGAAGGTGCTCATTCCATACTGTGGTTTTGACAGGATAGAAAAATGATAAGTGCACTTACAACTGACTTTTATGAGCTTGCAATGGCTCAGGGCTATTTTCTGAAAAAACATAATACGCGCGTTGTCTTCGATATGTTCTACCGCACGAATCCCTTTAACGGCGGCTACCTTATATTTGCAGGCCTTGAGGAGCTGTTGACAAAGCTTGAGGAATTTTCTTTCTCAGCTGAGGATATCGAATATTTAAGGAAGCTCGGGAAATTTGACACCTCCTTCCTTGAATTTTTGAAATCATACCGCTTCAAGGGAGATATCTACGCATTTGATGAGGGCACGCCAGTCTTCCCTGGAGAGCCGCTTATAAGAGTTGAGACAGATTTAATTGATGCTCAGCTTATTGAGACACTTTTATTAAACACTGTGAACTTCCAGTCCTTGATTGCTACAAAGGCAAGCCGGATGCAGCAGGCTACAAAGGGACGCGGCATCATAATGGAATTCGGACTAAGAAGGGCACAGGGCGAGAACGGAGGGCACTCTGCATCGCGCGCATCCTTCATCGGAGGCACAAAGCTTACAAGCAATACATATGCCGGAATGAAATACGGAATCCCGGTTGCAGGGACAATGGCACACTCATGGATCATGAGCTTTGAGAGCGAAGTTGAGGCCTTCCGTACATTTGCAGAGCTCTATCCTGACAATGCAGTACTTCTGATCGACACATATGACACGCTCACAAGCGGAATTGAGAGTGCGATCACAGTCGGCCTTGAGATGAAGAAGAAAGGAAAGAAGATCGGCGTCAGGATTGATTCAGGGGACTTAAGCTACCTTTCAAAGGCTGTAAGGAGAAAGCTTGATGAGGCAGGGCTCTTTGATGCGACTATCTGCGTATCAAATGATTTGACTGAGGAAATCATACAGGGCCTTGTAAATGACGGTGCTCCAGTTGACTCATGGGGAGTTGGAACGCATTTAGTAACTGGAGGCTTCCAGTCAAGCCTCAATGGAGTTTACAAGCTTGCAGCAAAGGAGGAAAACGGAGTCTATATCCCTACCCTCAAGGTCTCAAGCAGCTATGAAAAGACTACGAATCCCGGAGTCAAGCAGGTCTACAGGTTCTATGATGAGTTTGGCTCTGCTCTTGCAGATTTAATAACGCTTAGTGATGAGACTCTTGAAGAGGGCGTCAACATTCCTTTCTATCATCCATTCAGCACGCAGGACTTCTTTATAATGAAAAAGAAGAACTACGCGCACTATAAAGCGATGCTTAATAAGAAGATGGAAGGCGGAAAAAGGCTTTATGAGGAGATCAACATCCATGAGATCCAGAGAAGGAGCGCAGAGCTCTTAACAGAATTCGACAAGAGCTACAAGAGACAGATAAACCCTCATATATACAAGGTAAGCCTCTCATCCAGGCTGAGGGAATTAAAGACAAAGCTCATAATGGAAGCACGGAGGGATGCCGAGTAGAGCTACTCTTCCTTGGCTTTCCATCTCTCCATGAGTGTAAAGAAGTCTGTTTTCTGAATGACTATCTGCTTCTTCTTTATCTCGTCATTTAGAAGTGTCTTATCCACATAGGGCTTCCACTTCTCAACAAGGTTCTTCCCTGCAATGCGCCGTATGCTCATTGCCTTTGTGTAGAACCTGTTCATGCCATCGCATGGGCTTCTGTCCTCTACAATGCTCATCTTCTGTGGAAACTGTATTACGATGCTGCGCGTTGTGAGTATCGAGTAGCCAAGAAGGTGGCATCTTATTCCAAAATCTGCCATCTGGAAAAACTCCCCTGCTATCTGAGAGTCATAGAGCCTCAAGCGCTGAAAGAGTGCCCTGTCATAAAGCCCGAGGCCCATCACGGGATATAAATTCTCCTCTGCCCTTACTTCGCTGACTGTCGGCATATAGCTCAGGGGCTCAAAATCCTTTCCCCTCAAGTGAGGCGCACGGAGCGTCGGAATGACTTCAAGCTGACTGGAGAGCATTACAGGAGTAATAATTGCAGGACGGCTCTTCTGAGCCATCATTTGCATAAGCTCATGGCCCTGGTACTCAATCAGGACAGAGTCCGTGCGAAGTACAAGGAAATACGTTGTATAGCACTCCTCAGAGAGTGCATTTATGTACTCTCCTGTTGTTGCTGCACTTCTGAAGAGTATGAAAGTAACATCAGGATACCTGTCTGCTAAATCCATCTCCAAAGCCCTCTCCTCTGTTGTAATGAGGTGCAAAGAGAAGTTCATGTTAGCGCAGAACCAGTCAAGAGAAGATAGAAGGTCTGTTTCATCAGAGGTGTCTATCAGGCCAATTGCCAGCTGGTCCTGATGATGGAGAGAAGAGATTTTCATCTCCAGATCCTGCTTTCTGTGTACAATCTTATAATCAGCCATTATGTTCTACAGGGCTCGTGTCTTCCGGGCGGAAAACAACATCCCTCCTTCCTTCTCCTAGTATTTCATCAATCTCACAGCTCTTGTGTCCCATAAGGGCTCTGAGATCCGTTGAATTGAAATTGGTTACTGCTTTAAGTAAACCTTTAGAATGCTCATCTGTTACAAGAACAACCTCTTTCTCGCCAAAGTTTCCCTTTACATCCACAATGCCAGAGGGAAGCAGCGACTTATTTGATAAAAGCGCTCTGGCAGCTCCCTCATCCACTGTAATCACACCGGATGTTTCTGCATCCATTATCCAGCGCTCACGCGCACTCAGGCGCTTTGATGGAAGGATAAGGGTTCCTATCTCCTCGCCCTTAAGGATGCGGGAAAGGACATTATTCTCATAGCCTGATGCTATGATTGTCGCACATCCCCCGTCCTTTGCAATCTTTGCAGCATAGAGCTTTGCTTTCATCCCCCCTGTTGAGAACGCACTTCCCTTTCCCTTTGTGTATGAGAATATCTCGGGTGTTATTCTGTCAATAGTCTTTATAAGCTTTGCATCCTTATCTTTCTTAGGGTTTCCTGTGTAGATTCCGTCAGTATCAGTTAATATGATCAAAAGATCTGCCTCTATCTTGGATGCAACCATCGCACTCATCCTGTCATTGTCTCCAAAGACATTTCCGATTTCAGCAGTGGATACAACGTCGTTTTCGTTGAATATGGGAATTACACCGAGTGCAAGGAGCGTTGAGACAGAATTCCTTAAATTCACATAGCTCTTTCTGTTATTCAATGTGCTGCGCGTTATTAAAACCTGCGCAACTATGATATTATGCTCTCTCATTGCATTCTGGTAGCTTGTCATCAGCATCGGGTTTCCAATTGCTGCAAATGCCTGCCTGAGAGGAATATGCACAACAGCGTTCTTGTGCTTTAACACTTTTGCTCCCATTCCAATTGCTCCCGAGGAGACAAGCATTACCTGGTAGCCCATGTTCTTAAGCGCTGCTAAATCGCAGCATATTGTCCTTATTCTTTCTTCATTTATGCCGCTTTCATCGGTAAGCAGGTTTGTTCCAACCTTTACAACAACTTTCTTTACTTTTGAAAAATCCCTCATATTAAATCCTTATGATGGAATCTCTTTCTTCCCTCTGCATAGTCCTTTACAACCTCACCGTTTCCATCCAGGAGCCACTTATAGCTCATAAGGCCGCTTAAGCCCACAGGGCCCCGGGCATGAATCTTTGATGTAGAGATTCCAACTTCTGCACCAAGGCCGAAGCGATAGCCGTCAGCAAAGCGCGTTGATGCATTATGAAAGACATCTGCGCTGTCAACAAGAGCAAAGAATAAATCCCTGTTTTCCGCACTCTCTGTAATTATTGCATCCGTGTGGTGTGAGCCGTGGGAATTTATATGCTCTATTGCCTCCGCAGTATCCTTAACAGTCTTTACGGCAAGGGTAAGGGAGAGAAACTCTGTATTAAAATCATCACCTGATGCTAACTCACAATCTATTATTTTCCTGACGCTCTCTGTTCCACGTATTCTCACACCTTCTTTGTCTAGTGCTTCTTTCAGAAGAGAAAGGAATGCATCCTTTATTTTCTCATTTACAAGGACTGTCTCAACTGCATTGCAGGCAGATGGGTACTGTGCTTTGCTGTCTCTTACTACAGCGACAGCCATATCAATGTTTGCACTCTCATCAACATAGATTGAGCAGATTCCGTCTGCATGCCCGAGCACAGGGATTTTAGTGTTTTCCATTACATAGCGCACGAAGCTGTTTGAGCCGCGTGGGATAATAAGGTCAATATAAGAGTCAAGCTTTAAAAGTGCATTTACATCCTCATGGCTCTGAGCAAGAAGAATAGAGTCTTCAGGCACTCCGGATTTTTTCAGAGCTTCCTTTATTACGCTGAAAAGTGCCCTGTTAGAGAGCGCTGCTTCCTTTCCGCCCTTCAGAATAAGGCCATTCCCGCTCTTGATTGCAAGCGATGCTATCTGCACAAGGGCATCAGGGCGCGCCTCGAATATCATGGCAATAACGCCAATGGGATAGCTCTTGCGAGTTAGTATCAAGCCTTCATCAAGCTCTCTTTTCTCTAAGGTCTTTCCAACGGGATCTGGAAGCTTTATTACATCATCAAGAGCTTCAAGCACGCTCTTTAGTTTTCCTTCATCAAACTTAAGGCGCTTAAGAACTGACGCGCTAACGCTGCCGCTCGCATTTAAGATGTCTTTTCTGTTCTCATCAAATATATATGCCCTGTTCTCCCAGAGCGCTGATGCAATGAGCAGAAGCGCATTATTTCTCACGCTGAGGGATGAAGAAGATAGCACAAGGGATGCCGCCTTTACTTTCTCTACATCTTTTTCCATGCCTGAATCATACTTCATATGCTTTAACAGAGGCAATCAGAGCTCAGGGCGGGATGAAAAGAAGGAATCAACTACTTCTAAGACAGATCCTGATATCGCACGGGCCTTGTCACTCATGGTTAAGTACTCAGCCCTGGCACCACGTGGATCTATATCTGCAATCTTAAGGCCCTTCTTGCACTCATAGCCCTCGCGTATGAGGCCCCTGAGCATCCCGTCAATTGATGCAGGGACATCTGTTTCTCCTACTCTTGCAATGATCTCTCCCTTTCTTACAATATCTCCAATTGAAAAAAAGTGCCTGATTTTTCCGTCTTCAGGAGAGTGTATCACTCTTTCTTCTCCAAAGCCTTCGATAATGCCTGGCTTTCCTGAGTTAGGAGCAGCTTCCCCTGAAGATATTACTTTTCCTAGGTTATGTCCCCTCTGTGTCTCAATTACGAAATCCACATCGCGCGATGCATGGAAGCCAGGGCCTAGAGCAATAGTAAGCTCTGCATCATCAATCTTGGTTCCAAGGTTTTTCTTTGCAATTATTGCATCAACTACCACAGTCGGCCTGAGCTTTTTAATGGCCTCCCCTTTTTCATCAATCAGAATGGGAATCAAGCCATCATCAAATGCACTAAATGCATCCTCTGCGGAATCTATTAAAACTGCCTTCTCTTTCTCAACGGTCGCGCTTTTATCATACACTGCCTCAGATAAGCTTACAGTGCGTCTTATTGAGGATGGCTCCGCTGTCTCAAGTGCAAGCACATGGTAGCCAGCTCTCTTAAGCCTTATTATCGTAGCAGTTGCTAAGTCCCCTGCCCCCCTTACTATTACAAGGCGCTCTCTTTCGTCCCTCATGCTGCGCCCTGCTTTCTTGTTAAAAGCAGCGAACACTTCCCCTGCTATGCATATTGCAACCTGCTCAGGAGTGTCTGAGTTGATATCAAGGCCCGAAGGAATATAGATGCGGCGGTCAAAGAGATCCACTTTCCTTGAGCGCGATGAAAGGCACCCGATGTAGAAAGCCCTGCTTCTCTCTGCTTCGTTAAAGAATTTCTCGCGGTTCTGATGGTCTGTGAATATGCATGCAGAGTTCTCATCTGCGTCCTCGCTCTTAAACTCCTTCTCCGCCTCCCCATAGAACGCGTCTATCATATGGATGCGGAACTTAAGGTATTCAAATACGTCCTTAAGAGCCAGGGCAAAATGCCCGGATCCGAATATAAAGACATCCTTTTTCCTCTCAACTGTGTCAAACATCAGTACAACATCTCCTCCTTGGTGAACATTATATCTTCTCTTCTCGCTTTTTCCTTCCTTTATTAAAAGAAGGGCATCCTTAGCAGCCTGTCTCTCTGCATCCCCTCCGCCAAGGGTGCCTGATGTGCTTCCGTCTGAATAGACAATCATGCGCGTGCTGCGCCTGGGGCTCACGCCGCTTTTCTCAATAAGCGTGACAATTGCGAACCCTAGGCCCTTTTTCTCTTTTTCCTCAGCATTTTCAAAGAGATAAGTAGACTTCATCCTTCTCCTCCGATGCAAATATAGTCCTGCAGGGAAAATGAATATCCCTTAGCTCTTCTATTTTATCAAGGTTATCATCTGCCTGATTGATTATGATGACATTCTTCATGTCACTGTTCATTCCCTTTAAAAGCCCCTCACCGGAGGCGATATAGCTTTCAATAAAGGCTTTATCGACAGTCTCATCAGAGTCAGATCCAAAGACTGCGCTGTATGCCTTTTCACCTACTGCACTAAGGCCCATTATGGCAATTACCATGTTTGTGTCATCAAGCATTACAGGGTCCCTTTCAGTGTGTATTTTCACAGGAAGGCCCCTTGAGCCATCTGCCTCATATAAAAGGTAGTCATACCTTTTTCTCAATACAGAGAGGACATCTAAAGCAGGAGAGACTGTCTTCTTGATATCATAGAAGGCCTCTGCATAGAAGACCTTCTCACCCTTTCTCACATTATGAGAAAGCACTGCGCTCTCGGATGTGAACACGTGCTCTGCATCATAGTCATAGAAAAGCGGTGCCTGTATCTTTGTAGTAGTCGTTATAAGCACGCTGAAGCCCTTGTCCCTTATGGCACTTGAAAGCTTCTTAAGCATCGTTGTCTTTCCCCCTGCACCCGTTATGGCAACTGATGCAGGAGGTGGCGGAAGCAGATCAATTAACTCATCTGTAAGTCTCATAGCAAATAATTATACACTTGAAAATAAGGGAAAGGACAACTATCATCTCAAGAGGAATGAGAGCGGCAAATAATCTGGACAGGGACAAGATAATAAGAGCAAACTCTCTTATCTCGATGGTCCTCAATTTTCTTATGGCAGCTGTTAAGATCGCAATCGGCCTTATCAGCGGCTCTGTTGCCATTGTCTCTGACGGCATCAACAACGCAGGGGACATCCTCTCATCATTAGTGACTATGGCGGGCAATATCCTGGCAAAAAGAAGGCCCACGCATGCACACCCCCTTGGCTTTGGGCGCATTGAGTACCTCTCAGCGCTCCTTGTTTCCTTCATAATTCTCTTTGCGGGCTTTGAAATCCTATCATCCTCGATAGAAAAGATAATTAGCCCAGAAGATATCTCAATTAGCGGCACTATGGTGCTTATCATAATTGCGACAATCATTCTAAAGCTCTTTCTCTGGAGAAAGAACAGGAGCGCCGGCATTAAAACATCATCCGATGCGCTTAAGGCAAGCGCAACAGATTCCCTGACAGATGCCATAAGCTCCTCAGTTACTCTCTTTGCCGTAATCTTTTCATACATTGCTCCTGTCAACTTTGATGGATGGGCGGGCCTTATAGTATCGCTTTTCATCATCTCATCTGGCATTAAATGCGTGCTTAAGACTGTTTCCTCAATAGTTGGCGAGAGGCCGAGGAAGGAAACAGTGAATGAAATCAGGGCAATCATTAGCCGCCACAGCCCTCTTCATGGAGGCTATGACATACAGATTCATAACTATGGCCCCTCGCGCAGCATTGGCACATGCAATGTTGAAGTCCCTTCCAAAGCCCCTGGAGAAGAGATATTCGATGCAATGACAGAAGCTCAGATTGAAATCTTCAATGAGCTTGGAATCTATATGACATTCGGAATGTATGCCGTAAATGACAGCAACCCTACTGTAAAGACGATGAAAAAGGAAGTCCTGAACGTAATGAAGGAAGTAAGTGAATCTGTAATCGGCATGCACGCATTCCATGTACACTTTGAGGACCTCAGAGTCCACTTCGATGTAGTTGTAGACTTCAACCTCAAGGACTTCTCCGAATTCAGAAAGAAAGCAACAGAAGCCCTTGAGAAAGAATTCCCCTCCTACACATTCCAGTTTAATATCGATCCGGATTATGCATAACTAAACCTTAATCGAAGCTTGCATCCCACAGCATCCAGTAAGCATCAGTCCCATAAAAGGAACTACTGCTACTAATGAAATCAACGGCTCGATCTCCATCCACATCACGAGCTTTAGGATCTGCGCCTGCCTGTAACAAAACTTTCACTATATCAGGATTCTCATTATACCAGGCGGCATACATAAGAGCCGTCGTGTCATTTTCATCCTTTGCATTAACATCTGCTCCGGCATCAATCAAGATACTGATGACTTCTGGATTTTCAGTATACTCAGCGGCATACATAAGAGCTACCACACCATCTTCATCCCTAGCATTAACATTAGCACCAACATCAACCAGGGCTTTGATTACATCAGGATTAGCATTATACCAAGTAGCATACATAAGAGCTGTTCGGCCATATAAATCCCTAGCATTAACATTAGTACAAGCATCAATCAAGATTTTGATAACATCTGTATCCTTTTCATACTCAAAGGCATACATGAGAACTGTATAGCCATCTTCATCCTTTGCATTGACATCTGCTCCTGCTTCAATCAAAGCTTTAATAACATCAGGATTTTCATTGCACTCAATGGCATACATAAGCGCTGTCATGCCGATTTCAGTCCTTGCATTGATGGATGCTCCTGCATCAACCAAGACTCTGATGACATCAGGATTCGGATTACTCCTAGCG
>CAZHQL010000048.1:0-11655 GCA_964534915.1 uncultured Spirochaetaceae bacterium | reverse complement strand
AGATAATATAGGGGATAGTTTGTGGAGGAAGAGAGATGGATTACACACATGATACCTTCATCAGCCCATATACATGGCGCTATGGCTCAGAAGAGATGAGGCGCCTCTTTTCAGAGGTACATAAGAGAAAGACACTGCGCCGTGTATGGATTGCACTTGCAAAGGCAGAGGCAAAAGCTTCTCTTGTAACAGAAGAGCAGCTTGCTGAGCTGATTAAGCACAAGGATGATATCGACATAGAGAGAGCCAGCGAGATTGAAAGCGAAATTAAGCACGATCTCATGGCTGAGATAAAGACATATGCAGAGCAGTGCCCGAAAGGGGGGGGAATAATACACCTCGGGGCTACAAGCATGGACGCACTTGATAACGCTGATGTAATCCGCTTCAAGGAGGCCCTTGAGATAACAGAATCAAAGCTTAAGGCCCTTATTTCAGCACTTTCTGATAAAGCACTTGAGTACAAGAGCGTTCCAACTATGGCCTTCACTCATATCCAGCCTGCTGAGATCACTACAATCGGCTACCGCCTCTCTCAGACACTTCAGGATTTAAGCGATGACCTTGATGACCTTATATACGTAAAGAACAACCTTAAGGGAAAGGGATTTAAGGGTGCTGTAGGAACACTTGCAAGCTACACAGAGCTCTTAAAGGATTCAGATATGAAGGCAATGGATCTGGAAGAAATCGCAATGTCTGAACTGGGGCTAAAGGCCTTTACTGCATCCACTCAGGTTTACACGCGAAAGCAGGATATAAGGATTGTGGAAGTCCTTTCAAGGATTGCATGCACGCTTTCAAAGTTCAGCCTGGACTTCAGAGTCCTTCAGAGCCCTCCTGTGGGAGAATTCTCTGAACCGTTTGGAAAGAGCCAGGTAGGATCTTCTGCAATGCCGTTTAAGAGAAACCCGATAAACAGCGAGAAGATTGACTCTCTTGCGCGCCTCATTTCTTCTGCTTATATGACTGCATGGCAGAATGCATCCCTTACAATTCTTGAACGCAGCCTTGATGACTCAGCTAACAGAAGAGTCTTTATCCCTGAGAGCTTCTTAGCACTCGATGAGATTCTTGAAACTGAGATAAAAATCATAAAGGGCATGAATATTCATAGCTCTGCTACAGAGCGCCTTATGAACAGCTATGGCATCTTCAGTGCAACTGAGCGCGTTCTTATGCACTCTGTAAAAAATGGCGCAGACCGCCAGGAGATGCATGAAGTGATAAGAGAGCTTAGCCTCAAGGCATGGAATGATGTACAGAATGGGCGGTCAAACCCTCTTAAATCTGACATGATGAAAGACAAAAGAATCCTTAAATACCTTTCAGAGGATGAGATAACAGCTCTGTTAGACGCATCCTCCTACATCGGGGAAGCAGAGAAAAGAACAGAGCTCGTCGTTCAGGCAGCAAGAAGGCCAAGGTAGAACATATAGTAATAGATTGCCATCCTGAGAACGCGCGTGCATGAAGAGAGGCTTACTTTCAGAGCATTATGATGCATCACCCCTGCTGCCATGCATATTGTTGAGAACGGGAGGGGAAGGATTGAGCCGGCAAGCACAAAGAGAGTGCCATAGCGGTCGATATAGCTTCCCCATTTTTCACGTGCCTTTTCTGACGCCCTTCTTACAAAGCCGATTTTGTAAAGAAGGCGCCCGATAAAATAGCTTGAGATGCCGCCAAGCGCACTCGCTGCTGCTGTTGCAGGTATTGCTATGTACCACGGGTACTGAATAAGCATTGGAAAGACGAACATCGGGGAAAGCGGGAGGATGAAAGTGTCTGTCACCCAGATATATGTGCACATAGCAAAAAGCGATAAGTGGCCGTTTATAAGAGCAGAAATGGCCTCAAAATTCTGCCTTCCAATCCTCTTTATAAGGATCAGGAAAGCTATGAACGCAAGGATAATAGGGATAGTTCCAATTACAACGTATGCCTTTATCCTGCCTTTTTCCCTTTTATCCTTTAAAGCCATTTAACACCTCAAGTGCAGAAGAAGATATATCTTTCACTCCGCCTGAAAAAGAGCCCTGAAAGAGGCCATCCCTTCCACCGCCCTTTAAAGATAGAACTTTTTTCAGTTCTGTAAAATGCTCCTCTAGCCCGATATATAGAAACTCCTTTTTCTCTCCATCTCTAAGTACTAAAACATCCTTCACGCGTCCTTTCAATTCCCTGAAATAATCAAGAGGATGGCCAGTCTCATATACTGAGCAGCTTTCAGTCATCCTTTCTGCTTCCTTTCTTGCTTCTTCTGCCCTCATCGCTCTTATCTCATGGCGAAGAGAATCCAGCTCATCAAGCTTTCTTTTCAGGGCCTCTGCGACAAGATCCGGAGGAGAAGAAAGCAGCTCAGATGCCTTGTTTACAACGCTGAGGTTCCTCCGCCTTTCCTTCACAGCCTCATCATCTATTTTGAATATGAGCCGTATGTGCCCTCTTATGCGCTCACTTCTGTAATATGAGATCTCGCCTATTTCGCTGGTATTCCTTACATGCAAGCCCCCGCACGCAACAGCATCAAGGCCATCTATAAAGACAACCTTGACTGTTTCACTTTCAACCTTGATGCTTCGCCTCATATTAAGAGCAAGGGCCTCATCTTGTGTCATATCCTTCTGGTAAATTGCCCTTGCCTCCCTCACGATGCTGTTAGATCTGTCCTCAACTGCTAATATTGAGCTCTCTTCAAGGTCCTTTTTATCAAGTTCAATCGTTATGTAATCATAAGACAAGTGAACAGCAACAGTTGATGCATCAAGAAGAGAAAACAGAAGAGCTGAGAGAAGATGCTGTGCGCTGTGGCGCTTCATGAAGGAGTACCTGTGGCTCCATGAAAGCTCCAGCTTTCCCTTCATGCCGACAAAGAGGCCATCAGCAGTTTTGAATATATGCTCTGATTCTTCTCCTCTCTTTCTTGTGTCTGTTATCTCGAGGCCGCAAAAAGTTCCTCTGTCCCCTGGCTGACCCCCGCCCTCGGGGTAGAATATAGTTCTGTCAAAGAAAACGCCTTTGCCATCGATTTTAGTAATCGTGACATCAAGCTCTCTTCTGTATGGCTCACTGTAATAGAGTCTGCTCATCTTTTCTTCTACTCTCCATGCAGGCGCGCAACCGGAAGCTTTAAGTTGCATTTGTATGCTATGATTCTGAGCGTTGTGGTAAAGAGTGCTGTGAGAACTAAAAGAACATTGTATCCAAACTCTGTGAAGTAATCCAGAAGGACATAGAAAGCGGCTCCAAGGATGGTTGCACTTGCATAGAAATCCGATGTGAATACCATCGGGATTTCCTTTGAAAAGACATCCCTGAGTATTCCCCCGCCGACAGCAGTGAAGAAGCCTGACATTATCTGGCCGACAACGCTTACGCCCATGTCCGATGCCTTTTCAACCCCTAGCGCGGTAAATACCCCGAGCCCTATTGCATCTGCATATACAACCAGTGGCCAGCGCCCGATTGTAACAGGTGAGATTATAAAACAGACAATTCCTGCTGCTATGCATACAAGGAAATAGCGGTAATCGCTGAACGCTGCAACTGGAGTGCTCCCGATAAGCATGTCTCTTATCATGCCGCCGCCGCATCCTACGGTGAGGGAAAAGAAAAGCACGCCAAGAAGGTCCAGGCGGTTCCTGATTCCCTTTACAGCTCCTGTTACAGCAAAGACCATCGTGCCAAAGAGGTCAAAGAAGAGAATAATGTTGAATCCCATGAGATAGAGCATAAACAAAAGCAAAAGAGTGAGCAATGCTTATTTTCTTTTTCCTCTCTTGGCCTTATATTCATCTTATGGGAAAAATCAAAAGTGCACTTGAGCTTGCAATGGAGAGAACAGAGAACATTGCAGTAGATGAAGAGAAGATAAGACAAAGAGAGGAAGATGAGAGGATAAAGAGGATTGCAGGTGAATACCTTGCAAAGGAGGAAAATGATGATGCAATCCTTAAAAGGCTTGATGACTTTGACGATGATGCGCTCAGGCGCTCTTTAAGGACTGTGCTTGTAACATCCCTCTCTCTTCCTGCATACGATGCAGCAGAGGACCGCTACAGCCGCCTTGAAAAGATCATGAGAAGGGTTTTAAAGGATGACAAGTCACATCTTGAGCTCTATAAAGAGGTCTTAAGGATGCTCTCTGAATACCCGAAGAGAAGAAAAGAGCTTATTGATGCCATTGAAAAGCAGCTTGAGCCAGCCCTAATGCAGAAATCGCAGGAGATGAGCAAGCGCCTTGGCCGCCAGATCAGCTTGACTATCGAAGATGATAAGGAAGCACTCGAGATTCTTGAGAAAAACCTCGAGCAGCTTGAAAAACAGTACAGCCAGGGCCTGGAAGCTGCAAAGAAAAGACTTGAGAAGGCTTTCTAGCTTGTTTTCACCATGCCTGAGTGATCAGGCTAACAGAAAGTGAGGATCAAAGCATCCTGAACACAGCAAATCCTTGACGGCTCCCCTTTTGTGAAAATACAATTCAGGCAAAAGGGCTCAGGAGGAATAAAGGAATGTGCAGGTTATCAGTTAACGTTGATGAAAAGAAAAAAGAGGCTGTAAATGCTGTATTGAAGCGCAAGGGCTTTTCAATGGAAGATGCAATAGATCTGTACTTTGATGCAATCATTGCAGACAACAACATCCCTGAGAAGATAGGGATTGATTTTTCAATTGGTCCTTTTACTGATATTGGAGAATTAAGGATGGCCTTGAATGTATGAGGTGAGATATACGCCCATAATTAAGAAAGAGCTAGAAGTTTACAAGAGAAAAGGCAAGGATATGAGTAAATTCTTTGATATTGTAGACAAGCTCAGGAAGGGAGAAAAGCTACCGGCTAAAAACAAGGATTACCAATTGCGTAACAGTAAGCATTTCAAAGGGTGCAGAGAATGCCATATAGAACCAGATTGGCTTTTGATTTATCAGATTTACAAGAATGAGCTGATTCTTAAACTTATAGAAACAGGCTCGCATTCAGAACTGTTTTAACCCAAATCAGCGCTATTATGATTCGGGAGGCTCTATAGCAGAGCCCCTTTTTATGCCGGAAAATCTACGAGGCCAGCTTGAACAGATTGCCAGGTCATTCAGCTTGCATCTTCTACTTCCAGTACTTTTCAATCCTCTTTCTGAGAGACTGGCGGTATTCATCCAAGTCCTCTATTGTCTTTGTTGCAACGCCGTCAGCAATCGCTGCCTTTGCTACCGCTGCAGCTTCATACTCAATGACGCGCGGATCAAAGGGCTTTGGAACGATGTAGTTCTTTCCAAAGCTGAAGGCTTCTCCCCCATATGCCCTGCTTACAACGCATGGCACATCCTCTTTTGCAAGATCTGCAAGTGCTTTAGCCGCTGCCATCTTCATGTTCTCCGTGATCTTCCTTGCGCCTGTGTCGAGTGCGCCGCGGAAGATAAACGGAAAGCCCAGGACATTGTTTATCTGGTTCGGATAGTCAGATCTTCCTGTTGCCATTATTATGTCGCTCCTGCTCTTAATGGCCTCTTCATATGTAATCTCAGGATCAGGGTTTGCCATTGCAAAGACAATCGGAGAGCCCCTCATGCTCTTCAGCATCTCAGGCGTAACTACATTTGGCTTGCTTAGTCCCATGAAGACATCTGCGCCCTTCATGGCATCTTCAAGCGTCCTTGCGCTCTCATCTGTTGCAAACTCCATCTTCTCAGGCGTAAGGCCATCCCTTCCCTTATAGATCACGCCCTTGCTGTCAAGCATTATGATGTTCTCTTTTTTCACTCCAATGAGGCTGAACATGCGCGCACATGATATGCCTGCAGCCCCGGCGCCGTTTACTACAACGCGAAGCGTGCTTAAGTCCTTTCTTGCAATCTCTGCGGCGTTAATAAGGCCTGCAGATGCTATTATTGCAGTTCCATGCTGGTCATCATGAAAAACAGGAATGTCACACTCTTCTATCAAAGCCCTTTCTATCTTGAAGCACTCAGGCCCCTTTATATCCTCAAGGTTTATCCCCCCGAATGTCGGCGAGATTGCCTTAATGATTGCAATGAGTTTATCAGGATCCTTTTCATCTATCTCGATATCAAAGACATCTATGTCAGCAAACCTCTTGAAAAGGACTGCCTTTCCTTCCATGACAGGCTTGCTGGCCAGGGCTCCCCTGTCCCCGAGCCCTAGGATTGCAGTTCCGTTTGAGACTACTGCCACAAGGTTTCCCTTGTTTGTATACCTGTAGGCATTATCAGGATTCTCTTCTATCTTAAGAACGGGCTTTGCAACTCCCGGCGTGTATGCAAGAGAGAGATCCTCTGCACTCCTGCACGGCTTTGTCGGAGTAACAGAGAGCTTTCCAGGAACCCCGTCAAGGCTATGATACTCAAGCGATCTTTTTTCTAAATCATCCATTTTTTTCCTCCAAGACTATTTTACAGGAATATAAAGGCAATTTCAGCATTTTCCTTTCTGCGCACTTTCAATGATTTTCCTTAGCGAGAAGATTGCAAGAGTGCACATTACAAGCTCGCTCACTGGCTGTGCAAAAGAAAGACCGTAAAGCGGCCATGCATGCCCGAGGATGAATAAAAGCGGAATCTCAAGAACAAGCTTCCGCATTATTGCAAAAGCAAAGCTTTTCATCCCCATCCCCACTGCCTGAAAGACTCCCACTGCCAGAAAGTCTATGCTCAGAAACGGGATAGCCAGAGAGAAAACGCGCAAGAAGCGCATTCCGTAGCCCACAATCGTGCTGTTTTTCATGAAGAGTGCTATCAAATCTGGTGCAAAGAGGAAAAAGAGTGCTGCTGTTGATGCCATGCTCAGAAGTATTACCCTGAATGCTAGGTATATGGCATTCTTCATCCTCTCATTATCCCCGCTTGCCCATGTGTAGCTCACAAGGGGCATAACACCTTGTGAGAATCCAAGCGAGATCTGCATCGGCACATTGTTGATTCTCTGCGCAATTCCCATTGCGGCAATTGCATTTGACCCGTATGAGCTCGTGAAGTTATTCAAAATCGTCATGCCCGTAACATTAAGAAGATTCTGTATGCTCGCAGGAATTCCTACGGCACATACGCCGCAGACAATTGCCTTATCAAGGCCATAGTAGCGGGGATTAATGGTTACGAATGTACTCTTCTGCCTTGCTGTTACAAGGACGATGAAATACACGAGGGCTGCCGAATTTGATATGAATGTTGCAAGTCCTGCGCCCTCTGCACCCAGGCCAAGGCCCCAGGGAAGAACAAAAACAGGATCAAGTACAATATTTAAAATGCAGCCTGTCATGGTGCCAAGGCTTGCATGCAGTGCAGAGCCCTCCGCTCTTACCATGTATGCCATCACTACGCTGAGTATTGAGGGAACGGCTCCCATTGATACTGTCCAGAAAAGGTATTTCCCCGTTGCCTCCCTTGTTATATCATCTGCGCCCAGTATGACAAGAAGGGGATCAAGAAACAGAGTACTCAGAAGCGAAAAGAGAAATGAGAACAAGAGTGCAGAATACAGGCCGAATGCACTTATCTTCCTTGCCAAAAGATAGTCCTTTCTTCCAAGGGCCCTGCTCATCATGCTTGATGATCCTACGCCAAAGAGATTATTAACTGCATTGAATGCAAGAAGAACGGGCGCAGAAAGAGTTACAGCAGAGCTTTGTACGCTGTCATTCAAAAGGGCAACAAAGTATGTGTCTGCAAGGCTGTAAAGGATCATAACGAGAGCTGACAGCACTGTAGGGATTGAAAGAACTGCTATTGCCCTGGAAATCCTTTCCCTTTCAAACAGATTGACTCTCTCTTCTGACAGCATAGCTCTTCCCTTCTTTGCCTGAGTATAGAAAAGATTTTTATGAAAATCCATATTGCTTCAGGCTATGATAACTCTATGGAAAACAAAGAGAGGACATATATTGCTATAGACTTGAAGTCGTTCTATGCATCCGTTGAGTGCACAGAGCGCGGCCTTGATCCCCTGGATGCAAACCTTGCTGTAGCGGATGAAGAGAGAACTGACAAGACAATAGCACTTGCAATCTCGCCCAGCCTGAAGGCAATTGGATTAAAGGGAAGAGCGCGGCTCTTTGAAGTAAAGGAGAAAGTAAGGGAAGAAAACATCAAAAGAGAAATGCTTTATGGAAAGGCATTGACGGGTGAAAGTACATCAGCAAAGGAGCTTTCAGAAAACAGATCCCTTAAGCTCTCTTTCATAACAGCAAAGCCGAGGATGGCTCTCTATATGGAATACAGCAGGAGGATTTACAATATCTATTTAAGCTTTGTATCCCCTGAGGATATACACGTATACTCAATAGATGAGGTCTTTATCGATGCAACTGACTACCTCAGGCTCTACAATACTGAGGCATCCTCATTTGCAATGAAGATAATCCTTAAGATCCTCTCTGAAACAGGCATTACTGCAACTGCAGGAATCGGGACGAATCTATACCTTGCAAAGGTTGCCATGGATATAATGGCAAAGCATATAGAAGCAGATGAAAATGGTGTGCGCATTGCATATCTTGATGAGACTGAATACAGAAAGAAGCTCTGGGAATACAAGAGCCTCTCAGACTTCTGGCGCATAGGAGGCGGAACAGAAGGGCGCCTTAACAGGCTCGGCCTCTTTAGTATGGGAGACATTGCGCGCTGTTCACTGAAAAATGAAAGCCTCCTTTACAGGGAATTTGGAAAGAATGCAGAGCTCCTGATAGACCATGCATGGGGCTATGAGAGCTGCACCATGAAGGATATCAAGAACTATAGGGCAAAGGCAAAAAGCATAGGCTCTTCGCAACTTCTTACTAAGCCCTACACATTTGAGAAGGCCAAGATAATAGTAAAGGAGATGGCAGACTCACTCTCGCTTGACCTTGTTTCAAAAGAGCTTTTAGCAAAGGACATAGCCATTACCGTGGGATATGACAGGGAGAGCCTGAAAAACCCGTCCTTTAATGGGAAAACAAGCATGGATCACTATGGAAGAAAGATTCCAGTGCACTCGCATGGCACTGTGCACACAGAGGACTACACATCCTCTTCGCACATAATAGTTGAAAAAGCACTCTCTCTCTTTTCATCCATTGCAGAGAAAGACCTTCTTATAAGGCGCATCAGCATAACAGCTGAGAATGTAATAAGCGAGAGCAAGAAGGAAAGATGGCAGCCTGATCTCTTTACTGACAGAGAAGAGAGAAGAAAGGAAGAAGAGAGGGCCAAAAAGGAAAAGATTCTCTCCCTTGCATCCCTTAAGATTAAGGAAAAGTACGGGAAGAACTCCCTGATAAGGGCAATCAGCCTCTCAGATGGCGCAACAGGAAAAGAAAGGAACGCACAGATTGGAGGGCATAAGGCATAATGGGAAAGTATGATGACATAATAGATACGCCCTACCCCTTCCCGGCCATGAGGGAAAGAATGAGCAGGGCAGAAAGAGCTTCTCAGTTTTTACCCTTTGCAGCTCTTACTGGCTATGATGAGCTTATAAGCGAGGCATCCCGCCACCTAGATAAAAGGCATGTCCTCAGCGATGATGAAAAAGAAGAGCTTGATGATATCTTCAAGGCATCCCTTATCCCTGGAAGGGAAATTACCATTACTTACTTTGTTCCCGATGAAAAAAGAAAGGATGAGGGAATCTACAAGACAGAAAGGATAGGGATAAGAAAGTTCGAGCCCGGGAAAAAACTGATAGTCACAAAGGATAACGAGTGCATTTTCCTTTGCGACATAATAGATGTAAAGAGCTGAAACGGGGAGCCTGAGCTCCCCCTTGATTTAAATTACTGTAATGCGGCCAAAGGGCTCTGCGTACTCCTCTCCTACTACTGCGCCAAGAGAGTCCGTGATGTAGGCCATCAGGGCCTCATCAAGAGGAATTCCTGTATCAAACTGGCTACTAGCAGCTGCGAATGCATAGTATGTGTCCCCGCCTGCAGCAAGGAAGTTATTTGTGATTACAGCATATGTTGCATCCGGATCAAATTCATTTCCGTTGATGCTGTCAATCGTGACCCTGTTAATCGATGCAGGACCATAGTATGTAGATGCAGGATATGTCTCTGCATTGCTGTCATAGGCCTTGCTCGTGTCTATTGTAAATTCAATGCCTGCAACCTGCGGGAATCCTCCGATAGCTGTCGGCGTTGAGTATGTGGATGCTTCCAGGGCCTCAAGGAGCTCTGCTCCTGTTACATATACCACAGCAACTGTGTTGCTGAATGGAAGGACTGTCTTGATATCGTTCTTCGTGATCATTCCCTCTGTTATTGATGCCCTGATTCCTCCGCCGTTTACGATGGCAAGTGCATACTCATCATCAACTGTGAGGCTTCCCTCATCCTTGAGAATCGACCAGAGCATTGCATCAGCAATGAGTGAGCCAAGATTGGTCTCCTCAGTTCTGTTGCCAGGGTCCCTTTCTCCATTAAGGTATACCAGAGACTCAGCAAATTCGATATTGTACTCTGCGTGTACCCTGTCCATAATCTCCTCTGCAACCGATGCAACGCGTGGATCTGCGGGGATATCATAAACAGTTGAGCCATCCTCATCGTGGCTTACAGGAAGAAGATAGTTTTCTTCAATCCTCTTGCTCTCGTTGTCGATCACGATTACGCCGATGTTTGCAAAGGCAGTGCCTGTTGACTGGACGGGTTCTCCATTTTCACCCTCAGTCATAACTGTGTGTGAGTGTGCATCGATGATGAAATCAAGTCCTGTTGTATTGGCATAGAGATCAATGGACCTGTTTGGCTCTGACTCTGCATCAACACCAAGGTGTGCAAGGGCAATTACGATATCTGCACCCTCTGCCTTTACAGCGTTGATATTCCTCTGCGCAACTCTGTACAGCTCCTCTCCTGATACAAACCTGAGTCCCCTGATCAGGGATGGATTGGCCTTTGTCTGTGCTTCAGGAGTCTCAAATCCGATGAAGCCGATCTTCAGGCCATCCTCCGTCGTATAAATCGTGTAGGAGGGGTAAATAGTGCTTATGCCCGAAGAAAATACATCAGAGCATATTACCGTGAACTCTGCTTTTGACATATTCTCCCTCAGCTGTGCATAGCCATAGTCAAACTCATGATTGCCAAGCGTTACAACGTCATACCCTGCGGCATTCATCATGGTGATGGCATCTGCTCCCTTGGTCGTGCTTACATATGTCGTACCCTGACTGAAATCTCCTGCATCTGCAAGAATTACCTCAGCTCCCTCTGCCTCAAACTCAGATCTGAGCCCGGCAATATAGGCGTAGCCCGAGATGATGCCATGTACGTCGTTAGAATGAAGGATTACCGTCTTTCCAGAAAGATCGGAAGCAAATACTGCAGTTACAGTAAATGCAAGGATTACTAAAATTGCAGTAAGACGAGTCAACGTTTTTCTCATATATAAAACCTCCTGATAGTTTTATTACACTTAAATATTCATTTGCCTGGAAAATGTGGTCAAGTGGATTTTTTGTATTCTCTTTTTCCTGAAATCCGGCTTTACAGAAAAACATGTGCATCGCATGAATTTTATTTTTCCGATATCGGAATTGTATTCAGGCTATCTAATGTAAAATCAATTAAGGAAAGCCTGGTGAATATCAGAACTGAGCTGCAGCGCAATGGATTGCAGACATCTGAAGGGACTTTGCTTTGATTTCATCGTTGATTG
>CAZHQL010000047.1:2170-11667 GCA_964534915.1 uncultured Spirochaetaceae bacterium | reverse complement strand
GCATTATTGGAGACAACTTCTATGGGACTATCACTTCCTGCTACAACACAGGAAGAGTTTCCAGTGAAGGGAGTGACAGTTATGCCGGAGGCATCGCTGGATACGGCTACCTTCGTACCATCACTGCCTGCTATTATTCCGTCTCAGATAGTAATAATTTAAAAGGCATCGGTAACAGAGGCTCCGATACCGAGGGCTCTACTGCCAAAGTTGATGGCTCTGAAACATTGTGGTTTGGTAATGACGATTCTGCAATGGTAACGATGAATGCAAAGCTCACTTATTATGAGTATTATCAAAACGGAGAGTCTCTTAATGAGGATTGGCCTCTTCTTCTCAAGGCAGTTAATAGATAGCTTCTGTTCTACGATTATTTTCAGCTTTCGTGTTGAGTTTTCTTCCAGATAGCCTTTAGAATGCTTGGTATGAAGGGTATTGTATTAGACGGATATGCACTTAATCCTGGAGATCTCTCGTATGAAGCTCTTTCTTCTCTGATGAGCTTCGAGATTTCAGATTTAACGGACGCAAAGGACATAGTAAGGAAGTGCCAGGGCATGGATGTGGCAATAACGAATAAGGTGCCATTTTCAAGAGAGACTCTTGAAAGCCTTCCTGACCTTAAGTATATCGGCGTTACGGCAACCGGGTACAACATAATAGATATCGAGGCTGCCAGGGACCTGGGGATTGCAGTTACGAATATCCCCGCATACAGCACTGATGCTGTAGCGCAGCATGTGTTTGCACTCATTCTGAACATCTCTAACTCCGTTGCCTTTCATGATGAGGCTGTAAAAAAAGGAGAGTGGGAGAAGAGCAAGTGCTTCTGCTTCTGGGAGAGGCCCCTTTTTGAGCTTAAGGGAAGGCGCTTAGGCATAGTAGGTCTTGGGAATATCGGCAAGAGGGTAGCTGAGATTGCTCTTGCATTCGGCATGGAAGTAGCAGCATACTCACCTCACTCCAGGATGGATGGCGTTGCTTCTCTCTCATTAGAGGAACTTTTATCATCTTCAGATATCATAACGCTTCACATTCCCCTTACTGATGAGACAAGTGAGATTATCAATTCAGAGAGCCTTAAGAAAATCAAGAGGGGCGCAATCCTTATTAACGCATCACGGGGAGGCCTTGTGAATGAGAGCGATGTCATAAAGGCACTTGATGATGGCACTCTCTCAGCTTACCTTGCTGACGTGCTTTCAAAGGAGCCTCCTAAGGATAACATGCTCTCTGTGCATCCTAAGGCTGTAATTACGCCTCATATCGCATGGGCTCCCATTGAGACTAGGGAACGCCTGATGTCAATTGTTGTAGAAAACCTGAAGAGCTTTATCTCAGGCGGAACCCTTAACAGGATTGTTTGAGCGCTTTGCTATGAGATGCAATGTATTTGATAATCCTTCCTTTTTCAAAAAGTACATGGAACTAAGGGAGGATTATAACCATAACGATCTCTTAGAGCGTCCTGAGATGACTAATCTCCTGCCTCCCCTTGCAGGGCGGAGCGTCATAGACCTTGGCTGCGGGTGCGGCGTATGTGCAGATGATTTCATTGTTCGCGGAGCTGTAAGATACCTTGGAATTGATTCATCCGAGAAGATGCTCAGCGTGGCCAGGGCTAAGCATAACAGGACAGAAATTGAATTTCTTAATATGGACCTTGAAGAGCTCTCTGTGGATGGCACTTTCGATCTTGCCTACTCATCACTGGCATTCCATTACATCAAGGACTTTGACCGCCTCCTTAAAGCGATCAACTCAATACTCAATCCATCCGGAACACTTCTTTTCTCGCAGATGCATCCTCTTATCAGTGCAAGTGATGCATACAGCGGTTATTTCGATGGTGAGTATTTTGCATTCTCATCCTACCAGGATGAAGGAAAGAGGGAAGGCTACTGGTTTAAGGAGAAGATCATCAGCTACCACAGGAAAACATCGAGCATCATCAACAGCCTTGTCTCCCATGGCTTTGCCATAGAGAGAATCGTTGAGCCCATGCCTACATCTGATGCTGTGCGCACATACGATGCCCTTGAACGCGATCTCGTGCGCCCGACATTCCTGATTGTCAAGGCAAGGAAAGTGCGTGAGCTTTAATTTCTTCTTATGGACATCAGTGCTGATTGGTCTTACAATTGAGTAAGTCGTTTGAGCGACATATTTAATCTGGAAAATCTGAGGTCGCTTTATATTGTTTTTAGAAGGATTGAAAAAGTTATTGCCTATCTTGCTGATTCTGGCTTTTGCTGCATCGTTTTCTTTTGCTGCCGGGTCAAGTGAAAGCGATGCAAATGTTATAAAGATAGGCTTTATCGGACCTCTTACTGGTGACAGTGCCAACTATGGAATAAAGTGCGCTAATGCAGCGCGGCTGGCTATTAACAAGATTAACGCATCCGGAGGCATTAACGGCAAGCAGCTTGCCCTGATCGTGGAAAACTGTCAGGACACTGTAGACAGGGCAATCTCAAGCTATGAGAAACTTGTATATAACAATAATGTAGTTGCGCTTATCGGGCCGGTAACTACTTCCTCAGCTTTAGCAGTAGCTCTGCGCTGCTTTGAGGACGGAGTCGTCATGATCACCCCAAGTGCGACGCACAAGGACATAACGGCGCATGGAAACTGGATATACAGGACAGTTCCATCGGACTTTCTGCAGGCAGAAGTCGCAGCTCACTACTTTTATGAGGTTCTAGGTTACAGAAAGATTGCATGCCTCTATGCAATGAGTGACTACAGCCAGGGCCTGGCTAAAAGCGTAGAAGAGAATTTCACGGGCCTAGGAGGAAGCGTTACGACGATGCAGAAATGCATGGTAGGGGATAAGGACTTCCGCACTCAGCTCGGAAAAATCAGAAGCTCTGCCCCGGAGGCCATCTACATTCCCAACCAGACAGCAGAGCTTGCTCAGATTCTTGAGGAGGCTGCACAGCTTGGAATGAACATACCATTTCTATCCTCAGACGGATTCTCTGATTCTGAAATCTACAATCTCGCAGGGCCTTACACAGATGGCGTTATTTACATAGGGCCTGCACAGGCAGAGGCATCTGCAATCCTTGCAGATTTTCAGAGCGAATATGGCAGGGCCTACAACGGGGAGTCTCCGGACAGCTTTGCAACCAATACTTACGATGCCGCATGCATCCTTTTCGATGCTATCGGGAGAGTATTTGCAAAGGGCGGAGAGATGGCAGATGTCGACACATTCAGAAGCATGATAAACGATGAGGTCAAGGCAACTAAGGATTTTCAGGGTGCTAACGGGAGAATTAACTTTGCGCCAAATGGCGACATGATTGCCAGCCAGGGCGTCTACAGGGTAGAGAACCAGAGCCCCCTCTATCTTGGATCCTTCCGGGTTGTGAACAATGCTATCGTTCAGGTAGACTGAGATAGGTTGGAGGAAAGTAATTTGGCCACTCTTATCCTGTATCTTCAGTATCTTGTCAATGGAATAACGCTGGGGGCCATATATGCGCTCATAGCACTAGGCTATACGATGGTATATGGAATACTGAAGTTCATCAACTTTGCTCATGGGGACATACTGATGGTCGGGGCCTATGTGGGCCTCCTGGCGTACACAGCCCTTACAGCAGTCAGTACAAGCGGAGCATGGATGCTTTTCTCGTTCTTTCTTGCACTTCTTGCAAGCATGGCATTCTGCGCTCTTCTTGGCGTATTCATTGAGCGTGTGGCCTATAAGCCGCTGAGGAATGCAAGCCGCCTTGCGCCCCTTCTTTCAGCTATCGGAGTATCATTTATATTAAGCAATGGTGCTGCATGGATTTTCGGAACGCACTCAAGGCGCTTTCCTTATCCCTTTGATAACACTCCGCTTATAATTGCAGGGCTTTATGTAACACCGCACCAGGTGATGACAATTGCTGTATCGATACTGATGATGATAATGCTCAGCTCCTTTGTTAACAAATCAAGGCTTGGAAAGGCCATGAGGGCAACAAGTCTTGATCAGGATACAAGCGAGCTTATGGGGATAGATGCAAACATGGTAATTTCCATGACATTCGCAATCGGCTCTGCCCTTGCTGCCGTGGGAGGGATCCTGGCAGCATTTGATTTCCGCGTCTATGCGAGCATGGGAACGATGACAGGGCTAAAAGCGTTCGTCGCAGCAGTAATCGGAGGAATCGGGAACATACATGGTGCGATGCTCGGAGGCCTAATACTTGGCATCCTTGAATCCGTTGGAGCACCTCTTTTGGGAATTCCCAGTTCCCTCAGTGATGCAATAGCATTCGCAGTTCTTATCATAATACTGCTTGTAAGGCCTGATGGCATTCTCGGAAAAAGTGAAAGGGAGAAGCTCTGATATGGTTAACTTCATGCTGCTCATCATTATATATGCAGGAATATATGCACTGATGGCCATCGGGCAGAACTGCATCACAGGATACACGGGAATGCTGAGCCTCTGCCATGCAGGTTTCTTCTGCATAGGAAGCTTTGCAACTGCCATAATGTGCAAGACATACGGCTTTTCTTTCTGGGCATCTCTTCCTGTGGCTGCTGTTTTAGCAGCTTTAGTCGGACTTTTAATCGGAATTCCAACGCTGCGCCTGAAAGGGGACTATCTATGCATTGCAACACTGGCACTCGGCGAGATAATAAGGACAGCCGCTACTAATGCAAACCCTGTCGGCTACCAGGCAGTGCCACGCGCAACGCTTTTTGGCTACCAGTTCAATGCACGGCATAAGGGGCCGTTCATAATACTTGTCTGGGCCTTCGTGCTTCTTTTTTACATCCTCTTTAAGCAGCTTTCACACAGCCGCCTCGGGCGTGCCATGGCAGCTGTCAGGGAAGATGAGGTTGCTGCCCAGTCAAATGGAATCAACGTTACTTGCTACAAAATCGGAGCATTCGCACTTGGTGCCTCGACAGGAGGTGTTGCAGGATGCTTGATGACTGCCTACACGCAGACAGTAAACCCATCCTCATTTACCTTCATGGTATCTGTAATGGTTCTCTGCATGGTAGTACTTGGCGGCATGGGAAATACAAAGGCAGTAATTCTTGGGGCAATCATCGTGGAGTTCATCTCATATTTTCCGCAGCTTATAGGGCTTTCAAGTGTAATTCCTGCTGAGGCTACCCAGATAATCTACGGACTATGTCTTGTAATACTCATGGTCCTGCGCCCTCAGGGCCTTCTTGGGCGCGATAAATACCGCTATAAAGACGTAAGGACTGCCCAAAAAAGAGCAGGAAGGAGAGGAAAATGAAGATATTGGAAACACAGGGCCTCTCCAGGATCTTTGGGGGCGTTGTTGCCCTCAATGATGTGAATTTCTGCGTATATGAGGGCATGGTCAATGGGCTCATAGGGCCTAATGGTGCAGGCAAATCAACGCTTTTCAATCAGATAACGGGCCTTGATAAGCCAACGAGCGGCCGCATCTTATTTGACGGAAAAGACATCACGGGCCTTCCTGCATGGAAGATAAGCCGCCTGGGAATAGCCCGCACATTCCAGAATATAAGGCTCTACAGGGAGCTTACAGTTGTTGAGAATGTAATGATGGGCCTTCATTTCAAAGTCGGATCAGATCCGTTCAAGGGACGATTCAGACAGGCACTCAAGAGCTATTTCAGAGCAGGAAAGGAAAACAGGGAGCTCTATGAGAAGGCCCTTAAGTGGCTTGCTTTCTTCGGCATGGAAGCCGAGGCTGAAGAGTTTGCAAGAAACCTTCCATATGGAAGGCAGAGGGAGCTTGAGATAGCACGTGCGCTTGCAAGCGGGCCCAAGGTACTCTTTCTCGATGAGCCTGCTGCAGGAATGAACCCGGGCGAGACGGAGCACCTGATGGACATCGTTGACAAGATCAGGCACCATGGAGTGACTATTGTGCTTATCGAGCATGATATGAAGCTTGTCATGAACGTCTCTGACAATATCACAGTGCTCTCATTCGGAGAGAAGATAGCAGAGGGAAGTGCTGAGGAAATCAAGAGCAATCCCCTGGTAATAGAGGCATACCTTGGTAGGGAGGAAGAGTAATGGAGAGTGCACTTCTCTCTATTGATAACATATCTGTAAAGTACGGCTCCGTTGAGGTCCTTCACAGCGTCTCGATGAGCGTTAATAAGGGGGATATCGTCTGCTTGATCGGTGCAAACGGGGCAGGAAAGAGCACGCTTCTAAAGGCTATAATGGCGCAGGTTCCGCTTTCTGAGGGCTCAATTTGCTTCGAAGGCTCTGTAATCTCAGATGCAAAAAAGCGCAGAAAGACGCATTATCTTGCATCCCTTGGCATGGCACTTGTTCCTGAAGGACGGCATGTCTTTGCTGATATGACAGTTGAAGAGAACCTGGATATGGGAGCATTCCTTGTAAGGGATGCGCATCTCATTGAGAGAAAGAAAGAAGAGATGTACACATTTTTCCCGATTCTTTCAGAGCGCCGCAAGCAGAAGACAAGGAGCCTCTCAGGGGGCGAGCAGCAGATGATGGCAATAGCACGCGCTCTTATGTCTTCTCCAAAGCTCCTGCTTCTTGATGAGCCGGGGCTCGGGCTTGCTCCCCTTATCACGCAGGATATCTTTTTCCGGATACGCAAGATTAACGAGGAAGAGAAAGTGACAATCCTTGTAGTAGAGCAGAATGCGCGCATGGCCTTGAAGAATTCGGCTATGGGATATGTAATCGAGACCGGGAAGATTGTGCTAGCAGAGCCAAGCGAGAGCCTTTTGAGTAACGAGAAAGTCAAAAAGGCCTATCTTGGAGAGTGAAAACTGCCTCATTTCTCTTTTTTCACTGCCTTTATAATCGCAACCCTTGTTCTGAATTCAACATCACGGTCTTTAAGCGATGATATAAAGAGATCCTCATATTTACCATCAAGATGCTTTGAGTAAGTTCTTTTCCACCAAGCAGAAGCAGTGCTTTCATCTATGTGCCTTTTCTCGCTTAAGCCGAGGTATTCAATAGAAGCTGATGGAAAATATTTTCTAACTGCTTTTTCAATGTCCTCACTGCCTGAGAAAGAAGAATAGATCTTTTCTTCTGCTTTCATGGCCTCTTTCTTTAAAGAGTCATCAAGGAAAGAGCTCACGCGCGATGCATCCTTAGCAAGCGAGGATGCAATGAGGAGAGTGCATTTCTTTCCTTCTCTCTTCTTTATCTCTTTTAGGATTTCTTCTCCCTTTTCAATCTCTCTGAGAACATCGCGTGCGACGATGAGCGAAAAGTCCATATCATCATCAAGTGCCCTGAGTGCTCCTGTGTACTCCGGATCCACGATTACCTGTGGCCTTAATAATTCATCAAGCTCTCCAGCTACCTGGTCAAGAGCATCCTTTTCCTCTTTCTTTCTCACAATTGCTGTAGTGGATCCCTCGGGTGCCATCTTCAGCGCTGGGTAGACAAGAAGCCCTGTCGATGCGTTTATTATGAGGTTGTTCGAGTGCCTTGGAATCATGACGCCTTCATAGAGCTTGTCACGGATTTTCCTTATTTCACTGCTTCTCTGGCTCATGGCCCTGTTAAGCCAGATGTCCCTTTTCTCATCCTTCGGGCTGAATGTCAGAGTCTCATCATCATCTGTAATGTTTATGCTTTCAAGCATCTCCATCCTTCTTTCAAGCACGCTTTCTTTGATGCTCTTTTCATAGCCAAGCTCGCCCGGGCGGTAGTAGATCTTGCCGACAAGGGAGGAGGGAAGATACTGCTGTGATACCCAGTGGTTCTTGAAGGAGTGGGGATATAGATATCCTTTTCCGTGCCCAAAGCCATCCTTGTCGCGGCTATCGTCCTTTAAGTGATTTGGAACATCGTCATCACGCTCTTTTTCAACATCTCTAAGGGCATCGAAGAATGCAAGCGCAGAGTTGCTCTTTTTCGTTGTTGCAAGGTAAAGCGCGGCCTCTGCAAGGTGAAAGCGCCCCTCAGGAAGTCCTATCCTGTCAAATGCTGCAGCACATGATTCAACAACCACTATTGCATTCGGGTCTGCCAGTCCGATATCCTCTGCAGCGCTTATAAGCATACGGCGGAAGATAAAGCGCGGATCTTCTCCTGCAGCTACCATCTTAGCCAGCCAGTAGAGCGCTGCATCAGGGTCACTTCCGCGGATGCTCTTGATGAATGCGCTTATTACATCAAAGTGATAGTCCCCTTCCTTGTCATAGAGCACTGCCTTCTTCTGAATTGACTCTTCTGCGCTTTTCTTTGAGATGTAAATTTCAGCCCCTTCTTCCGGAGGGAAGGCTTCAGAACTTGTCTCCACAGCAAGCTCTAAAGCATTTAAAAGGCTTCTTGCGTCCCCGGCAGCAACGTCTATAAGGTGCTCAAGGGCCCCGTCTTCAAAGGCTACCCTATAGCGCCCGTATCCCTTCTCTTTATCAAGCAGTGCCTGGTCTGCTATCTTTTTTAAATCCTCTTTCTCAAGCTTTTTCAGCTGGAAGATCCTTGAGCGCGAGAGAAGGGCTGCGTTTACTTCAAAATAGGGGTTTTCCGTAGTTGCACCGATAAGGACAACAGTCCCGTTCTCAACCCATGGAAGAAGTGCATCCTGCTGCCGCTTGTTCCAGCGGTGAACCTCATCTATAAAGAGTATTGTCTTAATGCCATAGAGCCTTCGCCTTTCCTTAGCCTCCCCGATCTCTTTCTCAAGCTCCTTAAGGCCATCAAGGACTGCATTAAGAGTTGAGAAATGGCTTTTTGTCGTGTTTGCAATGACTCTGGCAAGCGTTGTCTTTCCAGTTCCCGGGGGGCCATAGAATATGACGGATGAGAGCTGGTCGTGCTGTATTGCACGCCTTAAGAGGCGCCCTTTGCCGAGGATATGGTCCTGCCCGACATACTCATCCAGCGTACTTGGCCTCATGCGGCTTGCAAGGGGCTCACTCTCACTCTTTATGCTTAAGTCGAACAAATCCACTATAGTTCCTCCCAGAAATAGCGGTAGATCTCATCATCATGCTGGCTTACAGGCGTGTTCCTGAGCCTGACTTCGCTCTCCTGAAGCGACGAGTACAGCATCTCAGATGCCCTCCTTGTGGCCTGATTGTAGTTAAAAGGGCTTATCTCGGGAAGCGCCTGATTAAAGCCTACGCGCTCTAAATTCTCATGGTTTGCCTTAATGACTGAGCACTCGAAAATAAGTGCGCTGTATTCTTCTTCAAACTCTTTTCTGTTCTCTTCAATGTATGATGCGATAAAGGGGCGCGCGTATGCTATGATTCCTGTCCTGTTCTGTGAGAATAAGTCCATGCTTATAAGGCTCTCATTCGGATCAGCGAGAGTGTATTCGTAATCACTTAATTCATTAAGTGCGCTTTTAACAGCATTTTCAATCAAAGAGGCCAGGGCATCTGATGCATCCCTGTAAAGGATGTCAAAGCGCGTTACCTGGCTTTTGTATGGCTCGAGGGAGGAAGGAAAAAGATGAGAGACATCATCTGCTGATACCTGAATGGTCAGAAGACTTCTTTCAACAGAATCAGCAAAGAGCCCTGCAAGG
>CAZHQL010000047.1:0-2160 GCA_964534915.1 uncultured Spirochaetaceae bacterium | reverse complement strand
AGGGAAACATCTCCACATACGTGGAGCAAACTTCTCTCGGCTTCTTCTCTTGTAATGCGGCTTTCCCTATCTGTTGTCTGACAGGAAGTGAAAACAAGCGCCATGATTATTAATGCTATGCTCCCGATTCTCTTCATTTGTCTAAATATAGTATGGATTATTGGAAAATCGCAAGTTTATAGCTATACTTAAGTTAAGGAGAAAAGGAAAATTGAATAACGTAAGCGTATTACAGAATGTTGAGAAAAGAGAGAACACTCTCTTAAGAAACGTGTATCTATATCTTGTATTCGGCCTGGCCTTGACTGCCATCGTAGCCTATGCAGTCTCTCAGAGCGAGAGGTTGGTCTATACTATACTTTCCAGTCCCGTCATCGCGATAGCCCTCGTAGTTGCACAGCTTGCGACAGTCATGGTTCTTGCGGGGCGCACTGAGAGGATGAAGGCAAGCTCTGCACTGATGGCATTCTTCTTATATGCCATCCTCACAGGAGTCACATTCTCCGTGATCTTTGTTGCATTTGCTGAGGCCATGATTGCCAAGGCCTTCATAAGCGCAGCATCAGTGTTCGTCGGAGCAAGTCTCTATGGAGCATTCTCCAAGCGGAACGTAAAGAGCATGGGGCGCTATCTTTTCATGTTGCTCTTCGGAGTATTGATTGCAACGCTGATCAATATGTTCGTCTCTTCATCCCGTCTTGATTATCTTATCTCACTTGTAGGAGTTGTGTTATTCACAGCCCTCACTATCTGGGATACGAACAAGATCGTAGCCATGAACAGGGAGTTCGGCGGCAGGATAAGCAGGGAAGACTATACCAAGATCGGGATTCTCGGGGCACTCGATCTCTATCTTGATTTCATCAACATCTTCCTTTACATCCTGAGGCTCCTTGCACATGCAAAAAGCAGCAAGTAGACTCATCAGGGAAGAAAAGGACTATCTGGTCTTGTTCAAGCCCGGCGGACTAGATACTGTTCCGCTTAAGAAGGAGAGGGGAAAGCCCTCTCTTTTGTCTTATGCATCAGAGCTCTATCCTGAAGTGCTTGAGTGCGGAAGCACTAATTACTGGGAAGGAGGGGTTCTTCACCGCCTTGACCGATTAACAGAAGGCCTTGTGCTCATTGCAAGAAATCAGAGCTTCTATGATAAGATGAGTGAAGAACAAGCATCTGACCGCTTTATCAAGCGCTACAGGGCTATCACTGAGAAAACAGAGTACTCCCTTGGCTTTCCATCCTTCCCATATGAATTGAAGGAAGGCCTTGTGATAAAATCCAAGTTCAGGAAATACGGGGTAAAGGGAAAATCCGTGCGTCCTCTCTTACCCGATTCAGATCTCTCTGAGAGGATATATTCAACCACTGTCGAGAAAACAGATGAAAATGTCTTTTTCCTTTCCCTCTCAAGGGGCTTCAGGCACCAGATAAGGGCACACCTGGCATGGAGCGGAAATGCAATAGCAGGGGACGAGCTCTATGGAGCTGAGAAAAGCGAGGGCTTCTTCGGCCTTCTAAGCTACAGCCTGAGCTTTTTAGGAGAGGAAATCAGTATTTCCATTGAGGAAAAAAGAGGGGAAGCAAGATGAAGTATTTTCTTAGAAAGACCAAGCTCAAGAGGGGGCGAATACCTTCAGATCTATATCAGCGAGTACATACGTGGAACTGGCTCAAGAAACCGCTCTTATAAGGCTATCGGATACACAGAGGATCTTAAAAAGAGGGGAATTGAAGACCCTGTTAAGATGGCCCGGGCTGAGGTTGACAGGCTGAATGCGGCCATCCGGGAAGAAGAGGCCTCAATCAAGGCTAAGAAGATAGGAGAAGTATCGCCTGTAAAAAACCTCGGCTATTTTCTTATCAAGGGAGTTGCAAACACTCTTACATACTTTGAGAAGGCTGTTAAGGCTGTATCATATGCATCTGGCTTGGAATTCTGCGTCTATGATGTGATGATGGCCCTCTCATATGCTTATGCCGTGTTTCCATCAAAGAGAGATGCACTTTCGCAGCTTTTTGAGCCCCTTGATGATATCTCACACGACCAGATCATCTCGTGCCTCGAGTTCATAGGCTCTGAGTACAAGAAGATCATAAGCTTTCTTACCCGCTCCATTTCTGAAACATACGCTCTTGATGTCTCTGCTATGTACTTTGACT
>CAZHQL010000046.1:0-11765 GCA_964534915.1 uncultured Spirochaetaceae bacterium | reverse complement strand
TTTGAATCTTTCTGAAAAGGACATTGCTTCTATTCAGAATAGGCTTCAGGCATAAATGGCTCTTTCAGGGTGCCTTTTTGCCCACATATAGCTGAGAGCAGGACAGAAGAGAAACTGCTAAGGGCTTTAAAAGATTGCTTAAAGTGACCATCCAGCTCCTCGTGGGAGCTGGAATGAAGTGTAGTTTTTAAATCTCGCCTTCCTTGATGTAATCGTGAAGGAGTTCTGCGCTTTCGAATGTGTATCCATTCTGGAACCAGTAAGCACCGAGTACTTCAATAGGCTTAAGGGATGTATGCTCCTCAAGCTCTGATGCGTAGAACTCAAGCTCACCCTTTCCGCTCCATGCTACAGGCTCTGCGCTCTTGTTGGAAGCACCAAGCTTTACAAGCTCGCATACTGATGGCCTTCCTAGGTCCGTGATGCTCGGGAAGTGCCTTAAGTGGATAAGGGGGCGTCCCATAGGAGCCGGAAGCTCTGATGGACTGATTTGCTTCTCAATCGTGAGTGTTCCCTTAATTAAGCGCTCGCCGTGGGATGAGAGAACTCCTGAGAACTTTGTGCCAGGTCCCATCTTAGGCATTCCAGGATTGCATGGATGGTAATCCGTTATGTCAATCTGTCCCAGTCTCTTCGGGAATCCCATGGCCCATCCGCGTACCATTGTAAAGTCGTTATTTACCCAGATTGGAAGACAGATCTGAGCCTGCTCACCCTTGTATGAGCATCCAACCCAGATGGCAGCTTCCTTGTACTGAGTCCTCTCCGGATTCTGCCATGCAAGGTCCTTTCCGTCCTCCCATACAGACCACCACTTGCTGAATGCAACGTATGCAAGATCTGGATGATCTCCAAGCTCGAGTGGCTCAGGAAGCCATTTCTTAACTGCATCCGGATCAACCCTGTAGAGTATGTTCAGATACTCCGTGCCATAGTGCCATGGAGGATTTCCAAGTATCGAGCACTTTCCCTCAGGTGAAAGCGGATAGCAAAATCCTTTTAAGTCCGTAATCTTTGCCATTTGTTCATTCTCCTATATTCTTTATTGCTTTTTCCAATGATTTGATTGTCCTTTCATTCTCTTCTGGAAGGCCAAATGTGATCCTGACTGACGTTGGAAGACCCTGAGTTGCCAGCGGCCTTATGATTACTCCGTCACGGAGCATGGCGTTAAAGACCTTGTCAGCATCCTTTTTCACATCAACACAGATGAAGTTCGACTGTGACTCAAAATACTTAAGATTCATTCTGTCAAACTCCTTGTAGTAATAGGCGCGTGCACTTCTGTTGTTATCAAGAGTCCTGTTATAGAACTCATAATCATCAAGTGCTGCGATTGCTCCTGCCTGTGCAACGCGGTTCACAGGGAAGGGCTCCCTGGCTTTCATCATCATGCGGATGATCTCCTCACTTGCGATGCAGTAGCCGCAGCGCACTGCAGCAAGCCCCATCACCTTTGAAAAGGTCCTCATGACAACAAGGTTCTCATATTTATTTAAAAGCGAAATTGCATCAATTCTCTTTTCTTCATCGACAAAGTCGTAATAGGCTTCATCAAGGAACACAAGAACTGATGATGGAACGCTTTCAAGGAACTCTATGATATCCTCTTTAGGCGTAACAGGTCCTGTAGGATTATTCGGCGTGCAGATGAATACTGCCTTTGTATTCTTTGTAATCTTAGCCTTCATTGCCTTTAAATCGAAATAGCCGTCCTTTGTGAGGGGAACCTGGATTAAATTGGATCCCATCTTGGCTGTTATGTTCTCATAGGCCGGGAATGTGGTCTCTGCTGAGATTATCTCATCTTCAGGATTGAAGAACGAGAGGCCGAACATCGTGATGACTGCATCCCCTCCGTTATCAAGATAGATCTGGCTGCTCTTTACGCCATGCTTTGCCGAAAGCTTGTTGCAAAGCTCCGTGCAAAGGCTCACAGGATAGCGGCATGAGTTATTCCTGACCTCCTCCACCATCGCTTCCACAGCCTTTGGAGAAGCCCCTAACGGGTTCTCATTTGAGGCCATCTTTATTATGTCCGTTATTCCCAGCTCTGCTTGTACTTCCTCAATGGGCTTACCCGGGATGTAATCCTTTCTCTTGAGGATGCATTCTCTTGCATACTTACTCATCTATTTGTCTCCTCTGAATATTTATGACATGAAACATAGTGCCCTGGCATTGCCTCAGTAAGCACTGGCTTCTCAGTCTGGCACCTCTCAGTTGCATATGGACAGCGCGGATTAAAAGGGCAGCCAGGCGGCATGTGCATGGGACTTGGAACTTCCCCCTGAAGAGGAATCCTTTGCCTTCTCTTTTCTTCGTAGTAATCCGTGATCGGGATTGCAGAAAGAAGTGCCTGCGTATATGGATGAAGCGGTGTGCTGTAAAGGTCCGTCGATTCAGTTACTTCAACGAGATTTCCAAGGTACATTACGCCGATCCTGTCGCTTATATGGCGCACAACTGCAAGGTCATGTGCAATAAAGAGATACGTTATTCCCATCTTATGCTGTATGCTTCTGAAGAGGTTTATGATCTGCGCCTGTATTGATACATCGAGTGCAGATACCGGCTCATCGCAGACGATCAAATCTGGATTGCACGCAAGAGCGCGCGCAATGCCCAGCCTCTGGCGCTGTCCTCCTGAAAGCTCATGAGGAAAGCGGTAGCTCATAATCGGATTAAGCTCAACTGTGAAGAGAAGCTCATTGACCTTGTTCCTTATCTGCTCGGCCGAGCGAGGCTTTCCATCGCACTCTATAGCCTCCTTAAGGATTGAAAAAACAGAGTTCCTCGGGTCAAGGGAGCTGTACGGGTCCTGGAATATGAGCTGTATGCGGCGACGCATGGGCCTGAACTCATCCTTTTTCATCCGGCTTATCTCAACGCCCTCAAAGAAAATGTTTCCGCCTGTTGGGTTGTTGATCCTCAGAATGCACTTTCCGGTTGTGGTCTTACCGCACCCGGACTCTCCTACAAGGCCGAATGTCTCACCTTTCCTGATTTCAAAGCTGACATCGTCTACAGCCTTTACAGTCCCGATTCTCTTTCCGAAGAAGCCCTTGGTGACAGGGAAATACATCTTAAGGTTCTCAACTTTCAAGAGGGGCTTATCAGGTCTGATTTCACTCATTGTCCACCTCCGTTATATAGCACGCAGAGAAATGATTGTTCCCAATGTCCTTAAGCTCTGGCTTATCGCTGTTGTGGCACCTATCAGTTGCATAGGGACAGCGCGGAAGGAACGAGCACTGCCTGGGAAGATTGGAGAGAACCGGCGGCATGCCCTGTATTGGCACAAGGTCCTCATCCTTATTCGACTCAAGCTTTGGAACAGATGCAAGAAGTCCTTTTGTGTATGGGTGCACACTCTGCATCAGAATCTGCTCAGTTGTGCCTGATTCAATGATGCGTCCTGCATACATTACATAGACCCTGCTTGCATACCTTGTAACAAGTCCAAGATTATGCGTGATTATTACAAGCGACTTTCCCTTCTTCTCAACAAGCTCAAGAAGAAGGTCCATTACCTGTGCCTGAGTAGTGACATCGAGTGCCGTTGTCGGCTCATCTGCGATTATGAGCCTTGCGCCGCACACGATGGAGGCTGCTATCATGACGCGCTGCCTCATGCCGCCGCTCATCTCAAAGGGATAGTTCTTCATCCTGGCCTCCGGCTCAGGAATGCCCACATCTGCAAGCGTCTCTGTGGCCTTCTTCCATGCCTCATCCTTCTTCATCTCAGGATTATGCGTCCTTATGATGTCGCATAGCTGGGAGCCTATTGTCATTACAGGATTGAGGCTCGTCATGGGCTCCTGGAAGATCATTGAGATCTTTGCACCCCTTACTGCTCTCATCTCCTTTGAGTCGGCCTTATAGGAGAGCAAATTCTCTCCCTCAAAGATGACTTCTCCATCCAGGATCTTTCCGGGAGGAGTCTGCACAAGCTGCATTATCGACATCTGTGTGACAGACTTTCCGCAGCCAGACTCACCTACTATGGCAATTGCCTCTCTCTCATCAACGTAGTATGAGACGCCGTCAACGCTCTTGATCTCTCCTTCAGCTGTAAAGAAGGAAGTCCTTAGTCCTTTAACATCCAAAAGTCTTTCAGCCATCAGAGTTTCCCCCTCAGTCTCGGATCAAGTGCATCCCTAAGTCCGTCTCCTACGACATTCAGTGCGACGATCAGGACTATGATGCAGATTCCCGGGATGATCGCCAGGCGCGGTGCGGTATAAAGGTATGAATATGCATCGGATACCATATTGCCCCATGTAGCTGTGGGAGGATTGATTCCAACCCCGAGATAGCTTAATGAGGACTCTGTCATGATTGCATTTCCAAGATTGATCGTGTAAAGAACGATTAAGGATGGGAACGTGTTTGGAAGAAGGTGCTTGAAGAGGATCTTTACTGATTTCTGTCCAACGAGGGAGGATGCTACTATGTAGTCATTCTCCTTGAGCTGAAGAATCTGTCCGTTCACCATTCTTATATATGTCGGGACCATGCCGATTCCTATTGCAATTGTCAGGCTCATTACGCTTCTGCCCATTATCGCGGCAATTATCATGGTAAAGACCATGCTCGGGATACTCAGGATCACATCAGTTATTCCCATTATCACGCGGCTGATAATGCCTCCGAAATAGCCTGCAATGAGTCCTAACAGTATTCCCCCCGCTGCTGCGAATGTTCCGGCAATCAGGCTTACTACCAGGGACACTCTTCCGCCGTACACAATGCGCGCAAACTCATCGCGTCCAAGATAGTCGGTTCCGAACCAGTGTTCCCTTGAGGGCTTTGCAAGACGGTTCAAAAGGTCCTGCCTATTAGGCTCCAGGTCCATGATAACAGGAAGAAGGATTGAGAGAAGCACAAAGAGAACGAGAACTGCGAAGCAGAGCTTTACAGTAATTCCACGCCCGAAGAATATCCTTACAGACTGTCTCCTGTTCCTCTTTTTTGCTTCCTTATGTATTTCATTGTAATTTAACTCATATTCCATTTAATCACCTCATAGAGCGGCGCACACGTGGGTCTATGAAGCCGTATGCGATATCGACGATAAGATTGCAGAACACTGTCATTACTGAAATGACGAGCACGCAAGCCTGTACGATGAAATAATCCCTCTGAAGCACGCCGTTTAGAAGCATCTGCCCTACTCCCGGGATATTGAATACATTCTCTATGATTACAGCGCCAGATACGATGTTCGGCATCTGAAGCCCTATAATGGTAATGACGGGAATCAGAGCATTCTTGAGCGCATATTTAAGGATTATCTTTCCCTTTGCAAGCCCGTATGCCCTTGCCGTCCTTATATAGTCCTGGTTTACAACCTCAAGCATGTTTGACCGGGTCTGCCTTGCAAGGATTGCAACCGTATAGATTGCATTTACAACCACGGGCCAGAATGCCTTGCTCACATAGTCTCCGAAGTTTACCCATGGGGCCGTATAGCCCTGAAGCGGGATAAGGTGAAATTTAAGTGCAAGAATCAGAACTCCGAATATAGCTGTCAGGAATCGCGGAGTTGCGAGAAATAAGTTTACGAGTATCGTAAGACCCTGGTCGAGCCAGCTTCCTCTCTTCACTGCTGATACTATTCCTACAAACAAGCCGACGAGAACTCCGAACACCAGTCCAGGAAGGCCTATTGAGATCGAATTTGGAAGCCTTGTCCTGATGTATTCCGTGACATCCCTTGCATTAAGGACTGATTTGCCAAAATCCCCGTGAAATACGATATTCGTTATCCAGTTCCAGTACTGAACGAGAACAGGGTCATTAAGGCCATAGCTGTCACGGTATTCCTGGATCTTTTCCTCCGATGCCCCTTCTCCGAGGGCAATGCGGGCAGGATCTCCAGGCAAGAGCTGCATCAGAAGGAAAGTAAACAATGAAATAAGGATTACCAGTGCGATTGCGGTTAATACTTTCTTTACGATATATCCTGTCATGATTAGTTCCTAGTCGGTGAAAAGAAAACAGGATGCCCCGCTACAGAAGGCCATAGGAGGCATCCGTCTGGGCATTTTACTTGTCGAGCCAGGCGTTGGCCAGGTCTGCAACTGAGTAGAATGCCTCACCGATTCCAGAATCCTTTACGTAGCTGTTTACAGCAAAGAGGGCTCCGGTCTCAGCAAAGTTCGTTATGATATTATACTCATCCGTGATAAGGCGGTTTGCCTCTCCGACTGCTGCTACTGCTTCCTCATCGGATGCTGCAGATACAGAGAGTGCAAGTGATGCCTCTACATCATCAGGCCTGATCATGGTCGTAAGGCCAAGAACATGTCCTGAGAGGTTCTGGCGGAACATGGATGCCATCTGCATTGGTGCACTTACGTATACGGAAGATCCGTGTACCCAGAGGCCTGTTCCCCATCCTGCCTCAGCAGCGTTTCCATCAGCTCCGGAGAGTACTGAGAGGTTAGCGTTGATTCCAACCTCAGCAAGGTACTGCTGGATGATCGTTGCAGAGTTTACAAGAGCAGATGAGTCCTCAGTCTTGAGCTCAATTGAGAATCCGTTCGGGTATCCTGCCTCAGCAAGGAGCTGCTTTGAGTACTCAGGATTATACTCGTATCCGATTACGCTGTCGCTGTAGAAGTGCTGGCCTACTCCGAACTGGTTTCTATATGTTGCATAGTCTCCCCATACAGCCTCAACAAGAGTCTTCCAGTCAACTGCGTGGCTGATAGCCTTTCTGACTCTTACATCCCCGGTAGGATCTGTTCCGATTGTATTGAGGGAATTGAAGCAGAGCATGTATGTTGAGGAAGGAACCGGACATGTCTTGATTTCAATTCCGGATGCTTCCATTGACCTTGCTGTCTCTGGAGCAGGTGCAAGGAATACATCGAGCTCACCGGAAAGAAGTGCTGCCTGTGCAACGAGAGCATCAGTATAGATGATGTACTCAACTGCATCGAGCTTTACAGGGCCGCCCCAGTAATCATCACGTGCCTCGAATCTCTTGGATACATCGTAGTTCCATTCAGTCATAACGAACGGGCCTGTTCCAACAGGATGCTGCCTGCAGTACTCGTCCCCATGCTCCTGGTAGAAGGTCGGTGAGTACATGTAGCCGCACTCGCGTGAGAATGCATATGGAAGGATTGAGCTCCATGTCTTGAGATGAAGTACTACTGTCATCTCATCAATGACTTCAACAGACTCAATTGATGAAAGAAGTGCCTCAACCTTTGAACCTACCTGGAGGTAGTGGTCAAGATTCCACTTTACTGCCTCAGCATCGAGTACTGTTCCGTCACTGAATGTAACTCCTGGGCGGACGTGGAATGTGTAGGTAAGGTTCTCCTTATCCATCTCATAGCTCTCAAGAAGCCATGGATCTACGCCACCATCCTTGTTTGGCTTGAAAAGTGACTCATAGACAGGCCAGGAATAGTAATAGTCATCGCTGGTACCTGTCATGGTGAAGTTCAGCATCGTATGCACGTTTTCTGTGTTGATGCCGATGCGCAGCGTTCCGCCGCCTTCCCCTGATGCTGACTCCGAGCTTCCGCCTGCAAATGCGCTCATTGCAATGCAGAAAATCATCAGAGTAACGATTAACGATTTCCTCATAGGTTTTCCTCCTTATTCTTCGTCTTTGTCTCTCATGATGGGCTTTCCATCCCAGACAAGTTTATCGCTCTTACCACAGAACCCCTTGTATTTCCTTACCGCGAAGGCCTCATCGGGGTTATCTACATACCTCTTCTCGATATCGCACCAGGGTGTTCCATTTAAAAAACATGCCATCGGCGAGTAATGGAAGTGGTAGCCGGTGTAATCATAGTGTTCCATGACATAGTCATTGGTCTTGCTCTCAAATACGTGCCTTCCAGTATCGAGCATCGCATACATTGCGGCGCGGAATGAGTAATGAATGCCTGTAAAGAGATATCCGGCCTTAAGAAGCTCAGGAGCATCCTCTGCCTTATCCCCCGGATCCAGATCCGGATACCAGTAGCATGCCTTGACAGCGTTTCCTACCTTTATAGCTCCCCCTACCTTTCCGCCGTACTTCCTGCTTCTGTTGACCTCCAGGGGAAGGATTATATCAGCACCTGCCTCGATGTACCTCTCAATTCTCTCACAGAGTCCATCGAAGTCCTCATCCACGCTGTGCTTGCAGCTTGCAAGAAGAAGACAGTTCGTGCCTTCCATTCCATCCTTTGCAGCCTTTAAGCGTGTACATGCATCCTTGACTGTAGCAAGGCCCATTCCTGCTAAATCCTTTCCATCTGTGATGAGGATGCAGTCTGCGCCTGAGCGCGCCATCCTCTTGCATCCATGGTAGGTCTGAAGCGGACGGCCAAAGCCCTCATCGGCATCTACGAAGAGAGGCATGTCAGTCATATATGTGATTCTCTCAATCATATGACAATACTCATCGATTGTTATCAGATTGAGATCTGGTATTCCAGTCTGAGAGCATGCGAAATCACTGCTTGAGATCATAACCATTTCAAAGCCGTTCATTTCTGCTGCCCTGGTAGAAATACAGTCGAAAATCTCGGGCACGTAATAGAACTTATCGCCCGTCATGTACTCCTTCAAAGGTTTCTTTGCCATTTACAATACTCCTTCTATTGATTCTGGAGAGTGATACTCTCTAAGGGAAGACTGGTTATTATTGCAATCGATTTCAATACCTTGGAATATAAATTTACCCAATACCTGCCGGGAAAGATTCAAAAAGCGAGAAAACACGTTAAGGCCAGGCAATAACATACTGTTTGCTGTCTTAACTGAGTAAAGCATACTTAATCTCCCTTTCAGCGCTATCTGGCTGTCCTTACAATCGATTTCAAGGACAGCTATAGTTTACGGACACGGCTTTGTAATTGTCAAGGAAAATCATCCGCCCCTTTTTATCGATTTATGAAAGAATGCCTTTGAGGCAACAGGCCCGAATGTATGGTAGTTCATGCCGACAGTCTCGTAGAGAATGGGGTTTATGAGAGCAACATCCGGCTTGCCTTTCTCATCAAGAAATGCCTCATCCACAGAGATGTTCACAATCCTTGCTATGACATTCTCCTCCCCGTCCATACGGACTAATTCACATTCCATGCAAAATGGAAGCTCCTTAAAGAGCGGTGCATTTACAAAAGAGCTTTTCTCAGGAGTAAAGCCTGCCCTCTCAGCCTTAGCTGGAACGCTGTTTCCGCTTGCGATTCCTACATAGTCGCAAGACGGGAGCATATCATAAGTGGCACAGCTTACAGTAAACGCTTTATTTATATGGATGTTCTTAAGGGTCTTGCGGTCCTTGGCAAGGCATAGCATGAATAAATCATCGTTATATACTGAGCCCCATGCTGCATTCATGGCATTGGCAACATTGTTATCATCATAGGTCCCTACAATTAACACTGGCATTGGAAGCATCCATGGCTTTGAGCCGAAATTCTTTCTCACTTTCTCATTCCTCCCTGCATGGAATTCTACACATACACAGAGCCCGTGACAACAAAAAGAACAAACTTGAAAAAAACCTCTTGATATTCCCTTTCAAATCGTGCTAACTTAGCCTTGTTCAAAAAAAGATGCCGCTTTAGCTCAGTTGGTAGAGCAAAGGACTGAAAATCCTTGTGTCCCTGGTTCGATTCCTGGAGGCGGCAGCCAAGGCTCCTTGCAATGCAGGGAGTTCTTTTTTTCCCAATTTGCCCTGATCTTCATTAACTCCGGTTAATATTCTCCCCTTCAAAATCATGACTCTTGGCCTTGTTCGAAAAAAGATGCCGCTTTAGCTCAGGCGACAGTGCTAAGGACAGAAAATCCTTGTGTGCCCGCCTCGATTCCTGTCTCGTATGCAAGCCATTTTCAAGGGCTGATTTCGGACAAAAGCGTCACCAGCTGCTGCTGTTCAGAGTAATTTCAGGTTACACTATATTCAGAAAAGTACAGGAGGTCTGAATGGCTCAGATTAAATGCCCGCAGTGTGGAAGGGTTTTTGCAATTGATGAATCAGATTATGAACTTATTCGTCATCAGGTCAGGAACGAAGAATATGAAAAGGATCTTGAAAACCTGAGAGGAATGTTTGAGGCAAAGCAAGAAGCTGCAATTACTAATTCTGTCAGAAATGTTCAGGATGAATATGAGACTAAAATCGCTAAGAAAGATGAGTTGCTTTCTGATTTAAATGCACAGCTGATAGAAAACAAGGCCGAGGCTCAAATCGCTTTGCAGAACGCCATCAAGGATACCGAAAAAGTAAATGAAGCACTGAGAATTGAGAAAGAAAACAGGCAATCATTGATTGATGCTGCAGTTGAGAGAACAAAAGCAGAAAAAGATGCTGAGATAAATGCTCTCAACGTAGAAATCGAGAGGTTGAAATCTGAAGCCCAGGTTATGATGGCCAATGCCCTGCAAGAGAAGGCCAGGGAAATTTCAGCTCTGCAGGTCGAACTGGCAAACAAGGAAAGTGAAAAGGAGCTGGCAATAATAAATGTCAAACAGGAAACTTCTGCTTTAATATCCAAAAAGGATCTTGAGATTCAAAGGCTTGAAGGAAATCTGACTCTCAAGGATTCTGAGGCAGCATTGGCCATCAAGAACGAGAAAGAAAAATACACCGCAATTATTGCAATGAAGGATGAAACCATTGCTCAGTACAAGGATTTCAAAGCAAAACTGTCCACAAAAATGTTAGGAGAGTCCTTAGAGCAGTTTTGTCATAACCAGTTTGAAATGAATCGGGCCTCGGCATTCCCAAATGCTTTTTTCGAGAAAGACAATGATGCAAGATCTGGAAGCAAAGGGGATTTCATATTCAGAGACTATATAGATGGAGACGAGTTTGTTTCAATAATGTTTGAAATGAAGACAGAAGCCGAGACCACAGCAACAAAACATAAGAACGAGGACTTCTTTAAAGAGCTGGACAAGGACAGAAAGGAGAAGAATTGCGAATACGCAGTGCTTGTTTCTACCTTAGAAGCTGAGAGCGAACTTTATAACACCGGGATTGTAGACGTCTCTCATCGTTATCCCAAAATGTATGTAATTCGCCCGCAGTTCTTCATGCAATTCATATCGATTATAAGAAATGCATGTTCCTCTTCTGCCGCATACAAGAAGCAACTGGAAGAAGTCCGGAATCAGAATATTGATATTACAAATTTTGAAGCGGCCCTGACGGACTTCAAAGATAAGTTTGGACGAAACTACCGGCTTGCTGCTGATAAATTCAAATCAGCGATTGACGAGATTGATAAGAGCATTTCCCATTTGCAGAAGATAAAAGAAAATCTCTTATCCTCTGAAAATAATCTCAGGCTCGCAAATAACAAAGCCGATGATTTAACAATTAAGCGACTTATTCGAAACAACCCGACAATGAAGGCAAAGTTTGATGAGCTCCATCATAATACAGCCTCAATCAGTGAATAGCTGCTTGATCTCACACTTCAGCATTACGTCAGCACTCAAGGCTCCTTGCAGCTTAGGGCCTTCTTTAAATTTGAAAGGCACGGATGAAGCTACCTGGAATACACTTCAGGAGCATTTCCGCGCATTTTCCAAAACCGCGCATAAGATTGCCATGTTTTCTCCATTCCTAGTGCAATAAGGTGTAGCTTCGCTTCGTTAATTCCGATTGATATTCCCTCGCAAAACATGGTAAGTTAGCCTTGCTTGAAAGAAGCTGCCTCTTTGACTCAGTTTGTAGAGCAGGACTGAAAATCCTAGTATGCCTGGTTTGATTCCTTGAGTCTGAGCATGCTGTA
>CAZHQL010000045.1:0-11948 GCA_964534915.1 uncultured Spirochaetaceae bacterium | reverse complement strand
ATATGCTATAGTGTACCTATGAAGAAGAACGATGTGATGACAACAGAGGAAGGATGCCTTGCATATGAAGATATCCTTTCTGTAGTTTTATCGCTTGATGATAAAGAGGATTTAAGGAGGCTCTTTGACGATTTATTCACGGAAGCTGAGATCTCAGACTTTGTCCTGAGGTGGCTTTTAATGGATGATTTAAAGAGAGGAAAAAGTCAGAGAGAGATTGCGCGCAGCCGCAACATAAGCCTTTGCAAGATAACGCGCGGAAGCAAGATGCTTAAGAAGAAGAATGGCTTTATGAGAGCGCTTCTGTCTAAGCGCTATGATGACCACCTTCACCTCTAGCGCTGCCTTCTTTTTCCCTTTGCGCGGCTTTCTGGTTTCCCTCTCCCCTCATAAGAGATGCGTACATCCTTTCCGTAGGGCTGCTCAGGCTCTCTTCTTCTCCTCCTTGATCTTCTTCCTTCCTTTTTCGCAGGAGCTGTCTTTACATCATCCTCATGTGCCCTTGTAACAAGAGCTTTTCCCTTGCTCTTTCCAAAGTACTTAAGGATTCTTTCAGCTTCCTTATCCGGTGCGCTTACGAATGAGAAGTTTTCAAGCACTTCAATCTGATTTAAATCCTCATCCCTTACACCGACTTCTCTTATAAGGAAATTTGCAAGAGATCTTTTTGACAGTCCGTCACGGCGGCCGCGCGCAACAAAGAGGCGCACCGGGAGATTTTCAGCTCTCTCTTTCTGTTTCTTCTGTGCTTTCTTCTTCTCTTCTGAGATCTCTGTGATCTTCTTATATTGCTTTATGTCAAGCTGATCCTTATAAATTGATTCAATTAGAGCGGCAAATGCGAGAAGGGGCTCCTTTTCTTCTCCAAGTACCTGGTGCGCTATTGAAAGGTAATCATCACCTGGCTCTGTCTTTGTCTTATCCTTTAAGTCAGCAATGATCTTTTCCTTCTTTGCGCTTATTACTTCTTCAGGAGTTGGAACGCTTTCCTTTACTATCTCAGATGATGTTGCTTTCCTTATGTAGTTAAACCTTTTCTTCTCACGCGGCGTGATGAATGTTATCGCAGTGCCCTCATGCCCTGCGCGCCCTGTACGCCCTACGCGGTGGATGTAGATCTCAGGATCCTCCGGGATTGAGTAGTTGATGACATGAGTAAGCTCCTGTATATCCAGGCCGCGGGATGCAACGTCAGTTGCAACTAATATAGAAAGCCTCTTTTCCTTCATCCTCTTGAGTATTACTTCCCTTTCCCTCTGCGAGAGGTCCCCGTGCAGTGCCTGGGCATCATATGAGCGGCTTATGAGCAGCTTGTTTGCTATTTCCTCGCACTGGATTTTTGTGCGGCAGAATATTACTCCGTAAAACCCGACTTCCCGGTCTATGATCCGGCTTAAGGCCTCGAGCTTGTCAGATTCTTTCACCTCGTAATACTTCTGGTGCGTGTTCCTGCACGATGTATCCTTTATCTCTGTTCTTATCAGCTGATAGTCATGCATGAAGCGCTCGGCAATTGAGAGAATCGGCTTTGGCATCGTTGCACTGAACATGAGCATCCTCTTTTTATCTGGAGACGCGGAAAGAATTTCTTCAACATCCTCAATAAAGCCCATGTCAAGCATCTCATCAGCCTCATCAAGGACCGTGAACTTCAGGCTGTCAAGCCTCAGTGTTCCTCTTCTGATGTGGTCAAGTATGCGCCCGGGAGTTCCCACAACAACATCAACTCCCTTTTTAAGGCTTTTTATCTGGCTCTCCATGCTGGAGCCGCCATAGACAGCAAGCACTGTTATCTTTTTCTCTCCTTTAAGGCTGTCAAATTCCTCAGCAACCTGGAGTGCAAGCTCGCGTGTTGGGCATATGATCAGGGCATCAACGCTTTTTGATGCGCCTTCAAGGGTCTCTATTATAGGAAGGGCAAATGCTGCTGTCTTTCCAGTTCCGGTCTGTGCCTGTCCTATTACTTCAGTGTTCTCTTTGAGCAGCAGCGGGATGCAGAGTCTCTGTATCTCTGTAGGGCACGTAAATCCCTTGGCAGCAAGAGCCCTGACAGTCCTCTCTGAGAGGCCCAGGCTTTTGAATTCCTCTAAATTTTCCATGACCCGTGAAGTCTATAGTATTAAAGGAATTGTTTCAAGCGCGCTATTCTTCGTCATTTCCGGATGCAAGGTTTATTCCCATGATGACTATTACGCATCCCATTGTTATAAGAAAGAGCCTGTAGTAGCGGTCGATGAAAGTCCGCTCAGTGTTTTTCACATAGTCATTTCCCGAGAGATATACCTTTAAATAAACTGCAGAGATATCTGAAGGCCTGAGCTTCTCTGCCTCTTCAATTTCCAGTGCAAATATTCCCGAGCCAAAGAGCGCATCAATCTTCTCTTTTGTCCTTTCAGTGCTGAGTGTATATGCATAGACTGTCACATGGCTGTTTCCATCCAGGTTTGAAAAGCCGAACATATAGGATTTCAGGAGAAGCGCAAAGAGAATCAGAGTGCATCCTGTGGCTATTACTGCAATTCCAGATTTCCTCTTCATAAACACAAAATAGTACAGGCTCTTTTTGAATTTTATTTGAGCATTCTTTCAAGATTGTGAATGCAATAAAATGCCCTGACACTTGCGCCAGGGCTGAAGAGTTCTTATTCTTTCTTACTCTTCTACGTATGCAGTAGGAGCAGCTTCAACTCCACGCTTCCACTCGATGAGGTTTACGATGAAGAATGTTGCAGTTCCGACAAGGCATCCGAATACTACAGGAAGTATGCCAAGGTAGAAGTCTCCGCCAGAAAGAATCTGCCAGAAGATAACGGCGATTGTTCCTGTTACGATTGAAATCTGTCCTGAGTGCTTTGTCGCACGTGGCACTACAAGGCCAAGTCCGTATGCTGCGAACGGTCCTGCGCACCTGATTGCGAATGCAAACGTGTTCATCGTTACTATGCTTACTCCTGCCATGCTTATAAACATTGCAACCAGGCAGAAGATGACGTTGCAGAGCCTTGTAGTGAAGATAACCTGCTTATCTGAGAGCTTGCGTGCCTTTTCTGAATACTTCATATAGATGTCGTTGATGAACATCGTTGACATACAGAGAAGGTTTGAATCTGCGCTGCTCATCGTAGCACTTATGATGGCTGCAGAGATAATGCCTGTGACGATTGAAGGTGCAAAGTGGTTCGTCACCATCATCATTGAATTGGACTCCGTCATTCCTGGAATCTGGTCAGCCATTGCAAGGGCTGTAAGGCCAAGGAGAGTCGGGAATATAGCCATTGCAGCCATGAGCAGAGCAGAAAGAAGCGATGCCCTTCTTGCAGTCTTTTCATCCTTTGCACTTTCAAAGCGGCTGATCATCTCAGGTCCTGAGAGGAATGTGCAGAAATAGTTGAAGATATAACCGATGATGACTACCCAGCCGATCTTGTCGATTGAAAGCTGAGAGCCGGGAAGCTTTGCAGAGATTGCTGCCCATCCTCCAGCGCTGTTAAGCACGATCGGTGTTGCAATTGCAAGGCCAAGGAGGATGATGATGAACTGTACAAGGTCAGATACCTGGTCAGCAATCATGCCGCCGAGGGTAGTGTAGGCTATGATAACGATTCCTGCTACAACAAGACAGACATTGAGAGGAATTCCTGTGAGTGTTGTTATAACGCTTCCAGATGCTGCTACCTGGCTGCTTGTCAGGCAGAAGAGCGCGATGATATTAAGAACTGCTGAGAATGTTGCGCTTGCAGATCCGAATCTTCTGTTTATGACCTCAGGAATCGTGATGGCCATGGTCTTGCGGATCCTTGGTGCAAAGTATGCAAGAGGAATCATGGCAATTGATGCGGCAAGAACATACCAGATGGCACTCAAGCCCCAGCTTCCATATGCCCTGGCAGCAAGACCAGTGGTGCTTCCGCCTCCGATGTTATTTGCTGAAAGGCTGAATGCAACCATGAATAGTCCCATTCTTCTTCCTGCAACCATGTAGTCCTCGCTGTTCTTGATCTTAAGCTTTCCAACGAGGTAGCCAACAAGAAGCATACCGATTAAGTATGCGCCGGTAATGATTAAAGCTCCGGTGTTTACAGTCATAGCTTTTTTCCTTCCTTTAATTGTTTTGTTATATTAAGTTTATTATGCAAAAGCATATTTAACAAACAAAAATTATTCTTTTTGTCCAAAACAGCAGTTTCTGATACCCTCCTGACATAGAAAAAGCGCTGTAGCCTATAGCTAAGCTGCAGCGCCTTTGCCTTGTTTCCTGAAAGCGATTATGAAGGCATAAATAAAATTCGTCAACACCGGAAAATGTCTATATCACATTAGTAGACATATGAAACGCTTACGAAAGGAGCGAGGAAGAAAGTATCATAATCTCGCTTAAGATAAACGCCACTAATATCATAAGACTTACCAGTATCGTCTATAAGATGATATTTATCCTCATCAATAGCGTAGAAGTCCGCCATAAAGAGGCCCCCACCGATTGCCAGTCCGGCATTTACCCTGAGTGCATCGATAAAGGTAAAGTCTGCCGCTACTCTTCCATACATGGATAAATTGAAATTTGAGCCAGAGGCATTCGGATAAATATAATAACCGCCAGCCAGGCCAAGACCTGCAACCAGGCCAAGGAAATCTGAGAAGGCATACCGGTAGCCAGCACCAAGCCTGAATACGATGCCAACAATTGAAAAGTGAGAGGACTCTGAGTCCCCGTCATACCAGTACATCCATGGAAAAGATAAGCCAAGGCCATACTCGATGCCAAAGCCATAGGCTTCAGGGAAATAATTCGCTCCATCGATACTGAATGTAAAGCTGGTCTCAAACATGCTCGGAGGAGTTTCCGTTGAACTTGTTAACCATGCAAACTCCGGGGAAAAGGAAATTCCGATTTGTCCTTCAGCAAAGAGTGGAATGGCTGAAAAGATGAGAATGATTGCAGCTATAAGTAATTTTTTCATGCTTTGTCCTCCAGAAATTGGATTTCTTCTGTGTTTTACCACAGGAAGGGCTTTTGGTTCAATTTCCTTCTATGAAAGCTCTCGCCTGAGCGCATAGAAAAAGCGCCGCAGGCAGCTAAGCTGCAGCGCCTTTTGCCAGCAACAGACATCTAAAGCTCATTAATAGAGGTAGGAAACACTTACGAAAGGTGAGAGTGAAAATGAAACTGTATCCAGATTATGAGCCGCTGAATGATAGTCGCAGAAGTATATCATGCAGAGATTTCCTACAACGGCCAGTCCGGCATTTACTCTGAGTGCATCGATAAAGGTAAAGTCTGCCGCTACTTTTCCATACATGTCCAAATTGAACTGTGCATCAGGATCATCTATGAAAATAAAATAAGTACTAGCCAGGCCAATGCCGGCAGAGATGCCGATAAAATCAGAGAAGGCATACCGGTAGGTAGCGCCAAGCTTTAATGAGAGCCCAATAGTGCTATCAAAGTAGTTTGCTTCCTTGTCTTCCCAGTACATCCAGGGAAAATACAGGCCAAGGCCATACTCGATGCCAAAGCCATAGGCCTGGGGAAAATAATTTGCTCCGTCGATGCTAAGTATGAAGTTGGTCTCAAATGCACTGAGGTCTTCATCATGCACAACCTCGGTTATCCATCCAAACTCCGGGGTAAGGGTAACGCCGATTTGTCCTTCAGCGCATAGCGGAATGACTGAAAAAATGAGAATGATTGCAACTACAAGTAATTTCTTCATGTTTATCCTCCAGAAATTGTCGATTTCTTATGTGTTTTACCATAGGAAGGACTCTATGTTCAATTTCCTTTTGTGAAAAAAATTGCAATTGAGCATTGCACTGTTCTTAATTCATTATAGTATAGATATTTACTAAAGGTGATGTATCAAAATGACTCAGATTTGGCATCTTTTTGAGGCAGGGGTGAGAAAAATGGCCCAATGGGAGAGTGAAGAGGCGCGCTCTGTATCAAAATGACCCATTGAGGTATTTGTCAGATATTAGGGCGTTTTAAGTATCTTATTATATTATAAAGAATTATAAAAGTTGGCACGCCTTTTGCTGTATTGGTTATGAAAACGAAAATCTAATTCAGGAGGCACTAAAATGGCATTAATGAGATATCAGAAGAAGTACAACGATCTGGATGGGCTTATCGACTCCATCTTCACAGGAGTAAAGATTCCTGCAGTTGACATCAGGGAAAATAAGAGCAGCTACGCACTTAGCGCAGAGATCCCGGGCTTTGATGAGGATGAGATAGATCTCTATGTTGAGAACCATGTTCTTACCCTTGAAGGAAAGAAGAAAGAGGAAAAGAATGAGGATGGAAGGAAATACCTTATAAGGGAGCGTGTTGTAAGGAACTTCAAGAGAAGCTTTACACTCCCCGAGGATGCCGATGTTGAGAAAGTAAGCGCATCGTTTAAAAACGGAGTACTCGATATTGATCTTCCGAAGCTTGAGAAGGCACAGGCAAGGAAAATCGAGGTAAAGAGCAACTAAGGAGGAGAGATTATGAGATACTATATTGACAGGACATTCCCGGCCTTGCTGGACTTTGACAATTTCTTTAACGACTTTTTCTCCTCCGGGGAAAACCGCTTCCCTCCTGTGGATGTGTATGAGAGAGAAAAGGAATACGTAATCGAGGCAGAAGTGCCAGGCTACGATGAGAGCGAGATAAAGATTTACTGCAAGAACCGCGTCCTTACAATCTCCTGTGCACGCCCTGATGAAGAGGCATCGGATGGCTATCTTGTAAATGAGATATCGCGCCCCTCTTTCTCAAGGAGCTTCCAGCTTCCAAGGGATGCCGATGAGGATAGCGTTGAGGCTGTAAGCCGCAATGGAATCCTCACTATTACCATTTCGAGGGCAAAGGAAGAGAAAAAGAGAATAAGCGTCAAGATAAATTAAGAGATGGATGCATCAGTCACACATGGGCTGCTTCTCAGGAAGTGGCCCTTTTTTCTCTCTTTTTACCTTCATCTTACTTCTATAACTTCTCCATATTGTTTAAATTAATTAAGAGCAAGCACAAAAAGGGAAGGCATATGTATCAGATACTGAAGAAAGAACAGCTGTCAGAGGATGTATTCAGCTTTACGATCTCGGCACCGCTGATTGCACGTGAGCGCAAGGCAGGGCAGTTTGTAGTAGTTCAGCGCGGAGGGGACTTTGAGGAGCGCATCCCGCTTACGATTGCGGATGCAGATAAAGAAAACGGAACAATCCGCCTGATATTCCAGCGCGTTGGAGAGGGAACACACCGTCTCTCGCTTTTAAATGCAGGCGATGTAATTGAAAACGTTCTCGGGCCCCTTGGCCAGCCTACGCATATTGAGGCCTTCGGGCGCTGTGTATGCATAGGAGGCGGAATCGGAGTTGCGCCGCTTTACCCGATTGCCAAGGCACTGAAGGAAGCGGGAAATGAAGTAAGGATCATAATAGGTGCGCGAACTGAATCTCTCTTGATTGAAGAAGAGGAGATGAGAGAGCTTGATGAAAATCTTATAATCTGCACAGACGATGGCTCAAAGGGAAGGAAGGCCCTTGTTACAGATCCTTTAAGGGAGCTCTGCGAAGAGTGGAAGCCGGATTTTGCAGTTGCCATAGGGCCGACTGTCATGATGAAGTTCTGCTCCTCTGTCACTAAGGAATATGGCATCAAGACTGTAGCATCGCTTAATACTATCATGATTGACGGCACTGGAATGTGCGGTGGCTGCAGGGTATCAATTGCAGGCGAGACGAAGTTTGTATGCGTCGATGGCCCTGAGTTTGATGCGCACCAGGTGGACTGGAACAATATGATGCTCAGGCAAAGAACATATTCAGATTATGAAAAGGATGCATACCACAAGTGCAGGCTTCATTAAGGAGAAATCGGCGTGAGCATAACTGAACTTGATAAAAAAGCAAAGGAAATACTTTCCTCCCTCCCTGAAAATCCCACAGCAAGGCAAAGGATGGCAATTCCCCGCCAGCAAATGCCATCGCAGGAGCCCGGCAAGAGGATTCATAACATGGATGAGGTAGCACTTGGCTACACTGAGGATATGGCAGTTGCAGAGGCATCAAGGTGCCTTAACTGCAAGAACAAGCCATGCGTTCTAGGATGCCCTGTCTCAATAGATATCCCTTCCTTCATTGAGAAAGTCCAGAAAAGGGACTTCTCTGCAGCCCTTAGCGTAATTCATGAGTCAAGCCTCCTTCCAAGCATCTGCGGCCGCGTATGCCCCCAGGAAGTACAGTGCCAGAAGTACTGCACGGTAGGAAAAAGCCTTAAGGATGTTGACAAGGCAGTTGCAATAGGGCGCCTTGAGCGCTTTGTAGCTGACTACAATGCTTCTGCTGATAGCATTCCCAAAGTAAAGAGCGAGACAGGAAAGAGCGTTGCAGTGGTAGGCTCGGGGCCTGCATCCATATCATGCGCAGTGGATGTAAGAAAGGAAGGGCACAGCGTTGTGATGTTTGAGGCCCTTCACAAAACCGGGGGAGTCTTAAGCTACGGCATTCCTGAGTTCCGTCTTCCAAAGCGCCTTGTGGACAAGGAAATCGGCAAGCTTGAGAAGATGGGAGTAAGGATTGAGAAGAACGTTCTTATCGGAAGGACAAAGACAGTCTACTCGCTCTTAAAGGACAGCTTTGATGCAGTCTTTATAGGATCGGGTGCGGGGCTTCCGAAATTCATGGGACTTCCGGGGGAGAACCTTGTAGGAGTGCTCTCTGCAAATGAGTACCTGACAAGAAGCAATCTCATGAAAGCCTATGACAAGAAAAGCCACACTCCTGAGTACCTTGGAAAGAACGTAGCAGTGCTCGGTGGCGGAAACGTTGCAATGGATGCAGCGCGCACTGCACTGCGGCTGGGCGCTGAAAGAGTTGACATCATCTACAGAAGGACAAAATCTGAGATGCCTGCGCGCAAAGAGGAAATTGAGCATGCAATCGAAGAGGGCTGCTTTTTAAGGATCTTAAGTCAGCCTGTTGAGATCCTCGGGGATGAAAACGGGCGCGTAAGGGCTCTTGTCATAAGAAAGTGCGAGCTAGGGGATGTGGATGCAAGCGGGAGACGGAGTCCTGTTGAGGTTCCAGGAAGCGAAGAGGAAGTTCCCTATGATGAGGTTATCGTGTCTATCGGGAATGTATCAAATCCCCTTATCAAGCTTACAACGCCTGAAATTGATGTCAACAAAAGGGGAAATTTCATCGTTGATGAGAAAACGTGCAGGACAAGCATTGAAGGGGTCTATGCAGGTGGCGATATCGTATCAGGGGCTGCTACAGTAATCCTTGCAATGGGGCAGGGAAGAAAGGCCGCTTCTGCCATAAACGAGTACTTGAAGACAAAATGACTGGCTTGAGAAAGAGTGATGATTCATTCCTTCTCACAGCATGTAATTACCGCGTCCATTTTCTCGTCCCACGCATCTGAGGGAAGAGCATCATAGAGCTGAATTGAAAAGCAGACACCGATTGCTGTTATCCTCTTTCTGTTTTTCCTTATGTAGAGGTCGTAAAAGCCTTTTCCTCGCCCAAGGCGCTCATTATTTTTGCTAAATGCAACACCCGGTGCTATTAAAAGAGCTTTTTCGTACTTGTATTCCTTTTTCTCAACGGGCTCTAAAATCCCGTATTTTCCCTTTGCAAGGGGAGGAAGTGCAAAGTACATGCTGCGCCCCTCTATGTATGGAAAAAGGAATGTCTTCTCATCTTCAAGCAGCGATTTTAAGTTTACTTCGTCAGAAAGTGCTGAGTAGATAAGCACATGAGTGCTTCTTCTGTACTCATCGAGGCTTCTTATCTTATTTACAATCTGAGTGCTCTCCTCATCTTTTCTGTCAAAAGAAGCGAGTGCTTTCCGCGCGCTCTCTCTTAAATCAGGTTTCTGCATAGAATGAGTGTAAGCGATAGCGCAATTATTGCATAGTCAGATGCCTTGTAAAGAGGCCTTAAGCGCTCTGCATCATCTTCAAAAAGGCGCGCGTCCAGCGCATCGCTGAATGCCCTGAAGTCCTCAAAAAGCGAGAGAAAGAGCGAGACTGTATACTCGCTTATGCTTTTAACCGGGTGATAAAGAAAGGAGCCAAGGCGGGCGCGGCGCGCATCAAGTAGGGTTGAGGCTGTTGAAAATATCCGGCTTATAAAGGAAAGAGTGAGCATTACCATGCTTGAAAAGCGCCATGCAGAGTGCCCTGCAATGTGTGAAAGCGCGCCCCCGATGCTTGATGCAATTTCTGATGGTGTTGTTGAGTCAAGAAGGAGAGAAGAGAGTGCAATCAAGAAGAAGAACTTCAGCATCTCGCAGAGCGTGCTCTTAATGCTTTTTGAGACAAGTGCCTCAGTTATGAATATCAGAAGAAGAAGATATAGAAGGCCGCGGCTGCGCATCAGGTACTCAAAAATTGGCAGGCGCACTGAGATCATGATTATAAGGATGAAGAGTGAGGTTGCTGCAAAGACAGCAGTGCTCTTGCTGGTAAGCAAAAAAGAAAGTGCAATGAGCGCAATCAGCTTGCTCAGGGGATTAATGCCGCTAAGGAGTGTCTCAGCACTTCTTTTTGTGAATATCATCTGAGCCATGAAAGCTCCTCAAAGGAAAGAGGCGGGATGTAGATATCATTTGCTCTGAGGTCATTAAGTGCATCCCTGCTTTTCTTGTCACACACTATCTTTCCTTCTTTTAGAATAACTGTCCTGTCTGTGTGGAAAAGCATCTTCTCAGCCTCATGCGAGACAAGGATTATAGTCTTATTCATTCTCTTTAGCTGCACTATTGTCTCTATTGCAAGCACAGTTGACGGGTAGTCAAGAGAAGATAGTGGCTCATCAAGAAGGATAATATCAGCTCCCATTGCAAGAACTGAGCATATTGCAACCTTTCTTTTTTCTCCCCCTGAGAGCACTCTCGGGTTTGTGTCCTTCAGCTCTTTTAAGGAGAACATAGTAAGGTATTTATCCACTGTAGCCTCAATTTCCTCACGGCTTTTCTTCTGGTTCTCAAGCCCGAATGCAACATCTTCCTTAACGCTCTCGCCCACAATCTCTAAAGATGAGTCCTGGAACACAAGGGCAATCTTTCTCATCCTCTCTTTTTTTCTTGCTCTCTCTCCGTCTATCAGGATTTCCCCGCTTGTTTCTTTTTCAAGGCCCTTAAGGACCTTTAAAAGCATTGATTTTCCAGATCCATTAAGGCCTGCAATGAAAACACACTCTCCCTCAGCAATGCAGAGGGAGATGTCAGCAAGTATTTGTTTTTTATCAAGTGTCTTGTTAAGGTTCCTTATTTCGAGCTTGGACATCGCACTCGATTATAATTCGTATGTAAACTGAAGGGCAAGAGCAAAGTTTACTTATTCTCCGCTCTTTCCATAGTTCTTGAGCACTCGTGCAGAAGGATCATCAACATCGCAGTTCTCCCATGCCTTGTTAGGCATCCAGAATCCAGGAATCATATGGCTCTGGCCTGGGTAGTATTTTTCAAATATCGTTCTGTATAAAAGGCTCTCAGGAGTAAACGGGCGCCCCTCTTCAGGGTAGCTGAGGCACATTTTCTTCCAGTTTTTGCCCTCATAGAGCTTATTAGCATAGTCCTTCAGGTCATTTACCATGCTGTGCCCGACAGCGTCGCTGAATGCTGCCTTTTCCCTCCAGAGAATGTTTTCAGGAAGGTAATTTCCTTCGCTGAAAGCACGCCTGAGAAGATACTTTCCCATGCCGTATCTGTTCATCTTCAGCTCTGGCGGGATTGCCATTACATACTTTACGAACTCTAAATCCCCGAATGGAACGCGCGCTTCGATGCTGTTGTCTGCAATGCACCTGTCTGCGCGGAGAACATCGTATGCATATAGCTCCCTTACTCTCTTCTGGCTCTCCTGCTGGAATGCTTCTGCAGAGGGCGCATAGTCAGTATACTTATAGCCAAAGAGCTCATCAGAGACTTCCCCTGTCAAAAGCACTCTTAC
>CAZHQL010000044.1:0-12020 GCA_964534915.1 uncultured Spirochaetaceae bacterium | reverse complement strand
TGTACTTTCTCAGGGACTATCAGGAGAAACACGGCTCAGTGAAGGGAATGACGATGGAGGGCATAGCAAGCGTGTACGGGTACTAAATAATGCAGGGCCCTGCTTCTTTTCCTCTTCTTTCATTTCATCATATAATCTTTTTATGAGTCAGACAGAGAGGATTTTCTACATTCTTGATCTTTTGATGGAAAGGGGATCTTTTACGCGGCGCTCTGTTGCAAAGCATTTTTCAGTCTCTGAGAAGCAGATATGGCGTGATAAGGAATACCTGAAGTACCGATGCCCTTTATCCTGCGGCAATCTCGACATAGTATATGACAGGGCCTTAAGGGCTTATACGCTTACTGAGGAATCACTGTCTGCACTGACGCTCTGGCGCGCATCCTCTTCTCTAAGCGTTGCAAAGGAGAGTGCAGAGGGAAATTCCTCTGCAGTATCATCCAATTTAGTTCTCTCTGATGCCTCCTTTATAACATACAAAAGCTATGCAAAAGAGGATTTCTCTCCTTTTGTCTATAACAGGATAATGGAGGCTCTTAAGAAAAAGAGGAAGATTGAGATTTACTACCCGACATCTTTAAGGCATCCGAGGCGCATCGTGGAGCCATTAAGGCTCATAAACTACGGCGAGATATGGTATCTTGTTGCGTGCATAGGCGACTCTCTTCTGACTTACAGCCTCTCGCGGATAAAGGATGTAAGAGTTGCAGATGAAGGGGCGGAATTTACGGATTACGAGAGCCTTGAGAGGCTTTTAGACGGCTATGGCATATACTCAAGCAGGGCAAAAGAAGAGAGAATCTATGTGCTTCATTTCCATTCATGGGCAATTTCAATAGTGATGAACCAGATATGGCAGAAGGATCAGGAGATATCTTTGCTTGATGGCGGCAAGACCCTTGAGATGCGTCTTCCAATAAGCGACCATACTGAGCTTCTCTCGCGCCTGTTGTTCTATGGGGATGCGGCTGAGGCAATCGCGCCGGATGACTTTGTCTCAGAGTACAGGGAAAAATGCAAAAATATGGCAAGGCGCTATGGGGATGTGTGATGAGAGAGTTTGAATATGTTACAAGCGATGAGAGGCTTATAGAGCTGACAGAGCATTTCTCATCTCTTGGCTCTGTGGCTGTAGATTTTGAAGAGGAGTGCAATCTGCACTTGTATGGTGAGCATATATCAATAATTCAGATCTATGACAGGAAGAATTACTACATAGTGGATGTTCTCTCAGATAAGATAAGCAAAAAGGGCCTTGAGGCATTCTTTACATCCTCATTTGAGAAGATCTGGTTTGAGTGCCACTCGGACCTTGCAATCCTTTATAAGCGCTATGGCATCAAGGCAAACGGGGTATATGACATCAGAGTCCTTGCCAGGGCACTTGGGGAGATTCATGGCCTTGACTGTATTTTAAGGGAGTACCTTGGAATAGAGGCATCTGAGTCAAAGAAGAAGAACCAGAGGGAAAACTGGATGAAGCGCCCGCTTGAAAAAAAGATGCTTGAATACGCACTTAAGGACGTTGAATACCTTTTTGACCTCAAGGAAGTCCTTCTTGATGAAGTCAGGAATAAGAAGCTTTTAAGAAAGGTTGACGATGAGATGAAAAGAGTAAGCATCGTAAAGCCTTCAAAGCCGGGGTGGATGAAGATATGCAATGTAAATGCGCTCTCCCGTGATGAGAGAGAATACTTAAAGCACATATTCAATGCACGCGAGAAGATTGCAAAGCGCTTTAATACCCCGGCTGTCAATGTGCTTGCAAAGAGCGATATTATCTCTCTTGCAAAGGCATCTCCGATGACAGGGGAGGAAATAGATGAGCGCCTTGAAAAAGCGCCAAAAAGGTACAGGCATTTATTAAAAGATGAGATTGTAAAAGCAACGAAGGCCGCAGAGAAGGGCATAAAAGAGAAGAAAGCATTGTAATCTCTGTTTTCTCTGCTATGCTGAGACTATGAACGATACATCAGAGAGATACTCAAAGATGGAATACAGGAGGGCAGGAAAGAGCGGACTGGTGCTTTCTGCGCTCACTCTTGGATTCTGGCATAATTTCGGATCTTCAGCTTCTTACAGCCAGATGAAGGATATGGTTTTCTATGCTTTTGAGAGCGGGATCAACAGCTTTGATCTGGCAAATAACTACGGGCCTCCGCGCGGGGAGGCTGAGAGGAACTTTGGAAAGATTCTAAAGGACGATCTCTCATCCTATCGGGATGAGATTATAATCAGCACAAAAGCAGGCTATGAGATGTGGCCGGGGCCATGCGGAAAGGGAGGGGGAAGAAAACACCTCTTTTCTTCCCTGGATCAGAGCCTGAAGCGCATGGGACTTGATTATGTGGATATCTACTACCATCACTGCCCGGATCCAGATACTCCGCTTGAAGAGACAGTGGATGCGCTTTCAAGCCTCGTAAGGTCTGGAAAATGCCTCTATGTAGCACTTTCAAAGTATAATGCATCAGACATCAGGAAGGCATATGAGTTATTCAGGAGCTATAAGGTTCACCCGGTGCTTGACCAGGTAAGGTTCTCGCTTCTTGACAGGACTTCAAACAATGACGGCCTTTTTGATGTCCTTGATGAGCTTGGCCTGTCTAGTGCAATATTTTCTCCCCTTGCACAGGGGCTTTTAACGGATAAGTACATTGGAGCCTCTTTCCCTGTTGTCTCGCGCTTGAAGCAGGATGAGATAGAGCCGGAGACTATCAAGAAGCTTAAGAAGCTTGATGAGATTGCCTCATCTCGCGGCCAGAGCCTTTCTGAGATGGCACTTTCCTATGTGCTTTCGCAGAAAAGCGTTGCAACTGTTGTAATCGGAGTAAGGAATCTTGAGCAACTTAAGGGGAATATCAGGGCCCTGGATAACTGCAAGGGCTTTGGAGAAGAAGAGGAGGAAGAAATCCTGAAATATCTCTAGATGGCAAGACAGGGATGAGAGGTGCCCTTCCTGAAATTCATCCGCACAGGCCGGAAGATTCTCAGGTAAGAATCTTCAAAAGCTGCCTGAGTTTCAGCCTCTTGCCTTTAAGCCTTGCTCTTCCTGTAGTATGTGTCATCAAGGGGAAGTGAGTATCTCTTCTTGCCGTCAAGAGAGAGGTATGCATTCCTTATTGCAGGGGCTGTCGGGATTGCAGAGAGCTCCCCGATTCCCTTAGCCCCGTATGTGGATGCGCTTCTTCCCTTTCCATGAACAAGCATTACATCAATATCCGGTGTCTCAGTGCTTCTGATGAGTCCAAGAGTGCCGTACCTGCTCTTTACATAGCCGTTTTCCGTGATGAAGTTTTCCCTCACTGCATAGCCGATTCCTGTTACAACCCCGCCTTCGATCTGGCCTTCAATCATCGTCCTGTTTATGACAGTTCCTGCATCCGAGCATGTTATGATCCTTGAAAGCTTTCCTTCCTCATCGAGGACTGCAAGCTGCGCGGCAAACGAGTATGCAAGGTGGCTTACAGGGTTTTCCTTCTTTGAGTCAATCGGGTCAGTTTCAGGGCAGAACTCACGGAAGAGCTCCAGGCCTTCAAGTTCTTCAAGGCTCTTTTCTTCAAGTGCTTTCTTCAGCTCTTCTGCCACTAAGCGCACAGCTTCTCCTGTGAGCGCTGTCTGGCGCGATGCAGTTGATGTTCCGCTGTCTGGAGTGCGTGCAGTATCCGGCTCTTCAACTATGAACAGGGCAGGGTCAAGGTCCGTCGTCTCTACAGCAACCTGGAGAGCCATCGTCTTCAGGCCCTGTCCCATGCATGCAGCGCTTGTCCTTATATGAACCTTGCCGTTTTCAATGCTTATCTTTGCTCTTCCTGTGTCCTTGATTCCCATTCCAAGGCCCGCATTCTTAAAGCCGCATGCTATGCCCTTGTACTTAGCCTTATAGTACTCATCCTTAAGTGCCATGAGGCACTCATAGATTGCTGTGTCATCTCCTGCAATCTGGCCATTTGGAATTACATCGCCGGGCCTGAGGACATTACGCAGTCTTATCTCAAAGGGATCTATTCCGACGATCTCTGCCATCTCATCGAGTGCAGACTCAAGTGAAAAGCACGTCTGAGTCACGCCAAAGCCACGGAATGCTCCGCTTGGAACGTTGTTTGTGTATACTGCGCGGCCCCTTATCATCATGTTCTGGAAATTGTATGGCCCCCCTGCATGCGTGCATGCTCTCTGAAGCACAGGGCCTCCAAGGGACGCGTACGCTCCTGTATCTGCTATGATGTCCTCCTTGAGTGCAAGGATCTTTCCATTTTCATCGCACGCAAGAGTCAGGTCCATCTTCATCGGATGCCTCTTCGGGTGCACAATAAGGCTCTCGGAGCGGCTGAATGTGAGCTTTACAGGCCTTTTCAGGATAAAGGCAGCAAGTGCTGCATGGTGCTGCACTGACATATCTTCCTTTCCGCCAAAGCCCCCTCCGACGAGGCAGGATGTGACTCTTACTTTCTCAAGCGGGAGCTTGAGGATCCGCGCGCACTCCCTCTGGTCATCATATACGCTCTGTGCTCCCGTATAAAGGTGGATGGTATCGGCCTCAGGGATTGCAATTGCTGCTTCGGGTTCCATGAATGCATGCTCTGTGTGCGGTGTTGAATAAGTTCTCCTCAGAACGTGCGCAGCGCTCTTTATTGCTTTCTCTGCATCGCCCCGGATGATGTTTTCTTCCCTGTAGAGGTTAGTCTTTTCCCAGAAATGGACAATGGTTCTCTCTTCAAGTGCATCCTCAGGCGTATAGACTCCGGGAAGCATCTCTGCATCCACTTTCACAAGGGCCTTGAGCTCTGGAAGTGCATTCTTGTCCTCTGATGCTATTATAAGGATTGCATCTCCTATGCACGATGTGATGTCTCCTTCCCCATATAGCACTGGCCAGTCCTGGCTGAGGTGGCCATGGCGGTTGCAGGGAACATCCTCTCTTCTGATTATTCCAGTACAGCGCGCATCCTTTTCAAGATCCGTGGTGTCTATCCTGTTAATCAGGCACCTCGGGTAGGGCGTCCTTAAGACTGCGAGGTATGTAAGATCATCAAGCTCGATATCATCAACGAAGACTCCCGTTCCAAGTGCTTTCTCAATCGCATCTATTCTTATATAGCGCGTGCCAAGGTGGGCATCGTTGTCCCTTTGCTCATCTTCAGTGTAGCCATCGCGGAAGATCCGTGCTGCAAGCGAAATTGCATCCTCAATCTTCTTGTAGCCCGTGCAGCGGCAGATATTCCCCCTTATTGCTTTCTTTATCTCATCAGGGGAGGGCTCCGGGTTCTGGTCGATCAGGGCCTTTGCTGCGATTATCATGCCGGGAGTGCAGTAGCCGCACTGCACAGCACCTTTCTTTGCAAATGCGTATGAGTAGACTTCCTTTTCCTTTTCTGAAAGTCCTTCTATCGTGATTATGTTCTTTCCTTCAAGTTTTGAGAGCTTTCTGACGCAGGCTCTTTCAGCCTTTCCATCTATTATTACAGAACATGCGCCGCATGCGCCTTCAGAGCAGCCATCCTTGGTTCCCATAAGGCCAAGACGGTCGCGCAGAAACCTTAACAGGCTCATGTCTGTATCTTCATGATAAATTTTGCCGTTGATCAGAATATCCATCAGATGCTCCCGGAGAGAATTGAAATCAGAACTTGATGAGGAGCTCCTTCTTCCCTGTCCTTAATTCGACGAGTTCAACCCCGGCTGATTCAAGCATCCTCACTGATGCCTTTGTAGCATCCGTATCCTTGTACTTGTTTGAAAGGTACACGATTTTCTTTATTCCGACCTGAATTATTGCCTTTGCACACTCATTGCACGGGAAAAGCGCTACATAGAGCGTTGCGCCGCGAAGCGTGGGAAGGCTTGAGTTCAGGATTGCATTGAGCTCAGCATGGCATACATACGGGTATTTGGTCTCTGCCCATTCTCCATCTCTCTCCCAGGGAAGCTCATCATCGCTGCATCCGATCGGGAATCCGTTGTAGCCAACGCCGATAATCTTCTTCTCAGGACTTACGATGCATGCCCCTACCTGCGTATTAGGGTCCTTGCTGCGCATGCTTGATAGCACAGCAACTCCCATGAAATACTCATCCCATGAGATGTAGTCCGTTCTTTTTGAGCTCATAATACTCCTCCTTGACTGTCAAAGAACTCAAGTATACTATCAGTATATTCCTTTTTTGTAGAATCGTACATCAGAATTGAGTGATGCGTATGATTGTAGTTACCCATTTTAGGAGAAAGGAAAATTGCGTCCTTGCTTTTGATATTTTCCCTTATTATCCTCTGGTTTTGAAAGGGCACAGTCCTGTCGCCCCTGTCATGAATGCTTATAAGAGGGATATTCACAAGGCTCAGGTCCTTCCTGATTTTCTTTAAATTGTATATAAGCGAGATGCCCTGGCGCGGGAAAATCCCAGCATAGCCTGTCCAGTTCTCATTGCCGTCCTCAGCACCTTCTATGCCGTCGACGCACCTTGCTCCGATTTCTTTAACAAAGAGCGCAACAGTCCTTCCAAAGTATGCTGAGAAGCTTGTTATGAAGTGGTCCTTAAGGAGGCTGTTGTATGCAACGGGGGCAGCAAGGACTGCAATCTTTTCCGGGGCCAGGGGTGATGAAGAGTATTTTTCAGCAATCTTAAGCGTCATTGCGCCGCCCATCGATACTCCTGCTACATAGACCTTCTCATACCTTTCTTTAAGCGCGATGTAGTAGCGGTCTATGAATGAAAACCACTGTGTAAAATTAGTCTTCTCAAATTCCTTATACTCTGCGCCAAAAGTGGGAATGAGCGGGGCATAAACATCGTATCCTCTTTCACTGAAGGCCTTGGCAGGGTATGAATACATATTGGGAGCTGTGGGGTAGCCATGGATAAAGAGCACAGCTCTCTTTCTCCCGCTTTCATAGATTATTGACTTGCACCGGGGAGAAAAGCACTTTTCCTCGCAGCTTGTCAGAACTCGTCTTTCTCTCTCGCGGTAAAAGACAAGGGAGGCATTCCAGTATATGAATAAAAGTATTATTACTGCGCTTATAATCAATGCCATGGCAGGATTATAGCATAAAAAAGTGCACCCCGCAGGATGCACTTCTTTGCCATTTTATCTCTTATACAAACGCCTGCATCATCTGAGGGATTACAGAGATCAGAACACCGGCAGCTACAGCGCTCCCGATAACTCCTGATACATTTGGTCCCATTGCATGCATCAAGAGGAAGTTCTGAGGATCTGCCTCCTGTCCGACCTTGCTTGCTACACGCGCAGCCATAGGGACAGCAGAAACTCCTGCAGATCCGATTAAAGGATTCGTCGGATGCTTCGGGTCAAGCTTGTTCATAAGCTTTCCAAGGATCACCCCTCCTGCTGTTCCCACACTGAATGCAACTGCACCGAGGATGAGGATGCCGATTGTCTCGAGCGTAAGGAAGCGCTCTGCAGCCATCTTGGATCCGACAGAAAGTCCGAGGAATATTGTTACTGTATTCATCAGAGCGTTCTGCATCGTATCTGAGAGTCTCTGGATGACTCCGCATTCCCTTGCAAGGTTTCCAAACATGAGAGCCCCGATAAGAGAGCATGCAGAAGGAAGAAGAATGCCGCATGTTGTAATAACCATGATCGGGAAGATGATCTTCTCGAGCCTGCTTACAGGCCTGAGCTGCTGCATCTTGATCTTCCTTTCCTCTTCAGTAGTTAAGAGCTTCATGATCGGTGGCTGAATGATTGGAACGAGTGCCATGTATGAGTATGCGGCAACTGCGATGGAGCCAAGGTACTCAGGTGCAAGGCGGCTCGTTACATAGATAGCCGTCGGTCCGTCTGCTCCTCCGATAATTCCGATTGATCCGGCAACAGCGAGTGTGAAGTTGATTCCCGGGATGAATGAAAGAAGGAGTGCACCGATTAATGCTGTGAAGATTCCAAGCTGTGCAGCCGCGCCAAGAAGCAGTGTCTTCGGGTTTGCAATAAGCGGCCCGAAGTCCGTCATGGCTCCAACTCCCATGAAGATAAGGACCGGGAAGAGTCCGGACTCGATTCCTGCATCATAGAGGACACGGATGAATCCGACATCCCCGCTTACAGGATCAATGTCTGCGATATATGCAAACGGGATGTTTGAAAGGATACATCCCATTGCGATTGGAATGAGCAGAAGGGGTTCAAATCCCTTCTTGATTGCAAGGTAGAGAAGGAGAAATCCTACGAGGATCATAAGGGCATTTCCCCAGCCTCCATGGAGGAATCCGACAAGGCCTGTCGAATTCCACAGTGTTATTGCGCCGTCTATAATAGCCTGCATCGCTTTCTCCTATTAACCTATTGTCATCAGAAGGTCCCCAGACTGAAGCTGGTCGCCCTGGTTTACATCGATACTCATGATTGTGCCGGAAGCTGGAGAGAAGATCTCATTCTCCATCTTCATAGCCTCAAGGATCATGAGAATGTCATTTTCCTTGACAGTATCTCCAACCTTTACTTCAAAGCGAAGTGCAAGGCCCGGCATTGGAGCAAGAACTTCAACGCTTCCCTTTGCCCCGCTTGCAACAGGAGCCGGCTCTGGCTCTGAAGCAGCCTCTGGCTTTGGCTCTGGCTCTGGAGCTGCCTGCACAGGTGCAGAAACTACAGTTCCGCCAATCTTCATCAGAATGTCTCCTGCCTGGAGCTGGTCGCCCTGCTTTACAGAGATTTCTGTTACAACGCCGGATACTGGTGCATAGATCTCGTTCTCCATCTTCATGGCTTCCATAACCATGAGAAGGTCGTTTTCCTTGACTGTGTCTCCAACCTTTACTTCGAATCTTAGCGCAAGGCCGGGCATTGGAGCCTTTACATCAGTGCTTCCTGTCACTGTTGTCTGAACTGGCGATGCAGGGGCAGCAGGCGTTGTTTTAATGCCTTCAGCAACAGAGAGAGGATACTTAACGCCGTTAACAGTTGCGCTGTCTTTCTCAAGCTTAACAGCGTATTCAGAGCCGTTTACAGTTACTGTGTACTCGCCCTTTGAGCTCTTTGCTTCCTTCTTCTCCTCTTTCTTTTCCTCTGCACTGATCTTTCTTACGCCGTTTACATGGGCCTTGCCAGTAAGATAGAGGATTCCCTTTTCCTTGCATGCTGCAGCGATGAAGACATTCTCATCAGTGACTGGAAGGCCGGCTTCTGTAAGCATTGCCTCTGCAGCCTTTCTTCCTTTCTTCGGGTCCTTGTCGTTGATATCAGCACACTTTTCATCTGTAGGCTCGAGCTTGAGAGCCTCGGATGCGAGCTTCACAACTTCCGGATCCGGTGCAACCGGAGTCTTTCCGAAATAGCCGAGAACCATTTTGCCATAGCCCTCTGCGAACTTCTTCCATGGTCCGTAGATAACGTTGTTGAATGCCTGCTGGAAGTAGAACTGGCTTACAGGAGTAACTGATGTTCCAAATCCTCCCTTTGCTACAGTCTCGCCCATGGCAGCTACGATCTGGGGGTACTTGTCCATAAGGCCGTTGTCCCTGAGCATCTGTGTGTTTGCAGTGAGCGCGCCGCCAGGCAGCGGGAAGAACGGGATCTCAGGATTTACCATCGTTGCCTCCGGGGGAAGGAAGTAATCCTTCATGCAGTCCTCGAATACCTTCTCAGCTTCCCTTACCTTATTAATGTCGATGTCGAGAGTGTAATTAGTGCCCCTGAGAGCATGCCACATCGTTATGATATCCGGCTGGCATGTTCCGCCTGAGCATGGGCTCATGGAGAGGTCAACCTGGTCAGCGCCTGCCTCAATTGCAGCCATATACTGCTGGATGGATACTCCTGCAGTCTCGTGTGAGTGGAATACAATCTTTGTATTCGGTCCTAAGATCTTTCTAGCTCTCTTGATTGTCTCATGGACATAGTGCGGGGTAGAGGTTCCCGATGCATCCTTAAAGCATACGCTGTCGTACGGGATCCCCGCATCCAGGATCTGGCGCAGGATCTTCTCATAGAACTCAGGGTCATGAGCCCCTGTTACTCCCTCAGGAAGGCTCATCATCGTAACAGTAACCTCATGCTTTAGTCCTGCATCATGGATATACTTTCCGCTGTCGATCAGGTTATTCACATCGTTAAGGGCATCGAAGTTCCTGATCGTAGTCATTCCATGCTTCTTGAAGAGCTCTGCATGGAGCTTGATCATGTCGCGCGGCTGGCTGTCAAGTCCTACGACGTTCACACCGCGTGAAAGCGTCTGAAGGTTTGCATCAGGCCCTGCTACGCGCCTGAACTCATCCATCATCTCAAATGCATCTTCGTTCGTATAGAAATAAAGTGACTGGAAGCGTGCTCCGCCGCCTGCCTCAAAGTGCATGATTCCTGCATTCCTTGCTGCCTCTACAGCAGGCATGAAGTCCTTAGTGAAAACGCGGGCTCCGTAAACGGACTGGAAGCCATCACGGAATGCTGTACACATAAAATTAATCTTTTTCTTGCTCATTCTGATACTCCGTTTATTTTTCTTTGTCGTAGGCGGCTGCAATAGCGGCTGCAACAGCGGCATCATTTTTTGCATTAGCACCAAGAGCTGCTGTGTTCTGCCTGTTTGCAGGTTTCTTAACTTCAGCCTCTGCAGGGGAAAGTCTCATGCAGATTCTGCTCATCAGCTTTGAAATGCAGATAAGCAGGACCAGGAAGATGAAGACTGTGCCCATTCCAAGTACGAGAAGAATAAGTCCATCATAAATCTGCTGGACAAGAGCATCTTTAGGCAAGGTTGCTGCCAATGATAACATTCATTTATCTCCTTTAACTTTAACTAAAATTAACAATCAAGATAGAATCTTATAGAAAAGGACTCCTTTCTTCAAGTGAAAACATATAATATTTATTAATATATTCGGTGAGGATGCAGCATGAGAAAAGACAGTTTCAAAGAGCCGGGGAACAAAGAGGATTTAATGTGGATTACAGATAAATCTGAGAGCATCTTGAAGACCCCCATATTCAGCGTTGTAAAGACAGAAAGGAGAAGCAGGGATGGCTTAAAATCAGGCTCCTTCATTCAGCTTCATACGGCAAACTGGATTGTAGTCATCCCGTGGTTCCGTGATGAGTGCGGCACCCCGCGCTTTATTCTTGAGGCACAGTACAGGCATGGCAATAACAGGGTTACATGGGAGTTCCCGGGAGGCCTTGTTGAAGAGGGCGAAGAGAGCATCAAAGCTGCAGAGCGCGAGCTTATGGAAGAAACAGGGCTGAAGGGGAAGCTGACGCTTTTGGGAGAAGTATCGCCAAATGCCGCATTCATGGATAACAGGCAGAGCTTCTATCTTGCTGAGGACCTTGTGAGGGTTTCTGCTCAGGATCTTGATGAGAATGAGGTGATAGATGTCTTTTCCCGTCCGGTTGAGGAGGTCCTCAGAGATATGGGAACCGGAATCTATGATAATGGAATCATGATGATTGCAGTTGCTTATTTCATGCGCTATGCAGAGGCTCATCCGTATCTGAGAGAATAAGGATGTATTTTGTAGCCTGAGCACCTATGGAATATTTGACATCTTTCTTGTTCTGCGCATAAGATAGGACTAAAGAAGTTCAATTCGGAGGAGTTTATTATGAAAAATAAACATTTGTCTGATTTTGCGTACCGGGGGGGCGATATTAATACTCCTTCTGTCTGTTTTTGTAGTATCGTGTTCTAGTGAGGCTGAAGTGCAGACGCCAAGAGTAACATATTCAGCTTATGGGATTGAGGATGACTTTGGCTCTGTCGAGACTGATACATTCACGGTTTCGTCCGAGATCAAGACCGCAGTGAATAATCTGTTCGATCTTTCAGATGAGGCTGAGGGTGAGTTTGAAATTGCGTGGTTTGACGCTTCAGGAAATCAGTACAGTGAGGGCGATCCAGTTTCTTCAAGCGTAACCGTATACCCGAGGCCACTAAAAAATATAAATCCTGCAGAAGGGGAAGAGTATGCTTTCCTTGTAGTTTCTGATGAGAATAGCGATTATAACGGCTTCTATGTCATCTATGATGAAGAAAGCCTCCTTGAATGGAACAGAAGAGCAAC
>CAZHQL010000043.1:0-12089 GCA_964534915.1 uncultured Spirochaetaceae bacterium | reverse complement strand
ACCCATTCCTCCGATGATTGATTCCTTGGTCTCTTCATTGTAGCTCATGCGGAATGTTAAGTCTTCTTCCTGCACGCGGTGAAGCGCCTCGTTCATCTTATCCTCGCTCTTCTTGTCATCCGCGCTTATTGCCAGCTGATAGATGGGCTGAGGGAACTTCAGAGGCACAAAGAGGCTCTTGTTGTCTGCACTTGCAACGAGAGTGGAATTCGTGCTTATGATATCGCATTTTGTCACAATCCCGATGTCTCCTGCTGAAAGTGCGTCAGTCTCGATAAGCTTCTTTCCAATAGCCCTGTAAAGCTTTCCGGCCCGGGCTTTCTTTCCAAGCTCATTGTTGTACATATCAGTTTCAGGAGTAAGATTTCCTGTTACAACCTTTACAAAGCTCATCTTGCCTGAGAACTGGTCGATTGTGGTCTTGAAACAGAATGCAGAGAATGGCTTGTCTGGTGAAATCTCAACAGCAATTTCTTCACCGCTCGAATCAGAGGCATACTCGCTGATTCCAAGCGGCCATGGGAAATTGTTCTTGATGAAGTTAAGAAGGCTTGTGATTCCTGCGCCCTTGTCCACAGCTCCGCAGAGAACTGGAACGAGCCTGTTTTCCCTCATTCCGATTGCAAGGCCATGGCGGATGTCATCGGCCTCGAGCGTGCCATCCTCAAAATACTTCTCAATAAGCTCATCAGTGCCTTCTGCCGCGTTCTCAATTAAGCGCGAGCGGAAATCCTCAACAACTGCCTGGTATTTTTCAGGAATAGGAATAGGAGTTTCCTTTCCACCCTCATGGCACTCATATGCCTGGTTTTCAATTAAGTTTATTACTCCATGGAATTCCTCGGCCTCTCCGAGTGCGATAACTACAGGAACGAAGTGGCATTTGAATTCCTCCACAAGGGAATCTATAGTATGCCTGAAGCTGGCTCTTTCCTTATCCATCTTGTTAATAAAGACAGCTCTAGGCTTATTTCTCTCATCCAGTCTTCTCCAGAGCTTGATGGTCTCAATCTGAGCACCCTCTCTTGCGTCGATCATCATCAGTGCGGCCTCAGTAGCTCTGAATGAGGAGATTGCCTCTCCTACGAAGTCGCCTGTACCCGGTGTATCGAGCACGTTGATTACCTTGCCATCCCAGTTCATTGATGCAAGGCTGGAGTGAATCGACATCTTCTTCTGAATCTCTTCATCTGTGTAGTCGCTTACGGTCTTGCCGCTTTCTACGGTTTCAGCACGGGAAAGAAGGCCTGCATAGAACAGCATCTGCTCTACGAGGTTCGTCTTTCCCGTTCCATTATGGCCGATGAGTGCCACATTCCTTATATTAGTGGTTTCAATGCTCATATTTTCCTCCTTTTTGAAAAATCAAAGCTTTTTTACCTAGCTTAAAACCTGAAAATTGCAAAGTCAATTTTTATTTGTGAGCGCTATTGCATTCCCCTTTTTTTGGCCCTTGCTAATTCAATACTTCTTCGATAGCGTCGTTTATCCTGTTCTTCAGAAGAATTTTCAGCCTTTCATCCTTTTTCTCAGAGTCTTTGATGTTTTCACTGTACTCACAGAAAAGGGTCCATGCAGGGGTCTCAAGGACTTCAGCAATCTTCTCTATAGTGGAAAAGGATGGGGCCTTCCTTAGTGTCTCAATCTCAGTTATGAAGGATGTGGAGACTCCGATTGAGAGAGCTAGATCTGCCTGTGTAAGAGCTTTCTTCTTCCTTCTTTTTTTCACATTCTCTGCGAATGTCTGCTGCAGCGTGGTAGTTTTATTCATACCCGGTCACACCTTTTCCTGATAGTGACTGAATTCCATGGAAAATGAGCCGCGTCCCTGAGTAGAGGACCTCAGGACAGTGGAGTAGCCGAACATCCTTGCAAGAGGAACTTGTGCATTCACCACATCTCCATTAGCCCTGCTTTCCATGCTTTCAACGATTCCGCCACGCTGTGTGATGGAGGAAATGACATCGCCTATGTATTCACCCGGGCTGATGATCTGAACCTTCATGATCGGCTCCATCAGAACTGCCCCTGCTTCCTGAGCCGCTTTATCAAAAGCGATGGATGCACAGGATGTGAACGCAAATGCAGTAGAGCGGAGAGGGTCATAGACTACGTCCTTTACATCCGCAATTATATCAGTCGTCTCATAGCCGTATTTGATTCCGCTTGAGAATGATCCCTCGATTCCCATCTTGATTGCATCAAGGATCTCAGCAGGGATTTCACGTGCCTTTGCACTTAAGATATATTCATTTCCCTTGCCCCTTTCATTGGGCTTTAAATTAAGCGTTATCTTTGCATAGTTTTCCTTTCCGGCAATTGCCTTGCTGAACTCCTCGCTTAGTGACACATCACTTCTGATGGATTCCCTGTAGCTTACCTGAGGGTTGCCCACGCGTGCATCAATCTTCATTTCCTTTGTGATTCTTGTTACAAGCACATCAAGGTGCAGCTCTCCCATCCCTGAGATTATAAGCTGTCCGGTCTCCTCATCTTCCTTATGCGTGAATGTAGGGTCTTCCATTGCAAAGACTTCAAGGGCTTTTTTAAGCTTTTCCTGCGCATCAGTTGTCCTTGGCTCGATTGCAACAGAAATTCCAGGCTTTGGAAATGTCATTTTCTCAAGAAGATAGGGCTCGTTTTCGGAGGAGAGCGTATCAGCAGTCTGCGCATTCTTAAAGCCTATGATGACTCCGATGTCCCCGGCTTTGATCTCGCTAAGCTCCTCGCTTCGGTCTGCGTGCATCCTTAAAAGGCGGTTGACTCTCTCTTTCTTTCCCTTGGTTGCGTTGAAAATGGAAATTCCCTTCTTTAAAACTCCTGAGTAGACGCGAACAAAGCACATTGGCCCGGCCTGGGGATCAAACTGGATTTTGAATATGAGGGCCTCAAGGCTCTTTTTTGCACTGTGTTCGATCATGACAGTTTTACCGTTTCTCTTGTCGTGTGCTTCAATTGCAGGGATATCAAGAGGGGAAGGAAGGAGCCTTACTACTCCATCAAGGAGCGTCTGAACTCCGATGTTCTTTAGCGAGGAGCCGACGAATACAGGAATGGCAGTGCGCTCAAGAGTTGCACGTCTGAGCGTTGAATATATAAGGTCCTCAGGAATTTCCTCTCCCATGAAATAGAGCTCTGTTATCTCATCTGAGAAGCTTGAAGTGCTGTCTATGAGCTTTTCCCTCCACTCTTCAGCGCTTGCTAATTCATCTGAAGGAATCTCTGAGACTTCAATTGTAGAGCCCTGGTCAGACGGGCTGAATGTAAGCATCTTCATCCTCACAAGGTCGATGATGCCGGAAAACGTATTTTCCTTTCCAACTGGAATGAAGAGGGGAACGGGGTTTGCACCGAGCTTCTTTTTCATCTGCTCAAGGACGCGAAAGAAGTCTGCACCAAGGCGGTCCATCTTGTTTACAAATGCCAGGCGCGGAACGCTGTATGTATCTGCCTGGCGCCATACAGTCTCGCTCTGAGGCTCAACGCCCCCTACAGCACAGAAGACAGCAACTGCCCCATCCAGGACTCTGAGTGAGCGCTCAACCTCTGCAGTGAAATCCACATGTCCGGGAGTATCGATGATGTTTATCTGATGGTCCTTCCAGTAGCATGTTGTAGCAGCGCTTGTGATAGTAATTCCCCTCTCCTGTTCCTGCTGCATCCAGTCCATGGTAGCTTCCCCGTTATCTACCTCTCCGATTCTGTGGTTCTCGCCTGTGTAGAACAGGATTCTCTCAGTTGTTGTCGTCTTTCCTGCATCGATATGTGCCATTATACCGATGTTCCGGATATTGCTTTCGTCCATGCGCCTTATCTTATCAGATAGGAAAACAAATGTAAAATGAATGGAAAAGGAGGCCGGAGCCCCCTTGCATTATGTTATTTCGCTTAATCTCTGTATGATTTCATCATGCTTTTCTATCTCGGAGTCAAGCGGATTCTTCCTGGCTTTGAAGACAGCATCTGCATACATCAAGAGCATTGCAGCTTCCTGCCTGTCAGACATGGAGCCAAGCGAGACAGTGGAGTAGAATGGAACCTTCCCAGAGCCCTCAGAGCCCTCATAGTACTTCATCTTCTCAGAAAGCTGAGTCTCCTTCTCGTAGCTTGATTTCATCTTATCAATTTCCCTTGCTCTCTTTGATGCGCTCCAGTTCCTCTCATACAGCTGGTCTGAAAGCTCCTGATAGAGAGTCAGGAAAAGTCCTCTTGTCTCAATTTTCTTATCAAGGCTTGCCCTGAGATAGCTTATTGCCCAGTTGTTGTTTCCAAAGCTCAAGGGGCGCCCTGGAAGCTGGTTGTAAAGTATTGACAGCACATAGTAGGCATCAGTATGGTCATAGCCAAACTCATCGATGGCCTTAAGCTCGTAATCCCTCATCTCCTTTGCGCGCGAGAGGGATTCAAGAACGCCCTTGGTCTGGCCCCAGCGTCCTATTGCAGAGCTCAGCCAGTGATAGGCATCCGCGTTCTCCTTATAGCCAATTGAGTCCTCTGCATACTTCTGGCTCTCCTCATAGAGTGCAAAGCGTCCTGCTTTGTCGCTCTTGTCAAGCAGATCTCCCCTTGAAAGGCTGTTCCTGCTCTGTCTCCAGCGGATCTCGCTTCTCTCACTATCGCTCTGAGCATTCAGAAACGCATTTTCAAGATAGGCTTTATCGGCATCGTAATCCTCAAGAGTGTAGAACAGGTAGTCGCTCTCAGATGCGTCAAAAGATGCAAAGAGAAGCGCTGCAAGCATCAGCATGACTGTTAGCAAAATTGTCTTTTTCATCCTTCCTCCTAATGAAGAATCATCTTTATTATCTTCTCCTTCTTTCCAAACGGGGCAGAGCGGAGCGTGATATCTACAGATGTCTTATGATCGAGTATTCCCTTCTCGTGCGAGAACGAAAGGAATGTCCTCTTTCCATGGCAGCTTCCAATTCCTGACTCTCCAACGCCCCCGAATGGGAGGCTGTGGCTTACAAGGTGCATTATGCCATCGTTTATGCAGCCGCCTCCGAAAACGATTGAAGAGTGTATTTTCTCAATTGTCTTCTTCTTCTCGCTGAATACATAGAGTGCAAGAGGCCTGGGACGCTTCTGAATGAATGAGATCACATCATCAAGGCTCTCATATTCCATTACAGCCATCACAGGGCCAAAGATCTCCTCCTGCATCACAGGGTCCTCCGGCTTTACAGGAAAGAGTATGGTCGCTCCGATCTTGTTCTTCTCCTGATCACGCAATCCGCCATAGTAAACAGGGCTTCCATCAATTAAGGCGCAAAGCCTTTCAAAATGATGCGCGTTAATGATCTTTCCGAACTCATCGTTGTTTATCTGGTCATTTCCATAGCACTTTTCTATGGCCTTGACCATGTAAGTGAGGAACTCCTTGCTCTTTTTTTTGTGAACAAAGATATAGTCAGGTGCAACGCAGGTCTGTCCTGCGTTGATGAACTTCGCAAAAGCAAGCCTCCTGGCCGTTATTTTTATATCTGCACTCTCATCTATGATTGCAGGGCTCTTTCCTCCAAGCTCAAGCGTCACTTTTGTAAGGTCACGCCCGGCCTTCTCAGCAACTATCTTTCCGACATTGGGGCTACCTGTGAAGAAGATATAGTCCCACTTGTAGCTTAAAAGCTCTGTGTTGACATCGCGTCCTCCCAGAAAGAGTGCAATATGCTCTTCGCAAAAGGCCTCATCGATTAACTCTTTCAAGACCTCAGATGTCTTCTCGCTGTAGCGCGATGGCTTTACAATTGCAGTGCAGCCCGAGCTTATTGCTCCGATTAAGGGAACAAGCGTAAGCTGCACAGGGTAATTCCAGGGACTCATGATAAGAGTATTTCCAAGAGGCTCTGTGATGATATATGAGGATGAGGGAAAATGAAGAAGGGGAGTATATACTCTCTTCTTCCTTGCCCAGGACTCAAAATGCCTGAGAGTGTAATTAAGCTCTGAAAGCACTATCCCGATCTCTGTTGCATAGCTTTCTGTCTCGCTTTTTCCAAGGTCTTCCTTAAGTGCTTTCTTGAGTTTGTCCTCGTATTTTAAGAGCACGGCTTTGAACTTCTTAAGCTGCTCTTTTCTGAATTTAAGGTCCTTGCTTCTTCCAGAAAGGAAGAAGGCTTTCTGCTTTTTATAGACTTCTTCAATAGATTTCATAAAAAGTAATTTTACAGGATTAGCATATGGTGTCAATAAACGATGAATGCTGAAAATCCATTTAAATAACATAAACTTCATTTGATTTATTTTACACAGTTGATTATTTTAGTTTTGAGACAAGTGGAAATTGTTCTGGTCTTTAGCTTTTTTTATAGTTAATCTCAGATTAAGGTTGGATTAGATAATGAAGGGAAAATCAGGAATCAGAGTTCTTCGCCTCATCATATTGATTGTCGTTCTTCTTTGTTCTTTCTTTGCTTTAAGGTATTACTTTACGCACAGAGAGAGCGTGACTTACACGGCCCCTTTAACGCCTGTAAATGCAATTAAGCCATATAAGGGGGATATAAAGCAGAGCATAAAGGTCACCTCATATATTGAATCTGAGAAGATGGTTCCTGTCATTCCTTTTGTAAGCGGCACTATCACAAGCTATGAAATAGATGAGGGAAGCTATGTTGAAAAGGATCAGATTCTAGCAGAAATTGACAGCGAGATTTATGCTCTTCAGGCATGCCAGGCAGATGCGCAGGCACAGCTCTATGAAAGCACATATCTGAGGATTGAGAACCTGTATAATTCAAACGCAGTGTCTCTTCAGGAGCTTGAGGCTGTAAGGGCACAGCGCGATGCATCTGCTGCCCAGAAGGCTCTTGCAGATCTTCAGCTTTCATATGCATCTGTAAAGGCCCCTGTAAGCGGAACAGTAATATCAAGCAAGGGCACTGAAGGCTCTGTTGCAAGCAGCTCGGATTATCTTGCAATAATTGCGGATTTAGATAATCTGATCGTCAATCTTAATATCTCCGAGCGCTATTATGATTCGATTGTAAATGGCCTTGATTCCCTTGAAATAGTAGTTACAGACAGCGAGAGGAACATCAGCAGTACTGCACGTGTCCGCTCTTATGCACCCTATATTGATCCGCTTTCAAGGAGCTTTTCATTGAAGATCCGACTGGATAATCCATCTCTGTTTACTCTCGGCTCTGCAGTGAAGGTTGAGATAATCTATGAAAAGGCAAGTGATATCTACATTCTTCCATCTTCCGTGCTGCGTCTCGATGGAGCTCTCTATTATGTAGAGGACGGCAGGGCAAGGCTTCTTGATTATGAGCCTGATATAAGCAATGACGAGTATATCAAGGCTCCCCCTGGCATGGAGGATGCACTGTTTATAATAGAAGGGCAGAACAGCCTCTTTGACTCTCAGAGCGTGAGAGTGCTTGGAGGTGAGTCTTGAAGATATCCCGCTTCTCTGTCGAGCATCCTGTGATAATCGGGATGATCCTGATTGCACTTGCCCTCTTTGGCATTCTCAGCATCTCAGAGACGAATGTTGAGTTCATGAGCAATATCAACATTCCTCAGGTCTATGTAGTTGCAACATACCCGGGAGCAAGCAGCCAGGACATTGAAGAGACAGTAATTGATGTGATGGAGGATGACTTTGTCACAATTGAAGGCTTTTCAAGCATGGAAAGCCAGGCCTTCAACAGCGTCGGGATCATCACGATATCTTTCCAGGAAGGAATAGATGCATATGACATGCTCCCAGAAGTAAGGAACAGGATTTCAGAGCTTATGCCAAGCCTTCCAAGCGGCCTCAGCGGTACTCCGAGTGCCATGGTAGGGGGCGCTGAGATGCTTCCCGTGTTCTCATTCATCATCAGCTCTGCTGACAGCCTTGCATCTCTGAGCCAGTACACAGAGGACACCCTTATTCCCCTTATTACAAGGATTGCAGGAGTATCCACTGTAAGCGTTACAGGCACTGTGGACCCTGAGGTTACAATCACGCTTGATGTAGAGAGGATGAATTTATTTAAAATCAGCGTTCTTGATGTCTACCAGGCGATAGCTGCAAGCAATGTCTCGATGCCGCTCTCAACAGGAGAATATGCATCAAGTGAGATAACAATCCGCTATGAGGGAACATTCTCAAGCATCAGCGATATAGAGAACCTGAGTGTAGGGATAGCTGAGAGTGGAAGCATCATACGCCTGAGCGATATAGCTGAGATCACATTCGGATACAGGGACCCTGACTTCTATGTAACAAGCAGAGGGGACGATGTAATCTTTGTCCAGGTTTCAAAGCGCGCTGGCGAAAATACTCTCAGGATCGTCAGGGAAATAAATGAAGTACTCTCTGAGGAGGCAGAAAGGCTTAACAATGCCATTTCTTTCTCTGTTATCAGCGATGACAGCCAGACCATAAGGGCAGGGCTTTCTACCGTAATTAAGTCCGGAATCCTTGGCATACTCATTGCAGTTGTAGTCATTTTCGTATTCTTGAACGACTTGAGGGCAACGCTTGTAATTGCGCTCTCAATACCTCTTTCAGTATTCTTTGCATTCATCGGGATGAGAATTGCAGGAATTTCTGTAAACCTGATGAGCATCTCAGGAATCGTAGTATCCCTTGGAAGCATAGTTGATGCATCAATCGTCGTTCTTGACCAGATCTATAAGTTCTATCAGGCAAAGAGAGAGGATGGCACATTCCCATACACGATCAATCAGGCAATATTCAGGGGAACGGATATCGTAGACAAGGCAGTAATCGGCTCCAATCTTACTACAGTAATAGTCTTCATTCCCCTTGCGCTTCTTTCGGGCATCGTCGGCATGATACTATACCCTGTTTCGATGACGTTCATGATCTCAATTGCCGCATCCCTTGTTGTTGCAATCATATGCATACCATTTCTTCTGAAGATAATCCTTCCAAAGGATGAGAATAACAGGAGGCTTGAGAAAGAGAGCCTTATCGTAAAGGCGCTTCACTATGTTGAGAGGCTCTATAGGAGATTCATCGCTCTTTGCATTGAGAACAATACATTCGTAGTTGTTGCAGTTCTCTCAGTGCTTTTGATAACAATCTATATGTTCAGCTACGTCGGCTTTGCATTCATCCCGAGTACTGATAACAGTGATTTCTATATCACAGTCACATTCCCGTACGGACACACGCTTGAGAGGACCAAAGAAAAAATGGCACTCGTTGAGAGCATAATGCTTGAAAACACTCCCGAGCTCAAGAGCTATGTCATGTACTCAGGATCCGGAATGGACATGCTAGATGTAAGCTCATCATCCAATAAGGGAAGCATCCATGCACTTTTAGTGCCTGTTGCAGAGCGCACGCGAGATATTCATGATATCATCAGGGACCTTCAGTATAAGATATCTGCAGAGATTCCAGGCGTGAGTGTACAGGTAAAGAACGGAGGATATGATTATCTTGTAAGCTATATCTCCGGAGGCGGCGGCTACGGCCTTACCCTTATCGGAAATGACAGTACTCTTTTATATGAGGAAGCAAAGAGGATTGAAGAGTTTTTGAAAACTGATCCTGAGGTGCTCAGCACTTCAATAAATTCAAGCTATGACACAAGAACTGCAATACTCAACGCAAGCTATGAGAACATGTCAAACATGGGAATCAGTAGCTATGAGGCAGCCATGACGAGTGCAATCCTCTTTAACGGAGTGGATGCAGGGCTCTATAAGGATCAGGATAAGAACTACAACATAAGGCTTGAAAGCAATATCACGGATGAGGCAATAGGGGATGACCTCTTGAACAAGCTTCACGTTCTGAGCCAGGCAGGCTCCTATGTCTCCTTTGCTTCCATCGCGGACTTGGATATCGAGACAGAACTCTCGCAGATCAACCACACAGACAGAGCGCGCACTGTCACGGTCTCAGCTCAGATTGTAGGCGAGAGCACGAGCGGAATAACGCGGAGGGTAAATGAATACCTTGATGAAAACCCTCTTGATCCGTCAATTACAACAGAGGCAGGAGGTCTTGGAGAGCTTCTTGAGGACTCGATCCTTCCAATGGCACGAGCAGCTCTTATCGGACTTTTCCTTGTATACATGGTAATGGTACTTGTCTTCGAGCGCTTCAGGCACCCGATGCTCATAATGCTTACAATTCCTTTCTGCGTCATCGGAGTCCTTCTCTCGCTTTCTGTATTCGGATCTTCTCTTAATATGGTATCGATCATGGGCGTCATAACGCTTTTTGGAATGCTTGTAAACAACGGCATTATCCTCGTTGACTACATAAATCAGCTGCAGGAAGAAAAGAGGGATAAAAAGCTTAAAGAGCGCGGCATAGAGTATGACAAGGTTGACGGCTCATTCGGCCTTCTTCCATATGAGGAGGAGCTGGAGATGCTTAAGGAGAATATAAAGGAAGGAACTACAAGCCGCCTGCGCCCTATTTTAATGAGCAGCCTTACCACGATTTTAGGGGTTATCCCGATGGCAATTGCAAGGGGAGAGGGCGCTGAGGTCTATGCACCCCTTGGCCAGGTAATCATGGGAGGCCTTGCCACAAGCACTATGATAACCCTCATCATAATGCCAATCTTCTACTATAGAAGCGAATTGCGAAGGATGAAGAGAAAATACAACAGGAGGAAGGCATAATGAAAAAGAAAATAACATCACTCATAATCTTCCTTCTTCTGGCCCTGAGTGCTTACTCTGAGCCCTACAGCTATGAAGATCTCATTGCAATAATGAGCGTTAACAACATTGAGCTCCTTTTACAGGATGAAGTGATAAAATCCGCAACTCTTGATCTAAAGGATGCCAAGGCCAACTATTCTCCTCAGATAGACCTGTCCCTGATGGGAACATACATGTTCAATCCTCCAGAGATAACATTTGACAATATAAGCATGGATGATTCGAATTCTCTTGCTCCTTATATACAAGAAGCTATGAAAGGTGCTTCTTATGAAGTCGACCCAGCACTTGTTATGGCAACCCTTTCCGTAACACAGCCGATATTCACATGGGGAAAGATCAATAATGCTGTGAAGCTGTATGATAAGATTCTTGAAATCAGGCAGGTTGAGAAGAGCGATAAGATAGACTCGCTCTCAGTTGAGCTTGAGGGATACCTTGGAGCACTATATTATGCCAAGGAAATCCTGATGCTTCTGGAGAAAGCAGATGAGGAGCTTTCCCTTCTTGTTGATATTGCAAAAAGCGGCTATGAAAACGGGGCTCTTCTCATAAGTGATTATAATGAGGCGCGCTTAAGCAAGAGCCAGGCAGCTCTCAGCATAACTGAAGCCTCTCTTCAGACAGATGCACTCAGAGAGAGTATCAGGAAAATCCTTGGCACTGATATTACAGATGATGATTATGCTTTCACACCCGATGAAGACTACTATTACAGCATAGCCAGTATGGACAGGGAAGAATTAAGGATCAGGAGTACAAGCAGCGCTAATAAGAATATAAGGATGGCCTCCTTATCCGTGGACGCTGCAGAGTATGGCAGGAAGATAGCATCTGCAAGCTTCTATGGAAAGCCTGATCTTGCATTGAGAGTATCATTAGGATATGGCGGCTTTATACAGGATGACTGGACCTTTGATACCGACTACAGCCTTAATGTTACTCTTTCGCTTTCAACAACGCTCTGGGATGGCGGAAAAATCCTTAATGATATCTCGCGCGCAAAGAGCCAGGCAGAAACTTCAGCTTTAAATCTTGAGAGTGCCACGAGAGACCTTGGCATGGCACTTGAAGAGAGCTTCAGGAACATGGACCTCTCAATTTCCCGTATTCATTACTATGAGAGCAAAAAGAGCGTGCTTGAAGATGAGAAGGCTTCTCTTGATGCTCAGCTTGAAAAAGGCTACACAGGAGAGAGCGAGGTCCTTAAAAAGAACATCGAGATCTATGAAAATGAGATAGCTCTTATAATGGAAAAGGCCAGCCTCATGCAAGCAGCACTTAGCACTGTGTATATTGCAGGATTAAGGTAAAATGATGTGGACAACTCCTTGGGTTTAGCCGTAGGATTGAACTGAAGAAATTAAACCCATAGGAGTTTGTTATGATTAATAAACATTTGTCCAATTTTGCGCACCGGGGGGGGCGATATTAATACTCCTTCT
>CAZHQL010000042.1:0-12190 GCA_964534915.1 uncultured Spirochaetaceae bacterium | reverse complement strand
ATCTCATTCAACATCTCTGAAAAGTCCAGAGTTGCACTCATGGGCGCAAACGGCTCTGGCAAGTCCACCCTGTTAAAAGCAATCGGAGGGGAAATTGAGGCAGATGGCATGAAGATATCCATTACAAAGGGCGCGCGCATTTCATACCTTCCCCAGAGCGGCATAGTCCTTGAAGGAGAGAGCGTGTATAAGGCAGCAGAGAAAGGCTTTGACCGCTTTCTGCCACTCTTAAATGAGCTTGAGAGACTCGAAAATGCCAGCATCACACAAAAAAGCGCTGAAGCAATAGCAACTATCCATGAGACATTAACTGAAGGCCTCTATTATGAGAGAAAGAGGATGATTGAAGAAGTCCTCTTAGGACTTGGCTTTGAACTGAGTGACCTTGAGCGCGAAGCATCAACATTTTCTGGCGGCTACCAGATGAGGATAGCACTGGCACGCGTACTTCTTGAAAACAGTGACTTCCTTCTTCTTGATGAGCCTACAAACTATCTGGACATCGATGCACTGACATACCTTGAAGAATTCCTGAAAGCCTACTCCGGCGGCCTTATATTAGTCTCCCATGACCAGGCATTCATAGACAGCACATGCTCAGAAGTTTTCAGCCTTGAGCATACGAAGCTGAAGATCTATAAGGGAAACTACGAATACTATGTAAGGAAAAAGGCTGAGGAAAAGGAAGAGAGAAGAAAGAGCTATTTAAGGCAGCAGATGGAGATTGAGAGGACTGAGGCCTTCATAGAGCGCTTCAGGTATAAGGCCACAAAAGCAAAGCAGGTACAGTCAAGGATCAAGGCACTTGAGAAAATGGATGTCATTGAGCCCGATGATGAGGAAAAGGCCCTCTCCTTTTCATTTCCCGATGCGCCTCGTACCGGGGATGATGTGCTGATGATCGAGCACCTTTACAAGGCATATGGAAGCAATGTCCTCTATGATGATTTCTCAATGATTGTAAACAGGGGTGAGCGTCTTGCAATCACGGGAAGAAACGGAAGCGGAAAGTCAACGCTTCTGAGGATGATAGCATCTGCGGACAGCACCTATAAAGGAACGATCCGCTATGGCTCCAATGTGAAGATAGGCTACTATGCTCAGGACAGCAGTGAGTCAATTAATGAAAACAACACAGTCCTTGAGGAAATCGAAAGCGCTGCATCCACTCGTGATATTCCAAGCATCAGGAACATGCTTGGAGCATTCTTATTCTCAGGGGATGATGTAATGAAGAAGTGCTCTGTGCTCTCAGGAGGGGAAAAATCGAGGCTTGCACTTCTCAAGATTCTGCTTCATCCTGCCAATCTTCTCATTCTTGATGAGCCCACGAACCATCTTGATATCAAGACAAAGGAGATCCTGTTAAACGCTGTTAAGAATTTCTCCGGCACTCTCATCTTCGTAAGCCATGACAAGCACTTTATATCCAATCTTGCAACCAGGATACTCTACCTTAACGGTAAAGAGAAAGAGGAGTATATAGGAGACTGGGAGTACTTTAACTACAAGCTCAAGGAGAAGGAGTCGAAATACATCAGAAAGCCGGATGAGAAGAAGGAAGGACTAAGAGAAAGGACTGACTATGAATCTGATAAGGCAAGAAAGAACAGAAGAAAGAAGATTGAGAGGGAAAAAGAAGAGCTTGAGAAGAAAATAGAGGCTCTCAGTGCTGAGATAAAAAAGCTCGAAGAAGAGAGCATGAGGAGTGAAGTCTACTCAGATGCAAGGAAGATAACCCTCATCCTCGATGAGAAAAAGAAGAAGGAAGAAGAGAAAGAGGATATGGAGACAAGGTGGCTTCTTCTTGAGGAGGAACTCGATGGACAGGATTATTGAGCCAGATGACATACAGCTGAAGCTCGCAACACTTTGCCCTGAACTTGTGCTATCCAGCAAAAGCGAGAACAGGAGAAAGCTTTTGGAAATATCAGGCATCACTGTTCATCAGATTCCCACAGAAACTGATGAAGATAAGCTTGGCTCTGATCCGGAAGAGCAGGTACTCAATATCGCGCGTGAAAAGATGAAGGCCTATCTGAACTCGAAAGATAAAATGGAAGGCCTTCCTGCAATCACAGCAGACACTCTTGTCCTTTTTGACAATCATCTTATCGGGAAAGCCGGGACAAAAAGAGAAGCGCGAGAGACACTTAAATCATTTTCCGGCAAAAAGCAGACTGTAATTACAGCATGCCTTCTCTATCTGCCCGGAAAAAAGATAAAGGAAATAGTCGACGAGGCTGATGTAATATTCAAGGATTTAAGTGATGATGAGATTGAAGAATACTTAAATACTGGAGAATGGATGGAAGCTGCGGGCTCATACCGGTTGCAGAAAACCGGATATCGCCTTGTAGAGAAAATAGAAGGAGACTGGACGACTGTAGTAGGACTTCCACTTAAGAGCTTAATTGAGGCTCTCGAAGAAGAGGCTGATTAAACCAAACTATACTAATATCGGTTTTATATAATTCTTGTATGAATTCACTATACGTTCAGAATAAAACAGACGAATATGATATCACCTCTCTTCCATCATAAGAGTTCCTTGTAGTGCTCACTTCCGAGCGTGAGAATCTTATTTATGTGGTCATCACATAGCCTGTAGTACACGTTCTTTCCATCCTTTCTGAATTTAACAAGCCTGCTCTGGCGCAGCACCTTCAGCTGCTGTGAGATTGCAGACTGGCTCATATTAAGCCTTTCTGCAATTGAAGAGACAGAGACTTCGTCCTCCTCTTCAAGGAAAAACAGGATCTTAAGCCTTGTTGCATCTCCGAAGACCTTAAAGAAATCTGCGAGGTCTACGATGACCTCCTCACTGATAAATCCACTATCCATAGCTAAAATATAATAAAAATCGGGGAAAAATGTAACTTGCTTTGTTGTTTTCATATCTTCTTGATTTGTGGTAACATTCATCCATGGAAGAGAAAATTGGATTTATTGGCCTTGGAGTAATGGGACAGAGCATGGCTCGCCTGTTACTGAAGAACTTCAAGAACGTTAACGTTTATTCACGGACAAAGGAAAAGGCACTGCCTTTAATCGAGGAAGGAGCACTCTGGCATTCAAGTGCCAGGGAAGTGGCTGCCTCTTCTGATGTTATCTTTACGATTGTGGGCTATCCTGAGGATGTGCGCGAGGTCTATCAGGACATGATGAGTGTGGATGTATCTGGAAAGCTCTTTGTTGATATGACAACTACAGAGCCAAGCCTTGAGATTGAAATAGATAAGGCCCTCAGAGAAAGGGGCTCATCACTGGTTGATGCTCCTGTCTCCGGCGGAGACAAGGGTGCGCGCGAGGGAACGCTTTCCATAATGTGCGGCGGAAATAAGAACGACACAGAAAGAGCCATGAAGTATTTCCAGGTAATGGGAAAGAATATCAGGCACCTTGGCCCTGTAGGCAGCGGACAGCACACGAAAATGGCTAATCAGATCCTGATTTCAGGCACTATGATCGGACTCTGTGAGAGCCTTGTTTACGCTAAGAAAGCTGGACTTGATTTAAACGATGTCATTGCTACCCTCTCAAAGGGTGCCGCAGGCTGCTGGAGCCTCGATAACTACGCACCAAGAATCATCAATGGAGATTTTGCACCGGGCTTCATGATCAAGCATTTTGTAAAGGACATGAAGGTCGCTCTCGATGAGAGTAAAAAGATGGGCCTCAGCCTTAAGGGCCTTGATTTGGTGCTGAGGCTCTACCAGGAACTTGAGAAGGAAGGAGATGGAGATCTGGGAACTCACGCACTTTATAACGCAATATCCAGATTAGGAGACTGATTATGGCAGATGAGAAGGCAAGGCTTATACTTCCGGATGGAAAAGATATATCTCTGTCTGTAATGACAGATACGATGGGCGATAAATCGGTAGATATCACGAGCCTCAGGAGCAGTACCGGCTATATTACCTATGACCCGGGGTTTGTCAATACCGGCTCCTGCATGTCCAAGATATGCTATATCAACGGGGAAAAGGGAATACTGCGCTACCGCGGCTATGACATTGAGGACCTTGTTGAGCACTGTGACTTCATCGAGGTCGCATATCTTCTGGTAAAGGGACAGCTCCCAAACGCATCTGAGCGAGTAAACTACCAGAATCTGTTAAACAGCCACTCGCTTCTGCATGTAAACATGAGGGATTTCTTCCGCGCATATCCCAATGACGGGCACCCTATGGCCGTTCTGGCAGCCATGGTTGCATCCCTTTCTGCATTCTACCCTGAGCTTGAAGAGAATGACATCGAGGAGAATATTGACTTAACAGTTACGAGGCTGCTTTCGAAAATGAGGACGATAGCAGCATTCGAGTACCGCCAGATGATTGGAATGGATTTTGTTGAGCCACAGTACAACCTCTCATACTGTGCAAACTTTTTAAACATGATGTTCTACTCATCTGTTAACAACTACAGCCCGAATCCTCTGCACGTCAAGGCTCTCAACCAGCTATTGATTCTCCATGCAGACCACGAGCAGAACTGCTCTACAAGCGCAGTGCGCCTGGTAGGCAGCAGCGAAGCAAACCTCTATGCTGCAGTTGCCGCAGGATGCTGTGCGCTCTGGGGAAGCAAGCACGGGGGTGCAAACCAGGCTGTTATGATGATGCTCAATAAGATTCTGAAGGAAGGAATGAGCGTTGATGAGGTCATAAGGAAAGCAAAGGACAAGAGCGATCCCTTCAGGCTTTCCGGATTCGGGCACAGAATCTACAAGACATTCGACCCGAGGGCAAAGATTGCCAAGAAGATCTGCAAGGAAGTCCTCAGAGAGACTCAGGCACAGGATGCACTGCTCGAGATTGCACAGGAGATTGAGGAGAAGGCAACGCACGATGAGTACTTCATTGAGCGCAATCTATACCCCAATGTCGATTTCTACACGGGAATCACATTCCACGCAATGAACATTCCAGAGTCGATGTTCACTGTCCTGTTTGCTCTGGGAAGACTTCCTGGCTGGATTGCCCATTACCTGGAATGGAGGCATGATATATACCAGAAGATAGGACGGCCGCGCCAGGTATACATAGGTCCAGAGCTGAGAAAGGTCGTTCCTATAAACGAAAGATAGATAAACGGGCAGAAGGAAGTTCCAGCCTGCCCTTTTCTCTCATAGCAAGGATATTATGCTCTCTACAAATTCCTTAGTGCCAAGAAGCGTTGCTTTTTCACCTTCCTTTACAAGAAGGTCATAGAAATCCTTGGTAACTGCTCTTGTCCTTATTGCGCTGACTATTGCATTTTTAAGCATGGCAGAAGCTTCATTCCAGCCAATGTAGTTAAGCATCATCTCTGCAGAGAGAATGATTGAAAGCGGGTTTGCAATGCCCTTTCCTGCAATATCCGGAGCAGTACCATGAGTTGCCTCAAATACTGCAATCCCGCTCTCATAGTTTATGTTCGCACCTGGAGCAATTCCAATGCCCCCTACTTCTGCAGCAAGTGCATCAGAGATGTAATCACCGTTTAAATTGAGCGTTGCAATCACATCATAGTTTTCAGGCTTCAAGAGGATGTTCTGCAAGAATGCATCGCAGATGACATCCTTTATCTCAATCTTCTCACCGTCATTTGGAATATATGTCCTTCCATCCTCTACAAAGGCATTGTACTCGTCCTTTGCAAGCTGATAGCCCCACTCCCTGAAGCCCCCTTCCGTGAACTTCATGATATTCCCCTTATGCACTAAAGTAACGCTTTTTCTCTTGTTCTTTATTGCGTATTCTATTGCTGCCCTGATAAGACGCACAGAGCCCTCTGGGCTTACAGGCTTTACTGCAATTGCACTGGTCTCGGGAAAGCGGATTTTATTAACACTCATCTCATGCTCAAAAAATGAGATTACCTTCCTCACTTCATCGCTTCCGCTTTTCCACTCGATTCCTGCGTAGATGTCCTCGGTATTCTCCCTGAAGACCACCATATCCACCTTCTCAGGATGCCTTACAGGGCTTGGAACGCCTTCAAAATAAGATACAGGCCTGAGACATACATAGAGGTCCAGCTGCTGGCGAAGCGCTACATTGAGGCTCCTCTCTCCCTTCCCAACCTGAGTAGTAAGGGGGCCCTTGATTGCGATAAGGTTATCGCGGATGCTGTCAAGTGTCTTTTCTGGAAGAGCTCTTCCCTCTTGCCTGAGTGCCTTCTCTCCAGCAAGGATTTCCTGCCACTCGATTCTCTTTTTCCCCTCATATGCCTTAGCAACCGCTGCATCGACAACTCTGATCATCTCAGTTGTAATCTCTTTGCCAACCCCATCGCCCTCGATGTATAGCACTGTAGGCACATCAGGTACCTGCAAAGAGCCGTTTTCCATTCTTACTTTCATATCCGTTATTCCTTAAGAAGATTCAGTTTCCCACCTTTTAAAAGCATCCTCTTCTGCTCTTCTGATGCAAAGAGAGTGAGCTTTATCTCTATATTCTGTGTCTTGTCAAGCAAGAGAAGCTCTCCCTTCTCAATCGATGAGTGAACATTTCTCAGTTCAAGAACGTCGCCCTCTTTGAGCCTCTCATAGTCTTCCTCTCTCTGAAATAAAAGCGGAAGGATGCCGAAATTGCACAAATTTGCCTGATGGATCCTCTCTATCGACTTTGCAATGACTGCCTTAAGCCCCAGGTACTGAGGACAGATTGCAGCATGCTCCCTGCTTGAGCCCTGACCATATGATGATCCAGCTACAATGAATACAGCTTTTTTATCATCACGGAGCCTGGAAGCCCTTTCTGAGAAGAGAGGGTCTACTCCTTCAAATACGTATTTAGAGTACTCACGGATGTTGGAGCGGTACTTTAAGCGCGCTCCTGCAGGCATTATGTGGTCCGTTGTGATCTTATCTCCTACCTTGAGGGCAAGTTCTCCTGAGAGAGAGTCATCAAGAGGCTCTGAGTGCGGGCCTTCCCCGATATTTGGCCCCCTGAGAATCTCAACATCGCTTGAATCCTCAGGAGGGAAAATAAGCATTCCATCATCTGTGAAATAGCGCTCCGGAAGCACTATATCATCATATGGAACATTCTCAAGCGGACTGGAAAGAGTCCCGCTGACAGCACTTAAAGCCGCTGTCTCTGGAGAGACAAGGTATACCCTGGCACTCTGTGTGCCGCTTCTTCCTTCAAAGTTCCTGTTGCTGGTCCTTAAGGAAACACCCTCAGTTCCCGGGCTCTGGGAGTTGCCGATACAGAAGCCGCATGCACTCTCTAAAATCCTGGCCCCCGCTTTAATGAATGTTGAGAGCGTGCCATCCTGGCTTATCATCTCAAGAACTTCCCTGCTTCCAGGGGCTATTGCCAGGGAGACATCCGGATGCACTCTTTTGCCGTCCAGGATCAGGGCAGCCTTCTTTAAGTCCATATAGCTGCTGTTCGTACAGCTTCCAATGAGGACCTGATTTATTTTCATGCCTTCCAGATCGCTTACTTTCGCGATATTCCCCGGGCTATGTGGCTTTGCAACTAAAGGCTCAAGGGATGAGAGGTCTATCTCATAGATATCATCATACTCAGCATCATCATCTGCCTTAAGCTCTTTAAAGCCATCCTCTCTTCCATGGGCCTTTAAGAATTCATATGTCTTCTCGTCCGATGGAAATATTGAAAACGTAACTCCGCACTCAGCTCCCATATTGCAGATTGTTGCACGCTCAGGAACGCTTAAAGAGCTGACAGCAGGGCCAAAATACTCAAAGACCGAATTGACATTGCCCTTGACACCGAATCTCTCAAGCACTTTCAATATGACATCCTTGGCACTCACGCCAGGGCGAAGCTTTCCTGTAAGCTTAATGCCGGTTACACGCGGACAGATCATGGAGAAGGGAAGCCCTGCCATCGCGAGGGCCACATCAAGGCCTCCTGCGCCTATTGCAATCTCTCCTACTCCCCCTTGCGTCGGAGTGTGGCTGTCTGATCCGATTAATGTCTTTCCAGGCAGCGCAAAGCGCTCAAGCTGCACCTGATGGCATATTCCGTTTCCCGCACGTGAGAATATTATGCCCTTCTTAGCTGCTATGGTCCTTAGATACTCATGGTCATCGAAGTTTTCAAATCCTACCTGCACGGTATTATGATCCACATAGCTTACTGCAAGCTCATTCCTAACCCTGTCTATGCCCATTGATTCAAACTCAAGATAGGCCATTGTTCCCGTGGCATCCTGGGTAAGGGTCTGGTCAATTTTTACTGAAATAGAAGTGCCTTTCTCGAGTTTTCCCTCAACAAGGTGCTCCTTCAGAATCTTGTAGCAGATAGTGCTTCCCATATATCCTCCCTATCGGTTGTACGTATTCTATCTTATTTTGCGCCAGCTTTTAAAGCTTTCTCAGGGATAATTCTGAATGCGATGAGATCAAGCATGACAAAGAGAACTGCAAGGGCTGAAAGTGCATACAGGATCGCTTGAAATGATATGTACTCATAGATTATCCCGCCAAGGGATGAGCCTGTCACCATGCCGACATTTATAAGCACTTCGTGGATTATCATACGCCTCTCCCTGTTAACTGCTCCGCTTGCCGCATGGAACATGCTCATCTCATAAAGAAGTGCAAACACAATGCCAAAGAGCGTGAAGAAGAGAGCAAGCGAAGGGAGGCTGCGAAGGAACGAAAGCGAGAAGAAGAGAATGGAGAGTATCAGCTGAGAAAGCACAAGAGCCCATTTATTGAACTGCCAGAACGAAAAGCGCGTAAAGAGCACGAAGGAAAAGCATGTTGCAAGGCCCCTGAACAGCAAGAGCGTTCCTGAAATTGCTTCCCCATAGCCAAGGACATCGAGAGCGTAGAGGGGAAATATGTTGACAATAAGAGAATAGCATGCGTAGTTAAGGAGGTTTCCTCCCCATGTGAAGAAGCGGAGGCATGTGGACTGGTCCTCTGCCTGTGATTCTTCCTCTTTTTTCTCTTCAGCCCTCTCTTGATCATCCAGCTGAAGCAGGAATATGAGTATCAGGATAAATAAGATTGCTCCAATTGATATCGGTATCGAAGGGCTTAAAAGAGCTAAAAGCCCGCCTATCATGGTTGACAGCCCTGCTCCAAATGACCATGCGAAGTTAAAGCTGTTCGTGGCTTTTGAAAGCTCCTTGCCTTCTGCTCCCTCTGCAATCCAGTCCTCTATGTTGGCCCACAGGAAACTCATAGCAAGGCCGTACAGGGCAAGCATGAGAAACATCAGGGCTATGCTGGATGTGAGCACTATAACAGCGTTCGCTGCAGCCATCCCCAGAAGTGCTATGGCGGCCTTGACTTTCCTCTTCATGCGCGGATAGAACCTTGAAAAGGCCAGACATGATGTGAAATACACTACTGTATAAATACTTGATGCAATGCCGATTAAAGATGAGGAAAGAGAGTATTTACCTCTCATGTAGTAGATCATCGCGAAATTCACCATACAGATGGAGAACTGAGCGAAAAAGGAGGCCAAACAGAGCAGCAGCTTCTTTCTATTCATGGAATGGAAGTTTATCTGAAAGGAAAAAGCACTTCAAGCATTATCTCCTGATATCAATATCGGAGGCCTGGGAACATTGAAAGAAAATAATGTAAGGCTTATTATATTGAAGATATGGGCAATAATATTATGAAAAACATCCCGCTGATTGCAGCTGTATTGTCGTGCGTAATCGCTCAGCTGTTAAAACCGGTATTTGCATTGCTTACAGGGCACAAGTTCAGCTATCATCAGTTTTTCTCCACAGGAGGAATGCCTTCAAGCCATACATCGGCAGTAGTTGCCCTTACAGCCTCCATCGGAGTTCTATACGGGCTGGAAAGCGTAGCTTTTGCTTTGGCTTTCGTATTCTCAATCATAGTAATGCATGATGCGATGAATATACGCCTGGAGGCAGGCAAACAGGCAAAGGTAATCAATGAATGGTCAGAGATACTGAGCAGGATACATGAGAACGGGCCTTTTGAGCCTACGAATCTGAAGACTCTTCTCGGACACTCATTTGCACAGGTACTCGGGGGTGCGTTCCTGGGCCTTGTGATTGGATTTTTAACAACATATTCAACCCTCCGATGAAAAAGAAGAAAGAGAGAATCTCCTTTGATGATTACTACAGTTCAATCTACAAGGAGAGATGGGACGGGATAAAGCGGAGCTTTAAAGTGGAAAAAGAGAAAGTGAGTCTTTCTGAACGCTTAAAGACGCCATACTATCTCGATCCCTCCTCAAAGATGGTTGCTTCCCTTCTTCCTGTGAGAAAGGGCGACAGGATTCTGGACATGTGTGCTGCCCCTGGCGGCAAGACGCTCTCAATCGCGCTCAGGCTGGATGGATGCGGCACTCTTATATCAAATGACAGGAGCCCCGAGAGACGCATCAGGCTTAAAAGCGTCCTGGATGAATGCTTGGATGATGATTTAAGGAAGAGCGTAACAGTCAAGGGCTATGACGCATCCACGTGGTGCCTGTATGAGCAGGATGCATATGATGCCATCCTGCTCGATGCTCCATGCTCAAGTGAACGCCATGTATTCTTAGACAAGAAGCATCTTGACTTATGGTCCCCATCGCGCCCAAAAAGGCTTTCAAGGGAGCAGTACGCACTTCTTTCATCTGCCCTGATAGCCTTGAAAAAAGGTGGCTACATACTCTACTCTACCTGCTCAATAAATCCGGATGAGAATGATGGCGTCATTGAAAGGTTGCTTGCGCGCCATAGGGATGAGATAGAGGAAGTGCCAATTGAACTGGAAGGATCGGAAGAGCTGAAGCATGGGAAAATCATAATGCCGGATAAAGCCAATGGACTTGGGCCCATGTATGCATGCCTTATAAGGAAGAAAGATGAGTAAGATAGCAATTAGAAGATGCTCTGAGTATGATAAGGCAAAAGTAAAAGAGGCCCTCCTTTGCATGATTGATGCAACAGACTTTCCTGCAGTAAAGGACAAGAGGATCCTGGTAAAGCCTAATATCGTAACGGATGCCGCTATGGAAAAAGCCATAACGACGCATCCTGTGGTTCTTGAGGCCTTTCTGGAAATCCTGAAGGAAATGGGTGCTGCGAAGATTCTCGTCGGAGACTCCCCCGGGATACAGGGCCCGGCATATAATGCCAGGACATGTGGCATAAGGGATGTTGTGGAAAAAAGCGGATCTGTTTTCTCCGACTTTACCAGGAATCCAAGGAATCATAAAGTCTACAGGAATATAAGCGTTCCGATGGCAAAAGCCCTGGATGATGCTGACATCATTTTCAGCCTTGCAAAGTTCAAGACGCATCAGCTGATGATGTACACTGGAGCTGTAAAGAACATGTTCGGCCTGGTTCCAGGCCTGAATAAGAGCCCATTGCACCTGAAATGCCCGAGCCAGGAAGAGTTTGCCCGCCTCATCATATCAATATTCAGGGAAAGCCATACTGACTATGCCATAATTGACGGGATTATCGGGATGGAAGGCGCAGGACCATCTAATGGAACTCCGAGAAAGGTTGGCCTTCTTATTTCATCGTCAGATGCATTTGCCGCTGATTATGCAGAAGCTGCAATCATGGGCTACAGCCTGAACGAGATGTTCATCGTAAGGGAAGGAATAAAGGAAAATCTTACTGACATAAGAAAATATAGCTATCCCCTCCTCTCTCCTGATGAAGTCATCATAAAGGACTTTGAAAAGGTTGAGGGAGGGAGGAAAAACCTCTTTTCCGCCCTGATCCTTCCATTCTTCTCACGCTATTTCAAAACGCAGAGGAATAAGAAAAGAAAGGCTCCTGAATTCCAGGATAACTGCATAAAGTGCAGACGCTGTATTGATATCTGCCCTGCTAAGGCCCTTATGATGGGAGAATATCATCCAGAGATAAGCACCAGAAGCTGCATCCGATGCTACTGTTGCCATGAGATGTGTCCAGTAAATGCAATAAAGGTATGAGGCAAACCAGCAGGCCAAAGAACCCGCTGGCGCCAGGAATTAATACCCAATGCTTGCAGCAATGTCATTTACTTCAGATAAAGGTATACCGAAGAGCTCAGCAATCTGAGAGGGAGAGCATAGCTTATTGCTTAATAAAGTCTTTACAGCGCTTGCCTGAGATTTTCTCATTCCTTCAGCAATACCTTCTTGCCGTCCTTCTTGTCGACCTTCTTGTCGTCCTTCTTGCCGCCCGAATTCCGCCCCTTGTTTAAACCCTTCTTCCATATAGCCCCAGATGTGGCTGC
>CAZHQL010000041.1:0-12318 GCA_964534915.1 uncultured Spirochaetaceae bacterium | reverse complement strand
CTCGGCGAACTTGCATTCACTTCTTCAAAACTTGCATTTACTTCGGCAAGTGACATGCCTCAGCTCAAGAAGACTGAAACCAGCTCTTCCTTTGTCCGGCAGCTCCTGATCATATTCAACAGATATTCATTCCTGACGACCTGTGCAATCTGGGAAAGCACCTGAACATGGTCATTTGGATACTCATCGCTGCCAAGGACAAGAAAATAGACTTTAGTCGGATTGCCATCCGTAGATGAATAGTCTATCTCCTTTTCTCCTACTGCAAGGGCCACAACGGGCTTATGAATGAACGTGACCTTCGCATGAGGTATGGCAACTCCATGATCCAGTCCTGTAGAGCTCAGCTCCTCGCGCCTGAAAACCGCATCGAGCGTCTCCTCTTCCTCGCTTTCGCTCATGCCGTAAGCAGCAGAGAACTCACTGATAAAATTCCTGAGAACCTCTTCCTTAGAATCCCCTTTAAGAGGGCAGAAACAATACTCCTTCTTCAAGCTATCTGTCAGGGACATCAGTATTCCTCCTCAAACATATTCCAGATATTCTCATCGTCTTTTACGACGAGCACAGGAGAAGGACTCGTGCGGAGCATCCTGTCATTCTCACTCGTAAGCTCTTCCCTTCGGCTCCGGATCACATTTACCGGCCCGAGCACGAGAAGATCTATGTTGTTGTTCTTTATGTAGCTGATAACCTCCTGGTGCGGAGTGCCTTCGATAATTGAACTGGTAATTGACATGCCCTTCTGAAGGGCAAGCTTCTCAGCGTGCCTTATGTGCCTTGAGGCATCCTTTTCCAGATCCGCAAGGAACTCGCTTCTTTCTGTATCAACGAAGATATGGCTCATGACTAAATCATTAAGGGCCTTCGTGTTAACTACATAGAGAGCATGAAGCCTTGCATCCGTGCTTCGCGCGAGCATGATGGAATACATCAGGGCGCTTAAAGAGCCCTCGGATCCATCCAGGTAAACAAGTATGTCCATAAATGGTGCGCTAGCCATTATTCTCCTCCCTTTTCCTCTCTATCTTATCCTTTACTCTCTTCATCAGAGTGAAGGACTCCCTTTCCTGCTCCTCGATTCTGGAAGTAAGGTACTTAACCGTCTCCTCCTTATCAGGGATAATGAGCTTCTCAAGAGCATTTACCTTTCTGATAGTCTTCCTTACTTCCCTGCTGAGCCTCATGATTGAGACCTTCAGTTCCGCCATCTTGCCCATTATCTCAAGAGCATCACGGTATTTGTTTATTGCAAGCTCGCTGAGCATGCTCGTGCCCTCAGGAGAAAAGTAAGGGCCTTCCCCTGAGAAAGAGGTATCTACCTTTGGCAGCAAAACTCCCATTACACGGCGCTCAGAGAGATTTATGGAGCTTGTAATGTTGACAGCTCCTGCTAAATTGGCAATCCTGAGGCGTCCCATGTGCATGATTGCATCCTGCAGTGCATTCTCAGCCTCTCTAAGGCTTTTTTCAACCCTGTTCTGATACTCCACTGCCTGATCAACCAGTGTCAGAAGCTCGCTTACGAGTATGCTTCTCTTCTGATCTAACAGGTCATAGCCAAGGCGGCTGAAACCAAGCTCATCCTTTACTTTCATCAAATTGCTTCTCGTAGGTGCTAACGAGGTATCCATATCTTCATCCCTTATAGTGCTCGCTTATCTCATCCTCCGTGAGTCTCTGAAGTTCCTCAGGAGGAAGAATGGAGAGCGCCTGCCATCCAAGATCCAGAGTCTCTTCTATGGATCTTTGCTCATCATAGGCCTGGGAGAGGAACCTCTTTTCGAAGAAGGTGCCGAACTCAATATACTTATGATCAGTCTCACTGAGCTCCTCTTCTCCGATAACCGATGCAAGATTCCTCACTTCCTTTACATGCGAATATGAGGCAAAGAGCTGGTTTGCAAGGTGCGGATGGTCACTTCTCGTCATTTTCTCCCCGATTCCATCCTTCATAAGACGCGAAAGCGATGGAAGCACGTTAATCGGCGGATAGATGCCTCTCCCGTGCATGTCACGGTCAAATACGATCTGGCCTTCAGTTATATATCCAGTGAGGTCGGGTATCGGGTGTGAGATATCATCATTTGGCATCGTAAGAATCGGAATCTGTGTGATGCTTCCTCTCTTTCCTGTAATCTTGCCGCTTCTCTCATAGATTTCTGCAAGATTTGAATAGAGGTATCCCGGGTAGCCCTTTCTCGATGGAATCTCACCGCGCTGAGTGCTTATCTCGCGAAGCGATTCACAGTAATTCGTCATATCCGTAAGAATTACGAGAACCTGCTTGCCCTTGTCAAATGCAAGGTACTCTGCGAGTGTAAGCGCAGTTTTAGGAGTAATCGTCCTTTCAATCGAAGGATCATCTGCAAGGGACAGAAACAGTGCTACATTGTCCAGTACTCCAGCCTCCTCGAATGAGTCGATGAAGAACTTGGCAACATCGTACTTTACGCCCATCGCCGCAAATACGATTGCAAAGTCTGATGAGCCTCCTGGGACCTTTGCCTGACGCACTATCTGCGCGGCAAGCTGGTTATGTTCCATTCCGTTTCCGCTGAATATCGGCAGCTTCTGCCCCTGAATCAGCGTCGTCATCCCGTCTATTGCAGAAATCCCTGTCTGAATGAAGGAGCGGGGATACTCTCGGGATGTAGGATTGATCGGAACTCCGTTTACATCCCTCTCATCCTCAGCTGTCGGTGCCTTTGCCCCATCCCTGCTCTTGCCAAGGCCGTTCATGACGCGCCCGAGCATCTTATCCGTTACCCCGAGAGTCAGGGCCTCTCCGAGGAACCTCATGCTCGTTGATGAAAGAGAGAGGTTATCTGTTCCCTCAAAGACCTGTACGCACACACTCTCATCGGATGTGTCGAGAACCTGGCCGGAGCGTATTTTTCCGTCACTTCCCTTTATCTCAACAAGCTCCCCATAGCCAACAGGATGGGTTTTTCTCATGTATACAAGCGGTCCGTCTATCCGGCTTAAGCCGATATACTCCCTTCCTGTGTAGAGTTTTTTATCATCATTCTTAAGAAGTTTATCATCACTCATCATATATACTTCCAAGCTGCATCAATGCCCTGTCCATCTTAAGGCTGAGCCTATCAATCTCATCTGCATCATCGTTGGAGATGTTGAAACGCATCCTCGCGATTTCCTGAGTAACAGAGAGGCGCTTGATCTTGACCATTGGAACGCCCCTGCTTATTGCCTCCTGTCCTGCCTCATAGTAGTGAATGATCAGGCCAAGCATCTTCACCTGCTTCTTCACAGAGCAGTAGCGGTCTATCTCATCGAAGGCATTCTGCTGCAAAAATGCCGTCTTGAAGAGGCTGCAGCATTCGATTATGAAGTTCTGGCTGTCAGGAAGGGCATCAGGGCCTACGAGCTTCACTATCTGGTTAAGGCGCACCTCTTTCTGAAGAAGCTCAAGAATCTTCCTGCGGTTCTCATACCAGTTCTTATCGCTTTCACTCTCACACCATGCGCGCACTTCATCCACGTATTCGCTGTATGAATCCAGCCAGCTTATAGCAGGATAGTGGCGCTCGGATGCCAGAGCTTTATCAAGGCCCCAGAAACAGCGCACAAACCTCTTCGTATGCTGTGTTACAGGCTCTGAGAAGTCTCCTCCCGGGGGACTTACGGCTCCGATTACTGATACGCTGCCCTCCGTCCCTGAGAGGGTCCTTACATGCCCTGCTCTCTCATAGAACTCTGCAATGCGCGTTGGAAGATATGCAGGAAAGCCTTCTTCTGCAGGCATTTCCTCCATTCTTCCTGAGAGCTCCCTTAAGGCCTCAGCCCATCTTGATGTACTGTCGGCCATGAGCGCAACGCTGTAGCCCATGTCCCTGTAGTACTCTGCCATCGTAATTCCTGTATATATGCTTGCCTCACGGGCAGAGACCGGCATGTTGGATGTGTTTGCAATCAGGATCGTACGCTTCATAAGGCTCTCTCCCGTCCTGGGGTCAACAAGGTGGGGAAACTCCCTTAATACATCGGTCATCTCATTGCCGCGCTCTCCGCATCCGATATATACGATGATATCCGCATCGCACCACTGCGCAATCGAGTGCTGGGTCATCGTCTTGCCCGTTCCAAAGCCTCCCGGGATTGCCACAGTTCCACCTTTGGCAAGGGGAAAGAGTGAGTCAATTACCCTCAGCCCTGTAAGCAGGGGCCTGTCAAGAGAAAGCCTCTCCCTGAAGGGACGAGCAAGCCTTATGGGCCAGTGCTGAGTCATCGTCACTGGATAGCTCCTTCCTTGCTCATCCTCGATTCTTGCTATCTCCTCTTCTACAGTGTATTCCCCTTCCTCTTTGATTGACACAAGGTGATAGGAGCCGCTGTATTCAGGAGTAATCATGATCCTGTGCATCAGGCGCTCTGTCTCTGCAACAACTGCTATGACAGAGCCCGCAGTAACCTCATCGCCAGGCATCCTCAGAGGCTTGAAGTGCCATTTTCTATCATGGCTTACGCTTGGAGCGCTTATTCCGCGTTCAATGAAATTACCGCTCAGGGCCCTTAATTGCTCAAGGGGTCTCTGTATTCCGTCATAGATGTTTCCGATAAGCCCTGGAGCAAGTTCAACAGAAAGGCTTCTTCCAGTTCCATAGACATTATCTCCCGGCGCAATCCCGGTTGCATCCTCATATACCTGAACGGTAGCCTCATCGCCATTGAGCTTCACAACCTCTCCAACGATCCTTAAATCGCTGACGTGTACTGTCTCCATCATCCTGGCATCCGTTATGCCACTTGCGATAAGAACGGGGCCGTTTACCCTTTTTACCCTTCCAATAATCTTATCCTGCATTTTCTTCCTGTATTATCTTTCTTATATCCTTCATGAAGCGCCTTATGCGGCTTGAAAGGAGATTATTGTAACTGACCTTTCCATCCGTGCTGGAGACGATGATGCCGATCTCGCTTACCATCTTGCTGCCCAGAGTCAGGTGAACTGTTGCTCCTGTCTTTTCAAAAACATCCTTCTCAGCCTTTCTGAGCATCGCTTCGCTTACAGGGGCTGCTGAGGAGAAGGAGACTATGGCCTCAGTCCTGTCCAGCCCGAGGGATGCTTCCGAGATCCATGCGACAAGGCAATCATCCAGCTCTCCTTTCTCAGCCATCGATGAAAAGCTTGCATAAACACTGCTCATGACGCGGTCAAAGGATGCATCCATCGTCTTAAGCTCCGTAAGACGGTCCATGTTCCTCTTGGCACTCTCTTCCTTGAGCTTGATAGCCTCAAGCCTGAGTTCAATTGCCCGTCGCTCCTCATTGATTTTCTTCTCTGCCTGAAGAGCAGCATCGCTTTCTATCCTGCCTGCCTCTTCGCGGGCATCGGAAAGAATCTTCTCAGCTTTCTTCCTTGCCTCATCGATGATTCCATCGATCAGGGCATTAGAATCTGCACTCATATAGAAACTCCTATCGCTTCATTGACGAGGCTCTTGAGATCCCTCTTAAAGCCATTTCCCGGAGCCGGAATCTCTACTACGAGAGGAAAGCTCTCGCTGAAGAGATAGTGGTCAACAGTATCCCTTATAAGATCTGCCACTTCCTCCGTGATTATGATGATTCCCCTCTCCTGCTTCTCAAGCGCGTTATGCCACGCGGCCTGGGCCTCCTCGCGCGTCTGTGCAACTTCCCCGAGGACTCCGACGATTGAGAAGCCGAGAACGGTATCAGCATCGCCAATGACGTAATATTCCATTCTTATACCTTACCGAGAATCATCAGAGCTGTGATGAAGCCGAAAACTACAAGACCTTCTGAAAGTCCGATGAATATAAGTGCGTTGCTGGCAATCTCCGGTTTCTCGGAAATTGCTCCCATGGCTGCAGATCCTACGTTCGAGATTGCAACGCCTGCAGAGACAGCGCCAAGACCGAATGCAAGGGCCGCTGCAAAACAGACAAGGGCTGTCTGGTAGTTTCCGCTCTGCACGCTTTCTGCTGCAGCATGAAGAGCCGGAGAATGGATGAAGGCTGTTCCAAACAGGAGCAGCAGCGTCAAAAGAAGAGTCAGGTTAACTTTCCTCTTAAATTCATATGCGGTCATGATAGACCCTCCTATAAATATTTCAATTGGCCTTCTTCCTGCCATCAAGCCCGATGGGCTGATAGGCAAAGCCGCGGCCAGTAAAGAATCTTGTGAAGAACTCGTAGTAGTTGAGCCTTAACGAGTTTATGCCCGCACTAAGCCCTTCAAGGACTATTACGAGTGCATTCCCTGCAATTATGATAAGGATGCCAAAGAGCGCGCTCTGCGTCATTTCTGCCATATCCTGGAATGCAGTCATAAGCGACACGTGCGCAATGCCAAGGCCTGCGACACGCATGAATGAGAGCGTGTTTGCAAGAAATCCTGAGAAGATTTCAAGAAGTGTTATAAGGCTCTCCATAAGAGTGTTTATAACAAGCTGGCTGATGCTCTCAGAGTGCCCCTTCCTTCTTTCAAGGAAAAAATGAACAGGCTCTGATGCAAAGATCATCAGAATGAGAAAGCCAAGGACAGCAAGAAGAAATCTTGATGTCGGGAATGTCTTATAGCCGCTTGCAACAAAGCCAAAGCCCAGATAGATTCCGATTGTGTAGAATGCTCCCCCGACAAGGCCGTTCTTGTCGAATATGAGAGAAAAGAAGCGCTTTTTCCTCACTAAATTTATCCAGTTAAGGATAAGTGCAAGGTAAATTACTGCAATGCCAAACTTTATCGTGATTCCAAGAATGTCATAGATATCGTTTATAAGGCCATTGCCGCCGTGTCCGTTCACTACGCTGTGGTAGTCAAACCAGAGTGCGGGCAGCCATGAGCAGCCAAAGCAGGAGCCAAAAAGCAGGCCCCCTGCCATGCTTGCAGGCCCCAAGTATAGAAGAAGTGAAGAGAGGTATCGGCTGATTATCCCGTCCTTAGCCATCGGATGCTTCTTGTAGTAATGAGAGCCAAGGAGCCCTATAAGGAAAAGCACAAGGCCCTGGCCGAGATCTGCAAACATCAGGGCAAACATCACGATGTACGCAATTGCAGTAAAGGGCGTTGGATTTATAGAGCCGTACTCAGGAGTTCCATAGTTATTCACGATATGCTCAAAGGGCTTTAAGAGTTTCGAACTGTTGATGGAAACAGGAACGCTCTTTCTCTCTACATCCTCTGCACTGGTTGCCTCAATTATGCATCGCCCGTCAGTTGCATCCATAACAGCTCTGTAGACCTTATCATACTGAGTCTCAGGAACCCACCCTGAAAGAAGTACGGTATTCTGAGTATATGAGAAATAGGACTCGACAGTTCCACAGAGCTCATGTATGCGTACGTTTATCCAGGCTTTATCGAGTGCCTCCAGATTCTCCCCTATCTTTTCCTTGATCTCGTCCTTAAGCGCATCAAGCTCTTTTTTATCATCCTTAAGAAGCAGAGAGAGCCTGGCTTTTGCTTTCAGCACCGCTTCCTTCTGCTCATCTGCCTCTCCCGACTCGCTCCAGTGGAATTTATCAAGAAGCTCGTTAAGTCTTGATGTGTCCCTTTTAAATGAGAGGATTGTCATCACATCATCATCAGCATCCACTACAGATCCAAGCTGTAATAGACGATTTACGAAGTCACCCTCGCGCGATGGCACGCTTCCTACGCGGAAATCGAGGTAGTCCAGCTTCCCTTCATCCACATAGCGGAGCATCTCAGTGTGGGAAAGCATCTTCTGGTTCACAAGCCTCTGGCGGTCCTTGATGGCCTGCGTAGAGACTGTCAGGCGCTCAATTGCTCTCCTGAGCTTATCAAGGTCGATGACCTCAGAATCCTCAAGGTCGCGGCTCGAGAGGCTGGGGATGGCAAGCTCTGCCTGTCTGAAGAGACTTTCGATCCTGATGCGGTATTCGCTGAGAATGCTGTTTGAGCCCTCATTATCGCTCTTTCTTATTCTCTTCATCTGATCTGAATTGAGGCCCTCGATATTAACAAAATCCATTACTCCGTAAAGGAGGAGGTTCTTCACGACCCTGTCCTTATCCTGCTCAAGGATTACGGCAGTAAGGAGTTTCATTTTCTGAGTGAATAAATTCATAATACAGCCTCCCTTATTCTTGACTCATCCCACTTATAGAACTTCGCACTCATGATGCTCCTCAGCGTTCTCATCTCATCGCGGTAGAGGAAGAAGTAGGAAAGCACAATTCCTATGTTGAAGGGCCTTCCTGTGAGGATCTTCAGAAACTCCTTCCTCCGCGCCCTGCTTAAATACTCTTCAATAAGGAGTATGTGCCGCGCAGTCTCATCCCTGGTTGTGACATCATCATCCTCTCTCAGATCCTTTAAGTCATCATACACCTTGGGATAGCAGCTTTCCACTATATGCCTGATCTGGTTCAAGCTATCATCCCTGTCAAGAACATTCCGGCTTTCAATTTCCTTGTAGATATGCCCATATGGTATGATGACATCCTTCAGCTCATCAGCGCTCAGGTGATGGTAGAGAAGATACCTCACAATCAGAAGGATGTTCTTCAAGTCCACATCGACAGTATATATGGTCTCACTTATATTCCTGTCCAGTCCCTTTAATTCAGAAAGTGCTGAGAAGAGGCGCTTGAACCACAGATGATCCAGGCTTATCTCGAGTGAGAATATGCCGCTCCTGCTTATTTTCTCAATATCATATGAGTCAAACACTTCTGAATATATGGTTTTTGCAAATGCCTTTTTCACATCCTCATAGTCACGGCTGTTGATCAGGGCTGTGTAGTCGACATCATGCACGATTGTTTTCTTATATATGTAGTTCGCGCGATATGAAATCTGATGGTTTCTCACAGATGATGAGTACCACAGCCTTATCGCATTCTTTATGTTATCAATCTCCTCTTTCTCAAGAAGAACAGTAATTAAATTTCTCTCCTTGCCCTTCAGAAGCGATATGATGCTCTTAAAGTTCTTTATGCTCTCTTCAAGCAGCGCAAGCTCCACAGCCTGCAGATCCCCTGTCCGGCTATATACTGAAACGAGAGCTGAGTAATCCGTATCCTTTAAAAGGGCGATGGCCTCATTCAATGTGGATGCTTTTATCATATCACTCAGATATGAGGAGAGATGCATCTCTCCTATGCGCGCCCTGAGCTTCGCATTTACAAAAGCATATTCACTGACCCTGCTCATTTCAGTTCCTGCTGCCCCTTAAAAGCTCAACGATTCTCCTTGAAGCCCTTTCAAGGCTTTCATCATCGATTGCCACAGAATTCTTCTCAAGCTCAGATAACTTCTCTTCATGTGCCCTGATCTCCTGATCAAGATGCTCCTGCTCTGCCTTGATGATATCATCGCCTTCCCGTCTTGTTCTCTCAAGCTCTTCTGTTACATGGCCTCTGGCTTTGCTCTCAGCACAGAAGATAATATCGCGCGCTTCTTTCTCTGCATCCTCTACGATCTTAGCCGCACTGTCTTCAACGCTTAAGATGTTTGCAATGATTGAATAATGCATCAGATATCTCATCCTCCTGAGTTATCAAATGTTAAAAAAGGTGGCTAAAAGCTCCACCTTTCCTGCACCTTTTTCGGGCATGGCGGATTTGAACCGCCGACCCCAAGTCCCCCAGACTTGTACGCTAAACCCCTGCGCTAATGCCCGTCAAATGTTGATAATACATACCTTGTAATATATTGTCAAATCATAAGCGATTCAGCTTTGTAATGCCATGATCGAAGACCATATCTCATCGTCAATCTCAATGCCATTTTTAATGTTCTCTTTTCTGGCCCTCTCAAGGCCAGCGCCCGGATATGAAATCTCAGGAAAGCCCTCGGCAGGATCGGCTGAGGTAAGGTAGGAAAGAGTCGCACTGACCTTTTCATACTCTGCATCGAGGCCCAGGCGCTCAGGAGAGATAGCGATAAAAATCTGGCTTACTGCCATCTCAACCGGGTATGACGCATTATCCTTTACGCTGTTTCCTGCGCTGAGAACAGAAGCAATCAGATCGATTGCAATTGAGAGAGCGCTGCCTTTCCAGTACCCGATTGGAAGGCTTCTCCTGCTCTTTTCAATTAAGGAAGGATCGGTTGTTAAATTGCCTTCATCATCAAAGCCCCCCGGAAATGGGAGAGAGAGGCCTTTTCTTCTCAGCACTTCAAGCTTTCCATAGCTGAACTGGCTCATGGCAGAATCCAGAAGGAACGAGGGCCCGTCCTTTCTCGGAACTGCAATCGAGAGCGGATTGTTTCCGATGTTCTCCTTCCTTGAGCCCCAGCAAGGCATATTGGGAATCGTATTTGTAAAGCAGATGCCGATCAGGCCCGCAGAACTTGCGCACGATGAATACGTTCCGGCCCTGAGCCAGTGGTTATTATTTCTCAGAGCAACTACTCCGATGCCTTTTTCCTTTGCCAGCAGAACTGCCCTTTTCATCGCAGAAAGTGCTTTTAACGGGCCTAGTCCTAAGTGTGCATCCCATCTTTCATAGAAGGGAAGCGAAAAGAGCACTTCAGTTTCAGCATTTACGTCTATGTAGCCATCTTCTATGTTCCTGATTGTCCTCAGAAAGCGGTTAACGCCATGGCTGTTTACACCACAGAGAGTGTTCTCTGCAACAATTCCAGCAAAGGCCTCAGCATCCTCAGCACTCAGGTATTTAGGACTGAGGATGCAGTAAAGCTTCTCTTTCAGCTCTTCGTATCTGATTCTCATAGCACTCTTATACAGCTTCTGAGATATATCCCCTGATCTTTGAAAGGCCTGCAAGCACGTTTGCTTCTCCGTTTGCATTCACAACCAGAGCAGGAGCCTGCATGATAGAATAGCTTCGTGCAAGATCAGGATTTTCCTCAGCATCCACTACAGTGTAGCTGATGCCAGCTGCATCAAGTGAGGCTTTCGCAGCCCTGCAGTTAGGACAGGTTTTGGTAGTAAAGAGAAGAACCTCTGTCTTCTTAAGGCCAGGTGCGTGATCAGGAGATCCATGAGTCAGCACGCTCGTCTCGATATTATAGGTCTTCCTTTCCTTGAACTCTTCAGACTTTCCTGTGTTCCAGTTCTGTACAGGACGATAGTAGCCGGTGATTCTTGAGTAGACCTCAGTTGCCTTTCCGCATACCGGACAGGCATACTCGTCCCCTGCTATGTAACCATGGTCAGTACATACTGAGTAGGTAGGACTTATAGTGTAGTAAGGAAGCTCGTAGTTCTCTGCGATCTTCTTTACAAGACTCATGGCAGATTTCCAGCTGTTCATCTTCTCTCCGAGGAACGCATGGAACACTGTTCCCGATGTATAGAGCGTCTGAAGGCGGTCCTGGACATCGAGGGCTGTGAAGATATCATCGGTGTATCCGACAGGAAGATGGGATGAGTTCGTATAATAAGGTGCATCGCCGTTCCTGCTTGCCGTTATGATATCCGGATACTGCTCGACATCATGCTTTGCAAAGCGGTATGATGTGCTCTCTGCCGGAGTTGCCTCGAGGTTATAAAGGTCCCCGTACATCTCCTGGTAGTCAGACAGCCTTGCTCTCATGTGGTTAAGAACCTCTATCGTGAAGTCCTGGCTTCTCTTGTCCGTTAAGTCACAGCGGAGCCATTTTGCATTCTGAGTGCACTCGCTCATGCCTACAAGCCCGATAGTCGAGAAATGGTTGGCAAACGATCCGAGGTATCTCTTTGTGTATGGATAGAGCCCTTCCTCAAGAAGCCTTGTAATTACTTCCCTCTTCCTCTTTAAGGACCTTGCAGCTATGTCCATTGTCTTATCAAGGCGGGCATAGAAGTCCTTCTCATCCTTTGAAAGGTACCCGATGCGCGGCATGTTTATCGTGACAACGCCGATTGATCCCGTGCTCTCTCCTGAGCCAAAGTATCCTCCAGTCTTCTTCCTCAGTTCCCTTAAGTCCAGGCGCAGGCGGCAGCACATGCTCCTTACATCGCTTGGCTGCATGTCAGAGTTGATGTAGTTAGAGAAATACGGGGTTCCGTACTTTGCTGTCATCTCAAAGAGAAGCTTGTTGTTCTCCGTCTCTGACCAGTCAAAATCCTTCGTGATTGAATATGTCGGGATCGGGTACTGGAAGCCGCGGCCATTTGCATCACCTTCGATCATGATCTCGATGAAGGCCTTGTTCACCATATCCATTTCCTTCTGGCACTCGCCGTATGTGAAGTCCTGCTCCTTTCCTCCTACGATTGCAGGAACGTTCTTCAGATCCTCAGGGCATGCCCAGTCGAGGGTAATATTTGAGAACGGTGCCTGGGTTCCCCAGCGCGATGGAGTATTTACCCCGTACACAAAGGACTCGATGCTCTTCTTGACTTCATTGTATGTA
>CAZHQL010000040.1:0-12430 GCA_964534915.1 uncultured Spirochaetaceae bacterium | reverse complement strand
GTTCTTTTCAAAAACCAAAGTTTAAAAGTTACCTATGCAGAAAAAAGAAGCCAGCATAGTTTTAATCTACACTGGCATCTCTCTTATCTTCTTGCTCTTCTTCTTGTGGGGATTATCCTTACCTGCTTGTAAACTCCTTCTCCCTCGCTCTTTGTCTCAACGCCCCTGAAGTCGTTTAAGGCCGTATGAACTAATCGGCGCTCAAAAGGATTCATGGGCTCTAAGAGCTTGCTGCGGCCTGTGCGGCGAACGTACTCAGCACTCCTTATTGCGCTTCTTACAATCTGGTCCTCATGGCGCATGCGGTAGTTTTCGCTGTCGATTACTATCTTTGCATCCTCATCGAACCTGTCTGCATAGACATTTGCCAGCAGCTGTATCGCATCAAGGTTCTTTCCCTTTCTTCCTATTATGATGCTGGACTTGTTGCTCTCGACGTTGAGGTTTATCTTGCTGTCCCTCCGCGATGTGATAGTAACACTCGCCTCGTATCCCATCCTGCTTATAAGAGTCGTTACGAATTCAATTGTCTTTCTCTCAACATCGCTCTCAGGCTCAAGAGGTTTCTCATCATCAAGGCTTTCCAGATCAATGGGCCTGGAGAGTTCTGTCTTCTCCTCTTCTCCGTAGTAGACCCTTATCCTTATATGGCTCTTCTTGAAAAGACCCTTCTTGTTCTCTTCAAGAACCTCAACATAAACATCATCATTAACTAATCCGAGCTCCTTTCGTGCCTTCTGCAGAGCCTCAGATTCTGTTCTGCCTTCGAAATCCCTGTACATATATTTACTTCCTTCTCTTTTTCTTCTTAGCCAAGGCCTTCGCCTCATCCTCTTTCTCAATCTCTGCCTTATACTGCCCCAGCTTCTTCTTGTTCACATAGATCTGTGTTCCAATGGAAATTGTGTTGGTTGCAGTCCAGTATACCAGGAGTCCTGATGGTGCATTATAAAGCACGAAGAAGAAGATTAATGGCATGCCATATGTCATGAAAGTCATCATTCCGCCACTTTGTCCTGCAGTGGAGGATGCCTGTGTTATCTTCATGCTCAATATCATCGATACCGTGTAGATTATCGGAAGCAGATGGATCTGGTTTCCAAGAAGAGGAATACTGAATGAAAGCGTGCATACAGTATCCGGAATGGAAAGGTCATTTATCCATCCGGGGATGAACACAGCTCCCCTGAGGTCTATGTTCTTGTTCAACAGCCCATAGAATGCAATTAGAAGCGGGAACTGTATGAGCATGGGCCAGCAGGATCTCATAGGATTTATCCCCTCTTCCTTATAGAGCTTGGCCATAGCCATATTCTGTGCCTCAGGATCATTCGGGTATTTTTCCTTGATCTCATTGATCTTGGGCGTGAGAGCTCCCATCTTGGCTGTTGACTCACTTCCCTTCTTTGAGAGCGGATGGAGAAGCAATCGGATGAATATCGTAAGTATTATGATTGCAACACCATAGTTAGGAATTACCTTGTAGATAAGAGAGAGTGCGAAGTTCAGCACGCTCTCAAGCCACCAGAGCCAGGAAGAGTCCATAGCCTTTGCAAGGCGGTGCTCCCTAAGCCCGAATACGTTATCCTTCTCATCGTCATACCTGTCAAGCTCCGTCCTGCTCTGTGGTCCAAGGTAGTACGAATATACATCAACAAGGGAAGAATCCGTTGTGGCCTTCCTTGTGAAGTAGAAGTAGTTCTCCTGGGAAACTCCTTCAGTGTAGGTATAGTTCGTGGCTGTGTACTTGCTGATGATGTTATCAGTTTCAGGAATTCCGATTGCCACGAAGTACTTGCCAGTAAGGCTCATCCAGGAAAGGTCCCTTGTCTCCCTGAAGCCTGAGTATGTGGAAACGCCGTTTGAGTACTTGACTGTCGTCTTGCTGCTCTTGTCGTCTCTCAGATAGTTGATTCTCCTGTAATCATAGCTTGAGCCCACTGTTTCAAACTCAGGTCCTACCTGAGGACCAAAGCCAAGTGTGTATGCTGCTCCTTCGTAGTTCAGAGGAAGCGCAGATCCATCCTTTGCCTGCATGCTGATTACAAGCTGGATCATGTACTCATCGTCAGCAGGAATTGCATAGATCTTGCTTATTGTGAACTCTCTTCCATCCGTGGTTACAAAGTCCCTTGTGAACCTTACCTGTGTTACGTTATCAAGCTCTGTAACAGTGTATGAAAAGACAGCATCAACGGGATTTTCCCTGTCTTCTCCTGCATAGAGCATGAACGGGTTTACATCTTTTTCGTCCTTGAATATGAACTCACTATTATCCCCGTCTGTCTTGTGCTCTTTAAGCTTTATGCTGCTTACACTTGCTCCAGCAGGATCGAATGTGTATATCGAGACCTTGTTCTCTATTTCGAACAAAGTGCTCTCCGGATCTTCTCCGGATGCTCTAAAATCCCTTCCGTATGCTCCCTTAGCTCCGGTCTGTACGATTGTCTCTGCTATCTCTTCTCTTTCATTTGCAGATGCTTCGCTTAAATCAGGAGCGAAGAAAGTTGCCTGAATCGTTGTTGAGATAACGATGACAATTACACATAGGACTATTGCTAAAATAGTATTCCTATCCATTTAAACTCCTTAATTTCGATTTTTATCCATGGAAAGCTGGAATAGGAACTCTGCATGAAGAGGATTATAGGAGCTATTTCCGATTGATCCTGACCAATAATGATTTGAAATCGGCCTCAAGCAAGGAAAAATCAGAAACCCTTCCAGGATAAACTACCAGGACTATATCTATGCCAGAAAATGTATCGGATTCAATCAGCCTTCCTTCCCATGTCCTGAATATCTCCTTTGCACGCCGCCTGAGCTTATTTCTTTCCACGCTGTTTCCGTAGTGCTTTGCGGCAATTACCAGAAAGCGGTCATAGGGAAGAGAGTTCTTAATAGTGACTAATCGCATCTTCTCGCAGGATATTTTCCTTCCCTGTTTGAAAATGCGATCAATCTCATCCTTTTTTCTAATGATATGTGTCTTAGTAAGGCTTCTTCTCATCACTGACTGTCAGGCTGTGTCTGCCCTTAGCCCTTCTGCGAGCTAATACCTTGCGTCCACCCTTCGTAGCCATTCTTGCGCGGAAACCGAATTTCCTTGTTCTCTTTCTCTTGCTTGGCTGATATGTTCTCTTGCCTTTGTTACTCATGGGTAATCTCCAATATTCTTCGCTGTAACAGCTGTATTTTTCCTATCAAAAAGACAAATGTGTCCGAAATAAGAATTCTAAAGATACTTTGAATAAGCGTCAAGTACCCATAATACATATACTTACACGCGCGGGAAAAGGATTAATCAATATCCTGTGAGCACTATTTAATGATAAAAATGATAGTTTTTTAGCTCTATCATGCCATCATAATCTGGATGAGACTATTACCCTTAAGTACCTGATTCTGTCTTCTGGAAAGAATTTATTGTATTTATCAATTATCCTCTTTTTCTGCGCAAGGATTAAAGGAAGATATGCATTTTCCTCCGTTGTTATGATAAGGGTCTTCTTCTCTGTCCGGGCAAAGGATGAGTAAGTGCTTATCCTGGCTCCTGCAATCTCAGCCCAGTGCTCTTCTATTTTCCTTTCCCTTTCGCTCTTCTTTACTCCGATATCCTCTAAAAGAGATTCCAGCACATCCCTTGCTTCCTTATAGTATTCACTCATAGGCTGTATTTCCCGTCAATCACATTATAGTAAAGAGGAGCTCTATCTTTCTCATCAAAATACTTCTCTCCGGGAAGGAATGTAAAGAATGCCTGGCTGTATGAATTTATCTCATTAAGAAAGAGATTTCTCTTTTTCTCATCAAGCTCCAAAAGCACGTCATCAAATAATAAAACAGGCTTTTTGCCAGTGCTCCTTTCAAATACTTTTGCCTCTGCTATGCGGAAAATAAGCGAGCAGAGCCTGATCTGCCCGGTTGATCCACTCTGGGTAACTATTCCAAAGCTGTCCCTAACACTGAAGCGGTCACGGTGGATGCCGCTTGTAGTCGTCATCATCTTGAAATCCCTTTCCAGGTTTTCCTTAAGAAGAAAAAGAATCTCATCAACAGTATCTGCTTTCTGCCAGGATGGCTGGTAGCTGATAAACATGTCATCCTTTCCTCCGGATACTGCTTTAAAAAGGGATGGAAATATTGAATTGAATTCCTCTGCTGCCTTACGCCGCTCCCTTATTATTGCAAGGCCGTACCTTGCTAAGCGCTCATCATAGAGCGTTACTAAAGAAAGATCTGACATCTTTATTGCAGCATTCCTCTTTGCAAGCACATTACGGTAAAGCCTCATGTCATCCAGGAAGGACGGGTTTGAGAGTATCATCATCTGGTCAAAGAACTTTCTCCTTTTCTCAGCCTCGCCTGTAAGGAATTCAATATCCTCATGGGAAAAGACAATGCATGGAAACTGGCGTATTAGCTCTTTCCTGTCATTTATTTTCTTTCCATCAATTTCAATTGTTCTCTTTCCGCTTTCAAATGAGAACTTAAGATACTGCCGCTCCTCATAGTCATTGAGGAATGTAGCTTCAAGTGTGAATGAATCTTCCCCGTGTTTTACAGCTTCCCTTAAATTCTGCGTCTTGAATGAAGATCCATAGCACAGTGTGTAGAGTGCCTCAAGAAAATTGGTCTTTCCCTGGGCATTCTCACCGATAAGGACTACATCCTTTCTGTCTATATCAACACTCTGACAGGATATGTTCCTGAAGTTATGGATCCTTATCTTTTCAAATCTCATCTCTTATGGCTGCATGGGCATGATTATGAAGATATAGTCACTCTCAGGATCACTTACAAAGCCCACAGCAGTGCTTGATGCATTCACGCAGATTTCGAAATCTTCACTGTCTATCCTCTTGAGAGCCTCATGCAGAAGATTGTAGTTGAAGCATAAAATCATCTCAGGGCCATCGTAGCTGCACTTCACAACGTTCTTGCTGTTTCCATCCGAGTTCTCTCCGCTTACCATGATTCCATCAGGGTTAACCTCAAGTATGAGCTTCTTGCTCTTTAACTCAATGGTTACTGCTATGAGGTTTATGGCATCGATCATCTCATCCCTTTTTACCTTTATCCTGTGCTTGAAGGATGAAGGAATCACCTTCTCATAAGGAGGATAGTTTCCGTTTATTAAAAGCGAGTAGATATATCTTCCCTCTATGTTTGCAAAGATATAGCCGTCCTTTACAGATAAGGACAGCACTCCGTCCCCGGCTCCGATAGCTTTGAGATTTGAAAGGAAATTAACAGGGATGGTAGAAGGAAAGAACGGGTTTATTTCATGCTCAAATATCCTTCTTACGCAGTTCAGTCTCTTTCCATCAGTTGCAACGAGTACAAGACGGTCATTCTTGTATTCCATATGAACTCCCATCAAAAAGCTCCTTGTATCCTCATGTCCTACTGCGTTTATTGTCTTGTCTACCATGTCGAAGAAGAGGCTCTGCCCGAGTGTGAAATAATCTTCATCAGAGTATTCAATCATCTCAGGGAAGATCTCAGGATCCACGGCCCTTATATTGATAATGAACTTCGATGCATTTGCATTGCGGATTGAGAGGATATCATTCTCAACGCTTATCTCAAGGTCCATCTCAGAGTTTATATTCTTGAGAACGTCCAGGAATTTCTCACACAGCACTGTCGTGCTTCCGGGAACGAGAGTATTTACCTCTATTGAGGATATGAATCCGTTTTTTGAATCTGTTGCCTTTATCGTAAGAGTATTGTTCTTGTTCTCTAACAGGACATTGCTTGTAATTGATAATGCATTTCTCTTGGATGTGAAACTGGAAGCATATGCTATCTCTTGCCTGAGGCTCTCGCACTGACAGATGAATTTCATAAGATTACTCTTACCTCCGCTTGTATATATTTTCTGTTGCTTTTCTATTCTACCCTATTTTATCTGAAATGTGTCTTTCGTGTCTTCTCTCTTTTTTCATTTTCCATTTCTCTTCTGTTTTTTATTTAATTTAAATTCAAGTATCAGTAGTAGGGCCTGTGAAAATGTGGAAAAGTCTCTTATTTCTTTATGCTGTATCTAATTATAATGTGGAAAACTATGTGGAAAAATCCTGTGGTTTTCCACATCTTTCCCCAATGAAGTAAAAAAGATGAAAGAGAGAAGACAAAGATGGTGGAAAAGTGAGGCCTTTATCCACAGTATATCAACAGGTTATTAACAGCTTTTCCCCAGCTTTTTAAAGATTACCTTGTCAGGTTTTCCATGATGCTTTCAATTGCACGCTTCAGGCTCTCATCGCTTTCCTCGATGCTCTTGATCTTGTTTATTGCATAGCTGATGGTAGTATGGTCCTTATTGTCAAAGTACTTTCCTATCTCTGTAAGTGAAAGATTTGTAAGGATGCTTGAGAGGTACATCGAAATATGGCGCGCAAGGGATACATTCTTGTTACGGCTCTTTCCCCTTACGTCAAATATTGAGACGTTGAAGTAGGATGATGTCTGGCTTATTATCTGGTCGATGGTCACATCAGTGTTCTTTATCATCTGGGAAGGAATGAAGTTCCTTATGTGCTCCATTGCAATATCCTTTGTTATTTCCCGCCCGACAAGTGTTGAGAACGAGTAGAGGGTTGTCAGGGCCCCCTCAAGGTCCCTTACGTTCGTCTTTATATTCATGCAGATGTATTCAAGCACATCCTGTGAGAGACTGAATTCAAGGTCTTTGCACTTTCTTATGGCTATTGCCATCCTCGTCTCGTACTGAGGAGGCTGCAGATCCACGTTCGCACCCTTTCTGAAACGCGTTATGAGGCGTTCGTTTATTCCTGTGAGCTCAGTAAGAGGGCGGTCGCATGTGAATACGATCTGCTTGTTTTTCTCTGTAAGCTCATTGAATGTGTGGAAGATCTCTTCCTGAGTGCTTATCTTGTCTGCAATGAAATGAATGTCATCTATTAAAAGAACGTCAGCTGTGCGGTATTTCGTCTTGAACTTTGCATTCGCAGTCTTATTAGAGATTGCCTGTATGAGCTCGTTCGTGAATGTCTCTGCAGTCACATAGATTACTTTCATCTTCGGATTGTGCTCATAGATGTAGTTTCCTATGGCCTGAACAAGGTGCGTCTTTCCAAGCCCTACTCCGCCATAGATCAAGCACGGGTTGAAGCTCGTTCCAGGATTGTCAGATATTACCTTGGCAACATTGCATGCAAAGAGATTGTTCTCCCCTACTATGAAGTTGTCGAATGTGTATTCGCTGTTAAGCGTCTCATTCACGGCTTTCTTCTTCTCTGAGACCTTTTGCGTCCTGCTTCCTTCCCTTACAGCATTTTCCTTTATGCTCTCATCTATTGTGAGCTTTACGCTGATGTCCTTTCCTGCAAAGTCCGAGAGTACGTTCACTGCCTGGTCCAGGCAGTTCTTCCTGAACGAATCGAGATAGAAACGCGATGAGAAAGAGAGAGTGATGAAATCATCATTGCCATCATGGAAGAATGCCTTCTCAAGCCACAGCTTTCCCGATGACGGCATGGTCTGATTAAGTCTCCTTACAGCTTGTTTCCAGAGTTCTTCCTGCATTTCCTTTTTCCCGTGCCCCTTATGTTAACTTCCTGAGCGCTTTCAATCAAGTAAAAATTCACATCCTTTGGATTTTTCCGAATGTAATTCCTTTTTATGTATAAGGTTACACTGAGAAAAATTAAGGCTCTGCTTCTTGCATTTTCTCATATAAATATATATAATATCAGGCGCGGGAAAATAAGGAAATTCCCGATTCTTCTACACTATTTTGAAAAGGACAGATATGAGCGAAGAAATCGAAAAAAAAGAAGAGGCCAGCAAGCACTATACAAGTGACGAGATCAGGGTTCTCAAAGGCCTCGAGCCCGTAAGGGAAAGGCCCGGTATGTATATAGGCAGCACCGGAATCGATGGCCTTCATCACCTTGTATACGAGGTTGTGGACAACTCAATCGATGAGGCTATGGCTGGCTTTTGTGATACTATTGTAGTCACGCTTGAGAAAGAGGACGGTAAGGAGTACTGCTCCGTACTGGATAACGGAAGGGGAATTCCTGTAGATTTCCATCCCACAGAGAAAAAGAGCACGCTGGAAGTCGTTCTTACCCAGCTTCATGCGGGAGGAAAGTTCGATGACAATGCCTATAAGGTATCCGGAGGACTGCACGGGGTTGGAGTTTCGTGCGTAAACGCGCTCTCAGAGACTCTTGAGGCTGTGGTACACAGGGCTCCGAATGTATACAGGCAGACCTATCATAAGGGAATTGCAGAGAAGGATGTTGAGATAATCGGGGAAACTGACAGGACTGGAACCCTTATCAGGTTCACTCCTGACTTTTCCATAATGGAAGAAAACAGCTTCAATTACGACACACTTCTTAACCGCTTCCGCGAGCTTTCATACCTTAACAAGGGAATAAGGATCGAGTTCATTGACAAGCGCGGCGAGCTTATAAGAAAGGACACTCTCCATGCAGAAGGCGGCCTTTCATCATTTGTAAAATACCTCAATGAATATAAGACAACGCTCTTTGAGCCCATTTCCTTTGAAGGAATCAGGCGCGTTGAGCAGAACAAGGATGTCTCTGTTGAGGTTGCACTTCAGTACAACGACAAATACGATGAGAAGATCTACACGTTCGTAAACAACATCAACACACGCGAGGGCGGAACGCACCTTGTAGGCTTCAGGACAGCGCTCTCAAGGTGCCTTAACAACCAGCTCAAGAAGAGCCCGAAGTTCCTCAAGAAGTACTCAGAGAGCCTTGAGTCTTCAGATATCGCAGAAGGCCTTACTGCAATCGTGTCCGTTAAGATACCCGAGCCTCAGTTTGAAGGTCAGACGAAGATGAAGCTTGGAAACTCTTCTGTGCGCGGTGTTGTGGATTCCCTTGTGTATGAGAACCTTACAAATTACTTTGATGAGTTTCCCCAGGATATAGAGAAGCTCCTTGAGAAGGTGACAAATGCAGCGCTTGGACGCGTTGCAGCAAGGAAGGCACGTGAGAACATCAGGAAAAAGAGCGAGGGCGGCGGGCTTCCCGGGAAGCTTGCAGACTGCTCGGAAAAAGACCCTGAGAAGTGCGAGGTCTTCATCGTAGAGGGAGACTCTGCGGGAGGAACTGCAAAGCAGGGACGCGACAGCCGCTTCCAGGCAATACTTCCGCTCTGGGGAAAGATGCTGAACGTTGAGAAGGCACAGGAAGTTAAGGTCCTTAACAATGACAAGCTCCATCCTGTAATCCAGACAATAGGCGCAGGCATTACACGCTATAACGAGAGCAAGGCTGATAACGATGCAAAGGAGGCCGCAGGAGAAGAGACAACGTTCGATTTAAGCAAGGTCCGCTACCATAAGGTAATCATAATGGCCGATGCTGATGTTGACGGGTCCCACATCAGGACACTGCTTTTAACCTTCTTCTTCCGCTATATGAAGCCTCTTATTGAAGCAGGGTATGTCTATTTTGCAATGCCGCCTCTTTACAAGATCACAATCGGAAAGAAAGTGTACTATGCCTACGCAGAAGAGGAAAAGAAGAAGATCATCGATGAGTTTGCCCAGGGAGATGAGGGCAAGGTGATTGCACAGCGCTATAAGGGTCTTGGCGAGATGGAGAAAGAGGAGCTCTGGGAGACAACGATGAATCCTGAGACCAGGATGATAGGACAGGTGACGCTCTCGGATGCTGAGGAAGCTGACAGGGTCTTCTCCATGCTCATGGGAGAGGATGTAGAGCCAAGAAGAGAATTCATAGAACAGAATGCTACTTACGTAAGCATGCTTGACATATAAGGCAGGGAAAGATGGACGAGAATATTCAGGAAGAAAACTTAGGCAAGGTCATTAAAGCCGATCTCAGTACTGAGATGAAGACCAGTTACCTTAACTATGCCATGTCGGTTATCGTATCCAGAGCCCTTCCGGATGTCAGGGACGGCCTGAAGCCTGTTCACAGGAGAATCCTTTATGGAATGCAGGAAATAGGCCTTAGATCATCAAGCCAGACGAAGAAGTGTGCGCGTATCGTAGGAGATGTTCTGGGTAAGTACCATCCGCACGGGGATGCATCCGTTTACGATGCTCTTGTGCGCCTTGGCCAGGACTTTTCCCTCAGATACCCTGTTGTAAAGCCCCAGGGAAACTTCGGCTCCATTGACGGGGACCCGCCGGCTGCCATGAGGTACACCGAGGCAAAGCTCAGCCGCCTTGGTGAGGAGATGCTTACAGACATCAACAAGGATACTGTAGATTTTGCTCCAAACTACGATGAGTCGCTAAAGGAGCCTGAGGTGCTTCCTTCTGCTTTTCCGTTCTTGCTTGTAAACGGATCATCTGGCATTGCTGTCGGAATGGCTACAAATCTTGCTCCGCACAATCTTACTGAAGTAGTGAATGGAATTGCAGCCCTCATTGACAATCCTGAGATAACGATTGAGGAGCTCATGGAATACATCAAGGGCCCGGATTTCCCATCCTACGGCATAATCTGCGGAAAGAAGGGAATCGTGGATGCTTTCACAACAGGACGGGGAAAGGTAGTAATAAGAAGCCGCTACGAGATAGAAGAGAGCGAGAGGGGCCACGACAAGATCGTATTTACTGAGATTCCCTATCAGGTGAATAAGAGCGAGCTTGTAAAGAAGATAGATGAGCTGAGGAAGGATGAGATCATAAAGGGAATTTCGGCAGTTCGCGATGAGTCTGGAAGGGACGGAATAAGGATCGTAATCGAGCTCAAGCAGGATGCAGTTCCCAATATCGTGCTCAACATGCTCTTTACAAGGACTGCCCTTCAGTCCAACTTCAATATCTACAATCTTGCGCTCCAGAATGGCGCTCCGAAGCTCTTTAACCTTAAAGAGATGCTCGAAGCGTATGTACAGCACCGCAAGGAGGTCATTGAGAGAAGGACGCGCTATGACCTTAAGAAGGCCGAGGAGAGAGCTCATATCCTTGAAGGACTTAAAATAGGACTGGACAACATCGATGAGGTCATCAGGATCATCAAGGAAAGCGAGGACAACAGCACAGCATCCTTAGAGCTTCAGAAGCGCTTCTCACTTACCCAGGTTCAGGCAGATGCCATCATTGACATGCGCCTTGGAAGGCTTTCGCACCTTGAGACAGAGAAGATCCTTCAGGAGCTTGCAGAGCTTGAAGGAAAGATTGCTTACTACAAGGAGCTCCTGGAAGATGAGAGAAAAATCCTTAGCGTTGTAAAGGAAGAGCTTATAAAGGTCGGCGAGAGCTACGGGGACAGAAGGAGAACCGAGATCAACGAGATGGAGCTTGAGGAGGCCTCCCCTGAGGACTTCATCAAGAAAGAGGATGTTGTCATCTCGATAACCAGCAAGGGCTTTGCAAAGAGGATTCCAATTGATGAGTACCGTGCCCAGAGAAGGGGCGGCAAGGGAACAATCGGAGCAAAGCTTGTGGACAATGACTTCGTGCAGCACCTATTTATCTGCAGCAGCCATGACTACATTCTCTTTGTATCGAATCTTGGAAAGGCCTACTATGTAAGGGCATTCGACATTCCTGAGAACGCAAAGACAGCAAAGGGAACGAGCCTTAAGAGCATCATCCAGATCGATAACAACGAGAGCGTCACATCGATTATAAGCTTCTCAGAGTTCAGTGAGGATAAGTACATCCTTATGGGAACTAAGTTCGGCGTTGCAAAGAAAGTGCGCCTGAATGACTTCATCAACGCCAAAGTGCGCGGTGTGAAGGCAATTATCCTTGATGAGGATGATGAGCTTGCAAAGTCCATCTTCGTAAACGAGGAAGATGATGTCATGCTCATTACACGTGAAGGAAAGGGCCTCAGGACAGAAGCATCAAGCATCAGGACGATGGGAAGAAGCACTCATGGAGTCAGGGGCATCAAGCTTCTTGGAAGCGATGAGATCGTTGGCCTTGTAAGGGTTGAGGAAGGAAAGGAAATCCTCATGATCACTGAGCAGGGCAAGGGAAAGAAAGTCCGCTTTGAAGAGTTCAGAAGCCACGGCAGGGGAACTATGGGACAGAAGATCTACACAATCGAGAAAGGCGAGAACGGCATTGTGGATGCTTTCGCTGTAGATGATGATACTGATGTAATCTTCATGACCAAAAAAGGCCAGGCAATAAGAGTCCACACAAGGGATATCTCGACTCAGGGAAGAAGTGCCCGGGGCGTTAAGGTTGCATCCTTTAAAAAGAAGGGAGACAGCATCAATGCCATGGCCATAACGGGCTACCAGGAAGAGGAGCTGGATGAGGATGATGAGTTTACTGCAGAAGAAGCTGCAGAGAACACAAGCGAAGAATAAGAAATAGCTGCCGGTGGCCCCAAGGTGCCGGCACTTTTTTATGCCTTTTTACCAATCCAGGGCATCACTGATGACTTCGTCCAGACGTTCAAGGGCTTAGCTCAAAGGCTCTTGC
>CAZHQL010000039.1:0-12597 GCA_964534915.1 uncultured Spirochaetaceae bacterium | reverse complement strand
AATGGATGGCCTGAGAGCAAAGCTAAAAAATGATGGACAGCTCTCTAATCTTGCACATAAAATAAGGCTAATGAATGCCGAATTCACAGGAGTTTGCTATGGCCAATATTCATTTATCTAAAATCGCGCATCTGGGGGGGGGCAGTGCTGATTTTTCTGCTGACAGCCTTTCTTGTTGTATCATGTTATCCGGGCAGATATGTCACTTTCTCTTTTTTCTCTATAGATGGCACTGATGATATTACGGTATCCCTTAATGTATTTGGAATACCGCATAAGGTAACTGAGAAGGTTAAAGCGCTCTTTGGAGCTGAAGCAGAGGTCAGATGGTATACCTATGACGGAGTTGAATATACAGAAAACAGCCCCATCACACAAGAAATAACCGTGTACCCGAGATCAGCATCTGACAGTTACCTTAAGACTGACGATAGTATTTCTCAAGCTTATTACATTATTCACAGCGAAGAAGGCCTCACTGCATGGAGAGAAGCCAGCGATGTGCTTACTTCAAACGTCATACTCGTTGATAACATCACGCTTGACTCTTCTGGCGAGGAAAACAACTGGACTCCGATAGGCACCTCCTCAGATGATGCATATACCGGCACATTCTCCGGAAACGGATTTGCCATAACGGGCATGAAGATATCTTCAATCTCATATTATGTCGGCATGTTCGGATATATAGGCTCTGATGGGAAAGTAAAGGATCTTGGACTTACAGGGGCTGATATAACTGGCGTTAGAGAGAATAGTGTTTTCTCTAGTTCGGCATATATTGGAATCATTGCCGGAAAAAGCGATGGGAGCATCACTGCTTGCTACAGCACAGGCAAAGTTACAGGATCAGGCTCAGGCCGTATGGCCGGCGGGATTGCTGGAAACAACGGTGGAACCATAATCGCCTGCTACAGTACTGCAGATGCCATAAGTCAAAGCGGCACAGGAGGCAGGTCCGGCGGGATTGTTGCATACAACGATGGAGGAACCGTCACCGCCTGCTACAGCACGGGCGATATCAGCACAAACTGTTATTATGGTGCCGCCGGAGGCATCATAGGCGGCAGCAACGGTGGATCCGTCAATTCCTGCTACTACTCGGGAAAAATTGAAAGTACAGGAGGAAATGGCCGTGTCGTTACATCCGGTACTAAAATCGATGGGGCCTCAATATCATGGATAGAAGGGGAAAACTCTGCAATGACAAAAATGAATGCAGTACTCACTGATTATGAGTATTATCCAAATGAAGATGACCAGGATGAAAAATGGCCTCTTCTTCTCAGAGCACTGATCTGATAATCCCCTTACCCGCAAGGCCAGGCGGCCTTGCGATAATCCTTTATACGATGGACATCGGATCTAAGTGAGACTGCTCGATGTCCTTGAAGTACTTATAAGTGTCTACCTTGAGCTCTCCGCATGATGGCTCATCACATACTATGATTGCCGCCTTATGCATCTGAAGTGCTGAGCATGTCCACATCTGGCTTACAGAGCCTTCCACAGTATGAGCAAGAGCTCGGGCCTTGCTGTGGCCGTTTACGAGTATGAGTACTTCCCTGCTCTCCGTTACAGTTTCAACTCCTACAGTGAGCGCAGTTGAGGGAACTTTCGTAATGTCGTTATCAAAGAAGCGTGAGTTCATGACTTTCGTGTCATACGTTAAGCTCTTTTCCCTTGTGCGCGATGCAAGGGAGGAAAAAGGCTCGTTGAATGCGATGTGGCCGTCAGCTCCTATTCCGCCCATGAAGAGGTCTATTCCTCCATAGCTCTTAATCTTTTCCTCATAGCGCTCGCACTCCGCTTGAAGGTCATCAGCAGTGCCATCGAGCATGTTGATGTTCTCTCTGGGGATATCAACATGATTGAAGAAATTCTCATGCATGAATGTCCAGTAGCTCTGCGGATGGCTCCTATCCAGGCCTACATACTCATCCATATTGAACGTGACAACGTTCTTAAAAGATATGTAGCCGTTCTTATTGAGCTTTATAAGCTCCTTATATGTCCCGATCGGACTGCTTCCAGTTGGAAGGCCAAGCACGAAAGGACGCGTTTTCCTTCTGTTGTGCTCCTTGATCCTGGATGCAATGTACCTGGCAGCCCAGAGTGACATCCTCTCATAATCAGGTTCTATAATGACTCTCATTTTCACTCCTCCTTTTAAAGATTCTATCACACTCAGATTACTCTATCTATGATAGCAGATGCTGCTACGATATCGCCATCGTATATGACAGCACTCTGGCCTGGCGTTATTGCATTTACAGGGCGTGAAAATTCAATTTCGATATTATCGCTATCGATTTTCCTGACTCGTCCTTTTTCGCCAGAGCTTGTGCTTCGTATCTTTATGCTGTACTCCTTATCATCAAAGTCAGTGCATGCCATGTAGTTAACATTGCTGCAGATGGCTTTTTCTCTCAGCACATCTTCCTTTAAGCCAACTACTACAGTATTTTTCTCAGGATCTAAGGAAATTACATAAAGGGGCTCCTTATAGGCAATGCCCAGGCCCTTTCTCTGCCCTATTGTATAGTGCCAGAAGCCATTGTGCTCACCCATGACCTTTCCGTCCTTGAAGACTATCTGGCCCTTCTCATCATCCTTTTGAAGAAGGTCTGTGTACGGGCCGCCATAGAAATCCTGGCTCTCGCTCTGGCCTTCCTTATGAAAGCCTGATGCGACATCGATCTTCCTTATCTCATCCTTTGTGTATGTGCCAAGAGGAAAGAGCGTTCTCTTAAGCTGGTCCTGGCTCAGGCGTGAAAGGAAATATGACTGGTCCTTTTTCTCATCTCTTGCCTTTCTTACAGCATAGCGCTCTCCTTTCTTTGCAATCTGTGCATAATGCCCTGTTGCAAAGTAGTCAAAGTCCATGATTTTTTCAGCCTCCTCTACCATCGCACCGAATTTAATGAGTGCATTGCACCACATGCATGGATTGGGAGTGCGCGCACTCATATATTCGCTTTTAAAGTTATCAAGTACTTTTTCTTCATAAAGCGAGGAGCAGTCGATGACAGTGTGCCTGATTCCGATCTTCTTGCAGATTCTCTCAATATCCTCAATCTCATCAGCCTTATTTGGGTTATAGCAGCTGTTGGGAGAGACAGGCATGGGATAGGGGCTGTCCTTCTTCCAGATGAGCATCGTAACTGCCTCCACTTCATATCCTTCTTTTTTCAACAGATAAGCTGCAACGGATGAGTCAATTCCCCCAGAAAGGCCTACTAAAACTTTTTCCATAGTCTGATATTAGCAAATGTGCTAAGATTGTTGTATTCTTCAAGAGGAGGATTTTATATGGCAGAGGAAAAAAAGAAGGCTCCAGCGAAAAAAGCAAATGCAGATGTAAAAAAGACGACAGCTGCAAAGAAAGAGACGGCAAAGGCTGCAGCGAAGAAAGAGGCAGCAGAGGATACAAAGGTCAAGAACAAGAACAAGCAGGTAAGATACGTATTCAAGAACGAGAACGGATGGTTTGAAAAGGAAAGGGACAATGTAAGAGTCACCAAGTACCATAAGACTCAGAAAGAAGCGATTGAATCATCAGTTCAGCATATAAAGAACTCTGGCCTTGCAGGCTCTGTAGTAGTTCAGAGCAGGAAAGGCAAGATAAGGGCAAACACGAAAGTAAGTGCTAAGAAGTAATCATCTTCCTTAGCTTCTCATAGGCATCATTTGCCCTCTGCATCTGCTCATTGGCAAAGGATAAAAACGATGGATCAAGGTCGTAGGACGAGAGCCTGTCCGGATGAAAGCGCTGAACCATGTTCTTATACGCCTTATGAACCTCGGCCCATGATGCAGGGCTTTTAAGCCCGAGAACGCCAAGATAGTACTCTTTGCTCCTTGCATTGGCCCTGTCGTAGTGAGAAAAGAATGCTTCTCTCTGGCTCTCTGTATCGCTGTAGCCATTTAAATACCATGCAAAATCAAGGGGCGTCAGGTTAAAGCCGAAATCTGAATATGCCTCTCCTCCGAAGGAGGGGTTATTGATGCTGTACTCTGTCCTTCCTTTCTCAATTGCAAATGAAAAATCCCGGCTTTTGTCCTTTCTCTCAATTTCTTCAACGATGCTTAAGTAATCCACGATGTTGAATATCTCAAGTCCTGCATTCATAACAAATGTGTTGAGCGCATTAAGGTATTTTATTATCGCATCCTTCTTATCCCGCGTGATCTTTCCGTAGTCCCCGCGCCCAAGCTCCAGGCGTCTTAAGTGCCCTGTGTCAATGAGCTCAGGAGAGCCAAGTAAAAGAGAGAGTGAGAACTCACCATCTCCTTCTGCATCATAATTGAGGACAAGGCGGACGCTCTGGATGGAAAATGTGCGAAGAGATGAGAAGAACTTCTCAAGGCCCCTTTCATCACGCTCTATCGCTGTCTTTTTTATCGTGTAGTTGTCCCTTCCGCTTTCAAAGAGTGCATCGCTCACACGGTAGCCAGCATCCCTTAAAAGAACAAGGATTTCTCTGAGCGTGAAGGGCTTTACAGAAACCCCGTCAAGCTCATACTCCTGATAGACTTCCCCTTCTTTAAAGAATGTCTTATGAAGCGTTATGACTTTCATATACAAGCGGAAGATATCACCTTTGATGACAGCTTCAAAACAGTCTGCATTCCTTTTCCTGCCGCCTATTGTTATATCAGCTTCCACATTCTCAACAGCCTTTATGCTCACGCTCGAAAGGGAGCGCTCAAAACGCCGCATCAAGATTTCTTCCAGGCTCTTGTCCATAGCCTTGATTCTACCAAAGGCAAAGGGGAAAGCCTAGTAAGCATTAACCAGTGCACATTATTTCATAGTTAGAGACTGCTATTGGCGCAAAATAGCAAATATTGACTCTTGTTTCACATCTTTTATGCCTTTAGCTTTAGGCTATGAGTTGGCTGGAGAGAAAAATACCGCTTCCATCGTACAGCAATCCGCTTGATGAGAAGATCAATACTAATACGCACCTGTTTGGAACCTGCCTTGCCTTTGCAGGCTTTCTTGCGGTCCTTGGCCTGAATATGAATATTGAGAGCATCGCCCTTAAAAGCGGCCTTATAATATTTGCGCTTTCAAATATCCTGCTGTACCTCTCATCAACGCTTTATCATGGGCTGAAGCCTGGGAACCTGAAGAGGCTCTTCAGGATCCTTGACCACAGCAATATCTACATCCTTATTGCAGGAACCTATACCCCGCTCTTGCTTTACATAGGCACAAGAAAGGCCATGATCCTTCTTTTTGCCATGTGGCTTTTAGCATACTCAGGCATTACTCTCACGCTTCTTTTCTGGAAGTCGCTCAAGATTGTTCATGTGCTTCTTTACCTTCTTATGGGATGGCTCTGCATCTTCTTCTACTCTGACATATTCCCATATATCCCGCCTGGCCTGATAAAGCTTTTAATTCTTGGCGGAATAAGCTACACATCGGGCCTTGTGTTCTATGCAGCAAAGAAAATCCCGCACTCACATGGCATCTGGCATGTATTCGTGCTCCTTGGATCCATCTTCTTCTACACAGGGATCCTCTATTACCTTTCTTAGATAAGAAAGAGAACAAGAAAACCTGATCAGAACCCGCATATCAGGCTCTAATCAGGCTTTTGTCAGGGAGAGCTTTTTGCTCCCCCGATAACACATCAGGCTGATGCTGTGCCATCAGTCCCAGTCTTCGGGATTACTAATGGCAGAGGCATCATAGATAACGCCATTGTATGTAATCAGGCACTCATCAATTACATACGTATCGCTTTCCAGGTCGCCCGTCAGAGTCAGCTTAACTTCAAAGGAAACAGAAGAAGAAGTATAGCTGAAATACGTTAATTCGACAGCCGATCCTGCAGAATAATCTACATACAGAAGCTGTTTGACTATTCCTGAGAAATCATCTGCTTTATTAAATGTCAGGGTTATCTCCCCTGAGCGGAATAAAGCGCTTTCAGAAAGAGATTCAAAAAGACCTTCAATATCATCATCTTCAACCTCTGCCGACAACTTCTCATTAATATAGGAAACAACAGAATCTTGATCCTTTTGCTCTACATTGATATAGAAAGAATACTCTTCATCGCCACTCTCATCATATTCAATCAGTATCAGGAGTGTATCAGCCTCCAGAGTGAAAAAATACTCATCTTTTTCTGCGATGACAGTAAAATCAATTTTGAGCTCCTCTTCCCCTTCTATGTGTTTCTTATATTCACTAGAGACATCCTGGTAGAGCTTTACAAGTGAAGAGTACACATCCTCGCCAATTTGCGGATACATATCCCCATCACAGGCAACAAGGCCAAAGCCAGCTATAAGCAAAACTAACGCAATAAGAATTTTCTTCATGTTCTTACCCCTGATTATTTGATTTTCCAGAGCACTATGCCCTGGCACGAAAAGAAAACCTGCACTCAGTTCCCTTCTCTTTCCCGTTAAGAATAGAGTGATTTTATTTTACAGTCAATGCTTGATCGTAAGCGCTTGAGGCTCTGAAAAGCAGTGATGTCGCTCAGGCCTCATCATCTCCTGTAAGTTCAAATGTTATGCCATCAGGCTCTTCATCGTTATTAAATTTCTGAAATTCAGTAAGAATCGCCTGGTAGCGCTCTAAAAGCGCATAGTACACAAAATCGTCAATTTCCTGATTGGATTCTTCACAGGAAACAAGGCCAAAGACAGCTATAAGCAAAGCTAACGCGATAAGGATTTTCTTCATGTTCTTACCTCTTTTGTTTTTCCAGAACACGTCCGTCCCGGCAGAAAGGGATGAAACTTATACCTTATTTCTTCTTTCTGTCTAAGAATAGAGCTATTTTTTGGGATCAACAATTTATTGCCTCAGCCTCTCCTGGCCGGGAGTCTCTCACCCTTGCGCTAATAATTCAAAGTGATTAGACTTCTGAGCGTAAGAGCTGGTTTCCTTACATGGAAAGAGCGTCATCAAGACCTCAGCTTTTATCAGAGCAGCCTGGCTCAGTCAATTCCATACTACCCCAGAAATCCAGACAGATTGAGGCCAGGCGGCATTCTTTTTAATCAGATTCCTGTTTTTCAAAAAGGAAGATAAGCGTTAATATAATCCATATGACAGCCTTAGCCACTATAATTGCAATTGTTCTTGTACTGCTCATCTCAAGCTGTGAGTTCTTCCTCCGCTTTGCACTTAAAGCAGATTCAAGTCTCTCTCACTCAGGCGATGAGATTAGTGATGATTTAAGGGCACAGAGAGAAAGGGGAAAGACCTTTCTTCTTGATGCCAGGGATGTTTACATAAAGAGCTCTGATGGCCTTGCTTTACACGCATACCTTAAGGAAAACAAAGGCCATAAGACTCTCATCTCCATCCATGGCTATAAGGGAACAGCTTTTGATAACTCATCCCTCTGCAGCTACTTCTATGAAAAGGGCTACAGCGTCCTTGTTCCGGATTTAAGGTGCCACGGAAAGAGCGAGGGAAAGTACATAAGCATGGGAAAAAGAGAAAGTGAGGACATCCTTTGCTGGATTGAATATATCTCTGAAATGGACAAGAGCGCTCTAGTTGCGCTCCACGGGGTTTCTATGGGAGCCGCTACGCTGATGCTTGCATCAGAAAAGAGATTAGAGAATGTCGTTGCCGCAATTGAGGACTGCGGGTACTCAGATCTCTACGATGAGTTTGCCATCCAGCTTAAAGCAATGTTCGGCCTTGCTGCGCATCCCCTGCTTGATTTCGTGAGCTTATGGACAAAGATCCGCCTTGGCTTTACCTTTAAATCCATTTCCCCAGGAAAATGCCTTGAAAACACACAAATTCCTATGCTCTTCATCCATGGAGAGAGCGATGACTTCGTGCCGGCAAAAATGGTCTATGATTGCTATGAGAGCCATAAAGGTGAGAAGGAGCTCTGGGTCACTGAGAGCGCCGGACATGCTGAGAGCATGACAAAGTACTCAGACAAGTACAACGAGCGCTCATATGAGTTCATAGAGCGCTATATGACTAATCATACTTGACGAGTTTATCAAGAAGCGAAAGAGCCTCCTCAAGCTTTTCGTTCATCTGATCTGTATTAAGCCCTTCACGCACGCATCCCCTTATGTGAGCGTGGAGGATTTCCTGGTTCGTTTTCTTTAAAATTGCAATCGTTGCAAGAATCTGATTTGATATATCGACGCAGTACCTGTCTTCATCAATCATCCTAAGAACGCCTTCAAGCTGTCCTCGTGCAATCTTTATTGAGCGCGCTGTCTTATCCTTATCTGCCATCATAATGCTTTAATCTCCTTAACTGTGTATCCTGCCTCTTCTATGGCAGTTCTCAGTGCTTCATCACTGCCCGATGAGCTGAGAGTAACCCTTGCTTTCTTCTTTTCAAGGCTTACATCCACGCTCTCAACGCCGCTTAATCTTTCAAGGGCCTCGCGTACATGTTTCACGCAGTGCTGGCACATCATGCCTTCAATGCTCAGTTCCTTTACCATATTGCTATTTCCTCCCTCAGTATTTAATTTTTCATTATCTTGAATATCCCTTGGCTTCCACAGCCTCAGGCGAAGTGCATTTGCTACAACAAAGCAAGAGCTGAAGCTCATTGCAAGGGCTGCTATCATGGGACTCATCTTAAGGCCGAAGGGCGCATAGAAGCAGCCTGCTGCTACAGGAATTGCAATTACATTATAAAAGAATGCCCAGAAGAGGTTTTCCTTTATATTCTTAATTGTTGCCTTGCTAAGTTCTATTGCCAAGACCACATCCATAAGGTCGCTCTTCATCAGAACTATGTCTGCTGCCTCCAGTGCGATATCACTGCCGGCCCCTATTGCAATTCCGACATCCGCCCTTGCAAGGGCCGGAGCATCGTTGATGCCGTCCCCTACCATCGCAACTTTCCCCTTCTTCTGAAAGCGCTCTATCTCTTTTTCCTTGTCCTGGGGAAGGACCTCTGCAATAACGCTGTCTACCCCGACTTCTCTTTTTATGGCAAGAGCAGTCTTTTCACTATCGCCTGTCAGCATGACAACATCAAGGCCCAGTGCTTTAAGAGCCCTGATTGCTTTTCTGCTTGTTTTCTTTACAACATCAGAGAGTGCTATCATGCCAAGAAGCGTATCATCAAGGGAAAAGAAAATGGCTGTCCTTCCTGCACTCGATGCCTTATCGCTTAACTCTTCTATAGCGCGCTCTCTGATTCCATACTTTTCCAAAAGCCTCTTGTTTCCGGCAAGCAGCCTCTTTCCATCGAGAAGGGCCTTTATTCCTCCGCCCGGAATCTGCTCAAAATCCGTGACTTTAAGAGGCTCTATATTTCTCTTCTCAGCCTCTTTGACTATTGCAAGGGAAAGAGGATGCTCTGAAAGGCGCTCAATGGAAAAAGCATACCTTAAAAGCTCTTCTTCACTGCAGGCGTTCAGGCTGATAATCTCTGATACTGCAGGGCGCCCTTCTGTAATGGTTCCAGTTTTATCTAAAACTACAGTTTTTACTGAGTGCGCGCTCTCAAGGGCATCTGCACTCTTGAAGAGGATTCCATTGCTAGCTCCCCTGCCGCTTCCAACCATTATTGCAGTAGGCGTTGCAAGCCCGAGTGCGCATGGGCACGATACAACTAAAACAGATACAGCAATGCTTAATGCAAACTCAAATGTTGCACCTGATATCATCCAGAGGATGGCAGAGACAAGAGCAATTGCCATAACAGAAGGAACAAAGACTCCTGCAACCTTGTCTGCAAGCTTTGCAATCGGGGCCTTCGAGCTCGTTGCCTCATCAACAAGCCTTATAATCTCAGAAAGCGTTGTCTCATCCCCTACACGAGTTGCTTCAAGCTTTATGTAGCCGCTTTTTGCTATCGTTGATGCAATTACGCTTTCTCCCTCTTCCTTATCAACAGGGATGCTTTCCCCTGTTATAGCAGACTCATCTACTGAAGCACCCCCTTCAAGGATAATGCCATCTGCTGGAATGCTCTCGCCTGCCTTTACGATTATGATATCCCCTTTTTCAAGATCATTTGCATCTATTATGCTTTCCTTTCCATCCCTCAGAACGCGTGCTTTTTTCGGAGCAAGGTCTAAAAGCCTGCTCAGCGCATCAGTTGTTCTTCCCTTCGCACGGCTTTCAAGGAACTTTCCAAGCGTGATTAAAGTAAGGATCACACCTGCGCCCTCAAAATAGAGGTCGTGCATGAAAGAAGATACCATTTCTGCATCCCCATGCCCCATGCCCCATGCAATCTTATAAAGCGCATATATTCCATAGATAAGCGATGCACCAGATCCAAGTGCAATCAGTGAGTCCATATTGGGAAAGCGCTGAAATAAAGCTTTAAATCCTCTCTTGTAGTATTGAAAGTTGATGAGAGCCACAGGAAGAACAAGCAAAAGCTCTGTAAGGCCTAGTATCATGGCATTCTCTCTTCCAAGGAAAACTGAAGGAAGAGGCCATGCCATCATATGTCCCATGGAAAGATAGAAAAGAGGTGCTGTAAAGATAAAGGACCAGATAAGCCTCTTCTTCATCGCAAGGTGCTCAGATTTATCAACCGCTCTTTCCTTTTTTCCACTCGCCTTTTCATTTCCAGATGCAAGAGATGCTGAATATCCTGCACTCACTACAGCATCTATTATTGCGGAAGCATCAAGAAGAGACTCATCGTATTCTGCAATCATGCTGTTTTTCAAAAGGTTTACAGAAACACTCTTAACGCCATCAAGGCTTTTAACGCTCTTTTCTACACGCGATGAGCATGCTGCACATGTCATCCCGAAAACGCTGTATTTTTCTCTCTTCATTCACCCTCCCCACACCCCCGGTGGGGTATAACAAGAATGAATATAATACATCAAAAGCTCTCAATCAAGCTCCAGAATGTCAAATTGCAGACGGCACCACTAAAACAGATAGCCTGACCGGCATCAAACGGAGAAGCAGAACGCTCTATCGGAGAGGCCAAACGATTTCAAATAGATAGTACAGAAACATCATATTTCATGAAATTCAACTTTTCAAAAGTCATATTTCATGAAATTTGATTGCTATCTTCTCTTTTCAGGCTTAAACTATCGTTATGAGATACATAAAACGGGTTCTAAATATCACAAAGGATTTAGAAAGGAAATCGCAGTTCCTTTTTGGTCCCAGGCAGACAGGAAAGACATCATGGATAAAAGAAGAGCTTGAAGGAGTAAGCTACCGCTTCAATCTTCTTGACAGAAGCCTTGTAAAGGCCATCGAGGATGATCCTGCCCTCTTTAAGGGCATGCTTGAGAGGGCGGGCATCAGAGACGGTCTTGTTGTTGTAGATGAGATACAGAAACTTCCATTTCTTTTGGATGAGGTTCACGCTCTCATTGAAGATACAGATATCCGCTTCCTTTTAACAGGATCAAGTGCGCATCGCCTCAGAGAGCGTGGTGTGAACCTCCTTGGAGGAAGAGCGGGGAAAAAGGAGATGTTTCCGCTTGTATGGCCCGAGATAAAGGATGAGAGCCCTGATCTTGATTTAATTTTCAGGCATGGCCTCATTCCTTCAATGTACCTTTCAGATAACATTGATAAAGATCTCTCTGACTATGTGAACCTGTATCTTAATGAGGAAGTGCAGTCAGAAGGCCTTGTGAGGAACTTAAGGCCTTTTGAGCGCTTCCTTGCAGTTGCAGCGCTTTCTAACAGTGAGATGCTTAACTATGAGAATATTTCAAGGGATGTAGGGGTCAGCCGCTCAGCAATCATAAGCTGGTTCCAGATCCTTTATGATACCCTCATTGCATTTGAAGTTCCCGCATACACAAAGACAAGGAAAAGAAAGGCATATGCTTCATCAAAGTTCTATTTCTTTGACACGGGAGTTCTCCGTCATCTTCTCGGCTTTGAGAAGATAGAGACAAGGAGCACTGAATATGGAAAATTCTTTGAGACATACATGGCAATGGAAATGAGGGCATACATCAGCTACAGTGGAAAGCAGGCCTTTAATATCACAGATCTAAGCTACTGGAGAAGCCTTTCCGGATTCGAAGTTGATTTCATACTTGCTGAAAAGATTGCGATAGAAACAAAGAGTACAAGGCGCCATACAGCAAGGGACATAAGGGGATTGAAAGCCTTAAAGGAAGAAGGCCTTTTCTCCCGCTACATCCTTGTGTGCAACGAGGAGTTTGCTCAAAGGACTGAAGAAGGCATTGAGATTGTGCCATGGAGACAGTTTCTGGATGAGCTCTGGGATGGAAAGATTATTTAAAGTGCATCCTTTCAATCTTGCCCTTCTGAAATTGAAAGGCCGAGCTGTTTGATGTTATTATTTCATTGCGTATCAGGAAATAGATTTCTTGATGACTTCAAGATATAGGAAGGAGGTAGCACCATGGCAACAGAATCATTCAGCAGGACGTTCACTATAAACCCTGACTGGGGTGTTAAGAACCTTGAGAAAGCTATAGACAATGGATCTCCTTTAGTAAAATGGTGGAAAACGCCGGAAGCCCAAGCCATGTTAAAAGAGGCAACCACTATTACGCCGGAAATGAAAGCCAAATTGATTGAGAGGTACGGTAAGGGATAGTCAGGAAATATTGACGATTAAAGGAGAAAGGAGGGAATATCATGCCGACAGAATCATT
>CAZHQL010000038.1:10759-12758 GCA_964534915.1 uncultured Spirochaetaceae bacterium | reverse complement strand
GGCCTGCTAAGAGCACCACAGATATCAATCCCTGATAGCACTGACTATGCTCCTGGAAAACTCCCGTACATAGGAGGGAGAATCTTTTCCATGCTCTGCAATGATATTGACAATAGCTGATCCTATGATCACTCCATCTGATACATCTGCCATCTTCTTTGCTGTCTCTGCGCTTGAGATTCCGAATCCGATTGCTACAGGAATATCCGGGCGGAATTCCTTGACTTTTCTCACCATTGCCCCAACGTCAGTTGTTATCGTCTCTCTCATGCCTGTGACCCCCAGTGAGGATACGCAGTAGATGAAGCCGGATGCATCAGAAGCAATCATGCGGATGCGCTCATTGCTTGTAGGTGCTACCAGGGAAACAAGGGCAATGCCATGACGCTCTGAAAAAAGAGAAAACTCCCTCTTCTCCTCATAGGGCACATCGGGAAGGATCAGAAAGGAAAAGCCTGCTTCTTCCATCCTTGAAAGAAAGGCATCTGTTCCGTATGAGAAAACGACATTTGCATATGTCATGATGGCAAGGGGGATATCAACATGCTCTGCCCTGAGCGAGAGCGCCATATCAAAGACATCGTCAGCCTTTGTTCCTGATGCCATTCCCCTTATATTCGCCTTCTGGATAACAGGGCCTTCTGCTGTGGGATCAGAGAAGGGAATGCCAAGCTCCACGAGGCTTGCACCTTCCTCGGCAAAAACCTTTATAAGGGCCTTCGTAGTTTCTAAATCCGGATCTCCTGCTGTAATGAAGGGAATGAAAGCCTTTGAAGAGAATACGTTTTTATAATCACTCATGGATATCCCTGCCTCTGTATCTTGCAATGGATGCAGTGTCCTTGTCCCCGCGTCCAGAGAGATTCACGACTATGATCTGATCCTTTCTCATCCTTGGTGCCGTCTTCATCGCATAGAAAACTGCATGCGCAGATTCAACTGCAGGGATTATCCCTTCCATCCTTGAGAGGTACTCAAAGGCCTTGACAGCCTCCTCATCGGTTACAGGCACGTATTCAGCTCTGCCAATTGAGGAAAGGTAGGCATGCTCAGGCCCGATTCCAGGATAGTCAAGGCCGGCAGAGATAGAGTACACCGGGGCAATCTGCCCGCTCTCATCCTGACAGAATATGCTCTTCATGCCATGAAAGATACCAATGCGCCCACAGCTCATAGTTGCAGCAGTGTCAGCTGAATCAAGACCGCGCCCTGCGGCTTCACATCCGATAAGCCTTACGCTTTTATCCTTGATAAAATGATAAAAAGCACCGATTGCGTTCGAGCCGCCTCCTACGCAGGCAATGACTGCATCAGGAAGCCTTCCTTCTTTTTCAAGAATCTGCTCTTTTATTTCAGAGGAGATGATGGCCTGGAAATCCCTTACAATCGTGGGAAATGGATGAGGGCCCATGACAGAGCCGATTGCATAATGCGTATCGCTGATCCTGCTTGTCCATTCCCTGAATGTCTCGCTGACTGCGTCTTTCAGCGTTGCTGTTCCTCCTTCCACCGGGTGCACCTTAGCACCAAGAAGCTCCATGCGATAGACATTCAAGGCCTGGCGCGCTGTATCCTCCTTTCCCATGTAGATCTCGCACTCCATTCCAAGAAGAGCGGCAGCAGTTGCTGTAGCAACCCCGTGCTGGCCGGCTCCGGTTTCTGCAATGAGTCGGGTTTTCCCCATGCGCTTTGCAAGGAGTGCCTGCCCGAGTGCATTGTTTATCTTATGAGAGCCCGTATGATTGAGATCCTCTCTTTTAAGATATATCTTGGCCCCGCCAAGATCTTTTGTCATATTGGCTGCATAATACAGTCTTGATGGCCGCCCTGCATAGTCATTTAAAAGTGATGAAAGCTCACGCCTGAAAGCAGGCTCATCCTTATATTTTCTGTATGCCGCATCAAGCTCTATGACTGCATTCATAAGAGTCTCAGGAATGTATGTTCCGCCGTAAATGCCAAATCTGTCTTCCATGTTATTACGCATAGTAACACTCTG
>CAZHQL010000038.1:0-10659 GCA_964534915.1 uncultured Spirochaetaceae bacterium | reverse complement strand
CGGAGGAAGAAAGGGCAATTGAGGCACCTCTTGCTTATGTGATGTGTCAAAGCATAAGACGTTTTTATGGACACCAGAGCTTAAAAATGGGAGGACTAAGTTCCCTTGCTCCCGCTCTTTTCCCTTCTGGCCATGTAAAGCCAGATTATAATAGATGCAACTGCCATGAGCGTCACAGATACATAGCTGAGAGAATAGTCTCCGCTGCTTCCCAAGAGGGATAGTATGAAGTTAAGTGCAAAGAGGGGAACAAAAAGAATGACTGAAGCCTTTATCTTTTCATTCATGGCAAGATATTTCCCATAAAATACGCCAACAGCGATATGAGTAATGGAGAATATCATGCGCTCTGCTCCGCTTAGTATGTAATCACTTGCGGGGATTGAAAGGAGGTTTTCAACAAAGAGATTTGCCTCCTCTGCTGAGAGCCCCATTGAAATAAGACGATCTAAAAGAGTACCGCCGGAGAGCTGTATAAGATAGAACGCACTATTAAAATACGGGATGATGACTGTGATAGCTGATGCAGCCAGGGCCTGCCCTATACCGAGTGCAAAGCCCATCCTGAGGTCCCTTGAGATCTGGCGCGCAAGGATTGTTGCGACAAAGAGGAAGAGGCCTGAGGAAGCTGAATAGGAAATTGAGTTAACTAGTGCTCCAAGGAATCTGTTCATGCCAGCACTCGATACCATAACAGGCCTTATTATTATCAGGTAAGGCAGTATGAAGGAGAAAATACCGATTATAAGGCATGAGAAGAATCCCCTTACCCTGTAGCCTGCTCTTCCTATGAAGAACAGGGGTGCTGAAAAACTCAGAACGAAAGCCAGAACAATCAAGATAATCGTTGCACTCATAATCCAACCCTGCTATTCAATGCCATTCCATACAGGAACTCCCGTATAGACCTTTACATCTTCCTCTCCTTTTAAGACTCTCAATGCACCTGACGAGAGTGCTTCCATCTCAAGCTCTCCTGCCATAATGACAACAGGAGCGATGAAAGCAACCTGCTTACTAAGAGAAGATGTAACATACTTATCCTTGCTGATGCCTCCTGTAAGGATTATAGCATCAACTTTTCCCTTGAGGCTTACAGACATTGCACCAATGTACTTTGCAATCTGGTAGATCATGGCATCGTAATAGAGCTTTGCCTTCTCATCGCCATCTTCAATGCGCCTTGTAATCTCACGGCAGTCACTTGTCCCAAGAAGGCTTACAAAACCACCGCTTTTGCGCGTTAAGTCCATGACCTGGCTCTTTGTATATTTTGAGCTGAAGCAGATATCAACGATATTGGAAACAGGGATGCTTCCTGAGCGCGTTGGCGCAAAAGGTCCATCACCATTTGCGATATCATTGGAATCAATCATGCGTCCCTTTTCGTGCGCTGTTACGCTCACTCCTCCTCCGATATGGCAGATTATCAGATTGAGGCTGTTGTAGTTCCTTCCTCTTGAGGCAGCATACCTTATGCCGACTTCCTTCTGGTTAAGTGCATGAACACGGCTTTCCCTGTAGACGCCCTTGATGCCTGTAATCCTGCTTACAAGATTGAATTCATCAACATCAGGAGGATTCACGACAAATGCCTTTGCTCCATACTTTTGAGCAAAATAATGTGCAAGCTGGGGCCCGAGGGTCGCAGGATGCTTTATGGTAAAGCCTGTGCGGGCATGCTCTAAAAGGATATCATTGATGCCATAGGTTCCGCCCTCAACGCTTACAAGGCCCCCTCCTCTTCCAGAGAATGCATCGACAGTGCTGAGTAAATAGCCTTCTTTCTCAACATAGGACTCAATTATCTCTTTTCTGTACCCAAACTGCTCAGAAATATCGCCAAATCTTGCCAGGACGCTTGCTTCGTGATCTATATTAGCTGAGAAGATTTTCTCATCATCCTCAAAAAGCGCTATTTTCGTAGATGTTGAACCAGGATTTATTGCAAAGATTCTGTAACTCATTTTTACCCCCTTCCCCTTAAAATTCCCATGGGAAGGGTTTCCCCTTTTCCCATGGAAAATGCGGTTAAAACATTCATTAAAGTGTTGGATAAATGTGTGTGAAGAGCGGATAGAGAAGACTGATCCAGATAACCATCAATGCTCCTCCGATTCTTGTTGAAATCGATGCAAATGCAAGCAGGTTCATCCTGTCTGCAGCCGTAAGTACTGCGATATCCCCGCTTCCGCCGATGTTGCAGCAGCAGAGTCCTGCAGTAACGCCTGTCTCATATGGATAGAGTCCTGCAAGCTTTCCGCCAAGCATTGCACCTGCAAATGCTCCAAGGACTGCAAGAATGATTATGATGAATGCTCCGATTGAGAAATAAGAGGAGAGCGTTGTGATGTCAAGAGAGACAATACCGATTCCCGCAATCAGCATCGGAAGCCCGTTCTTGAGCATGAAATTCATCCAGTATGTCGTGGTATCACAGATATCCTCAGGAAGGATGCCTGTACACTTGATGATGATCGCGATTATGATTGCCCATACAAGACCTGCAAGACCTGGAATGAAGAAGTTGACGATCCTTCCTATTTCATAGACTGTGCATGCAATCAGGATGCCGGCTCCGACCTTTGCATAGTCAGCAGTAGTGCCGGGGCGGCTTGTGCCCTTCTTCTCTGTCTCCGCCTCTTCAGCGCTCTGTCCTTCCCTGGCAACGAGAATTGCACCATGTCCTGACCATCCCGGAATCTTGTCAAAGACCTTGTTTCCAATCGCTGCAAGAAGAACTGCAAGAACATTGGAAATCGATGCATAGCAGAGATATGGTCCTGCCATAGAAGTCAGGTCTAATCCTGAGAGCTGTGAGTAGGTTACAGGAAGCGTTGTAATAGCGCCGCCAGAGCCTCCGGACATACACGGAGCTCCGATATCAAAAAGGGCTGTGCTTATACCCTGGCCTGTTATTGCGCCGCCAAGGAGACAGAAGATAATTGCAAAGGCCTGACTGATTAAAATTGCCGGCATATAGCGCGCAGTTGCATTTAAAAGAATCTTCCTGTCCATGCAGAGAACGCTTCCGACCAGGATTGCTGCAATGTAGAAGTCCTGATAGCCGGCTGTTCTCATAAGATTTGTAACTGCTGCAACTGTCCCCTGCGGAATCAGGCCGAGGAAATTCATCAGTGATGTTCCAAAAAGCGGAAGAAGGCATGCGCCTCCAAGGTAGCTGTTCAGGATCGGGATTGTGTTTCCAAGCCAGAAGAACAGGCCTCCTACAGCCATCAGATAAGGAACCGCGCCGACAACCGTTGTACTGAGCGTCCCCATATAGGATGCAAGCAGTACAATAATCAATAACGGAACGTAATACTTTGCAGGTAAACCGCAAACCTGAAACTTGATGTTACTCATTTTGTCTCCTCCTTTTATTTATCCCTGCCAATCAGTGCACTTACAACTATTGACAGATATTTATCCTCCGCACTTGCGGCTCGGGATGTCAGAATCACAGGAACAAGGGCGCCAAGCACACTTCCCCCGGTGCGCGCGCCGCCAAGAACAGTGATGCTTTTTGCAGCGATGTTCCCGCTCACGATATCAGGGACAACGATAAGGTCCGCATCCCCTGCAACATCGCTCTCATAGCCTTTGATCAGAGCGCTTTCCCTGCTGAAGGCCAGATCAAAGCTTATGGGGCCCTCAATGACTGCGCCTTCGCAGCCCTCGCTCTTAATCCATGCAGCATCAAGAGTCTCTGGCATCTTGGGGTTTTCTTTTTCCACAGCTGCGATTATGCCTGCCTTGACTCTCTCTAGTCCAAGTCTCCTCAAGGCCCTGACTGCGTTCTCAAGCGCTGCCTTTTTCTGCTCTCTGTCCGGGTATGTAAGAAGGCCTACATCCGTGATGGCAAAAAGCTTGTGGTAATTTGGACTTTCCATGAATGCAACAAGGCTCATGGTTGCCCCCGTCCTGATTCCATGCTCCCTGTTTACCATCACTTTCATCATGACTGCTGTCTCGATATGGCCCTTCATGATGCAGTCAGCCTTGCCTTCCCTTGCAAGAAGGGCCGCTGTCATCGCGCTTTCTTCCCCGCTTGATGAGTTTATGATCTCTCTCTCATCCTTATCGCGAGAGAGAGAAGAAAGGACTTTCCTGATTTTCTTCTCATCTCCAATAAGAACGGGAAAAACAAGGCCCTCGCTTTCTGCCCTCAGCACAGCCTGGAGCGTATGCTCATCATCTGCCTCTACAACAGCAACCCTTCTTTTTTCCTCAAAGGACTTAAGGCGCTTTATAAGCTCGTCAAAGCTCTTCATCTCAAAGCCCCCTCGGATCAGTTACTACGCCGCTAAGTGCGCTTGCTGCCGCAACGGCAGGAGAACAGAGATAGCTTAGTGTTTTCTTTGTTCCCTGACGGCCTATGAAATTCCTGTTTGAAGTGGAAAGAAGAACATCATCATCGTATAAAAGACCGTATGGCATGCCGCAGCAAAGACCGCAGCATGGATGTATGATTACTCCTCCTGCTTTGATGAATGTCTCGATATAGCCTGCATCAATTGCCTTTTTAAAGATTTCATTGGTTGCCGGGCATACTATGAACCTCATAGAAGAGGGAACGCGCTTACCTTTCATTATCTCGGCTGCAATGCGTAAATCCTCAAGGCTTCCATTCGTGCAGGAGCCAAGATAGACTTCATCAACCTTTGTTCCCTCAACTTCACCAATAGGGTGCACATTATCCACTCCCTGGGGGCACGAAAGCTGTGGCTCAAGCTCATCAAGGTTGTATACAAGGACCTTTTCATACTCTGCATCATCATCAATTTTTATCCAGTCAATCGATGAAAGCGGGATGCCATAGTACTCTGCAGTCTTCTCATCTGCTTCAAAGAGCGCGCACTTTGCTCCGGCCTCTAAGGACATATTGGAAACAGTGAAGCGTGCATCCATGCTCATCTCTTTTGCCCCTTCTCCTGTGAACTCAAGGCTCTTGTACTGTCCCCCGTCTGCCCTGATATCCCCAAGGATCTTGAGAATTACATCCTTGCTTGAAACTTTCTCAGAAAGCTTTCCGTTAAGTACGATCTTGATTGCAGGGGGAACCTTCAGCCAGATTTCTCCAGTGATCAGGGCTGCGCACATCTCTGCAGTCCCTACTCCTGTACAGAAGTTTCCAGCTCCTCCATATGTTGTTGTATGGCTGTCTGTAGCGATTGCAAGCTCGCCAGGCCTTGCATAGCCCTTTTCGTGCATGATCGTATGGCAGATGCCCTCTCCGATATGCTGCTTTAAAATGCCGAATGCCGATGCAAGCTCAAGGCCTGCGTCATAGTGGAAATAGTCGTTTTTTTTTTCTTTTTTCGGCATGCAGTGGTCATACACGATAGTGACTTTGTCAGGCTCTGCAATCCTGTCAACACCCATCTTTTTAAACGTATCCACAAGATATGGAGTGTAGATATCATGAAGCATGTAGAAATCAGGCTTTGCCATCACGATATCCCCGGCCTTTAGGTCCTTTACGCCCGTATTGGCCCTTAGGAGCTTTTCAGCAAGCGTAAAGCCTTTTGCCCGCTTTTCATCATCGCTTAAAGCCTTGATCTTAACTGGCTTCACGCCTTTTTCAAGCCTCTTTCTGACATCTTCTATCAGGCCGCCGTTTTCAATGATTTCAAAGAGATTCTCAGGAACCTTTCCGATCTTGAAATCGTGCCCGTTCACGCTGACTTTCTCATTGACAGTGACGCTTACGATATCCCCGCCATCACATACATCCTGTATGCCGTCACATTCAATGAGCAGTATGCCGCTGTTGAATGCATTTCGAAAGAAGATACGCGCAAAGCTTTTTGCGATTATGCACCTTATTCCATTGGCCTTTAAGACAGTAGCTGCCTGCTCACGCGAGGATCCGCATCCAAAGTTCTTGCCAGCAACAATTACATCTCCTTCCTGAACCGAAGATGCAAAGGCCGGGCGCAGAAGCTCAAAGGCATATTTCTTCATTTCCTCAATCGTCGGGATGGTTCCGCGACGGCCCGGAATGATTGTATCAGTGTCGATATCATCACCGAACTTCCAGATTCTTCCATTGAACTGATTTTCCATTTCCTGCCTCCCTATGCCCATGATTTCTCAATTACAGTCTCAGCAGATGCGCTGTAGACGTGTGCACTCTCAAGCCCCATGCAGCCTGAATACGTATAAAGACCTGTAGTTATAAGATTCTCACTCTCGCCCATTGCCCCGGCTCCCTGGCTGAGGGCGCTGTGATCTGCCGGAGCAAGGATCTGCGCACCATAGTCAATAAACTCCGTGATAATCCCCTCTTTAAGGGCCTCCAGGTAATCCCTGCTCGTTGCAGGGCATACTGAGAGCCGGAAGCCAAGCTTCAGCTTTTTACCCTTAATCATGTCCCTGCATTTTCTGAGGCTCTCAATTCTTCCAGCAGTATATCCACCAATCTGGCCTGCGTTGAACCTGATGCTCTCAATGCTTTCAATGCTCTCAAAAGAAGCACTCGTCTGCTCTTCTTTCGTCTTGACAGGAAGCATTACCATGCGCTTTGCAATAGAAGCATCAAATACAAAGTCCGCGCTTTCTCCTTCATCATCAGCAAAGAGAACTGCATCAGCATCGGTTAAAGACAGCATTGAAGAGATTATCATCTTCTCTTCTCCTTTCAGTGATGTTGTCACTTCAAGGGCCAGACCTTTCCGGCATCCAAGGGCCTTTACAAGGCTGAAGCCCAGGTCCATAGCGCTGATGCCGCATTTTAAAGTGCCTTCAATTTTCACTTTACAGGTCTTTGGAACGACAAGGCTGTACTTTCCGCCCTCCAGAGTGCGGGACAGTTCAACTGGAGAGACTTTAAGGCCAAGTGCTCCCCCTGCTGCAAAAACCGATGCATGGTTTCCTGCGTGGATTACTATGTTTTTCGCCTTTACGATGTTATCAAGCATATAGGAGTAGCCGATGCCCTCAGCCTGAATAAACTCTGTTCCGTACTTCCTCGAAAACTCCAGGATTTCCTTGAAAACTGCTGCTGCATCACTTGAGCCGGTGGGAACATCATGGTCATGAAAGACAAGTGTCCTCTCAGGATATTTAACGCTCTTTGTCTGTGCAGCAACCTCCCTTCCATAGCTGTCATTGACAACCATCCAGTCCGGTTCAATCGTTGCAACTGAGCCTTCTTTTGCCTTTAGCAGCTTTTCAATAAGACTCATACCTCACTCCTCCTTTTTCATTGCAAGTTTCTTGTATCCCTGGAAGCGCTCCATCGCTTCTTCCTCACATCTCTTATAAAGCCTTTCTGCTTCTTCTGGATTTACTTTCATAAGGGATGAATAGCGCGTTTCTCCAAGCAAAAAGTCCCTGAAGCTGCCCCTTGGCTCCTTGCTGTCAAGCTGGAAAGGATTCTTTCCCTCTTCCTTCAAGCGCGGGTCATACCTGTAAAGCTGCCAGTATCCGACTTCCACTGCCCTCTTCATCTCGCCCATCACATCACTCATGCCGCATTTAAGGCCATGGTTGATGCATGGTGCGTAGCAGATGATGACCGATGGGCCCTTGTAGCTCTCAGCTTCAATCAGGGCTTTAAGAAGCTGAGCCTGGTTTGCACCCATTGCAACCTGTGCAACATAGACATCCTTATAGCTCATGGCCATGGCTCCAAGATCCTTTTTCTTGTTTTTCTTTCCTGAGGCTGCAAACTGAGCAACAGCTCCTGTGGGAGTTGCCTTGCTTGCCTGGCCTCCAGTGTTTGAATAGACTTCGGTGTCGAAGATGAGAACATTCACATCCGCTCCGCTTGCAATCACATGATCAAGGCCTCCGTAGCCGATGTCATATGCCCAGCCGTCCCCTCCGAAGAGCCAGACGCTCTTCTTGGTAAGCTGATCAGAGTTCCTCTTGAGATACTCAGCCTCAAAGGATGTATCATTTGTCATCATGAGAGCATTCTTAACTCCTTCGCTCTTTTCTTCGCTCAGAGTGCCATCAGAGAACGCATCAAGCCACGAAGAAAGTGCATCCTTGAGATCCGTATCTGTAGTCTTTTCTTCAAGGGCAGCGGCTGCTGAGCGCACTCTTTCTCTTGCGCTTTCACTTCCAAGATAGAGCCCAAGGCCAAACTCAGCATTGTTCTCAAAAAGAGATCCGCTTACAGCCGGTCCCCTTCCCTTTTTATCCTTTGCATACGGAAAGCTTGGGAAACTTGTTGCCCATACCTGACTGCAGCCTGTTGCAGTTGCAACATACATCCTCGAGCCAAAGAGCTGTGTGACAAGTTTTGCATACGGAGTTTCACCGCAACCTGCGCATGCTCCGCTGAATTCAAGAAGCGGCTGCTTAAACTGGCTGCCCCTCACAGTTGATACAGAGACCGGGCTCTCATCCTGAGAGACTTCAATTAAGCGCGGCCATGCCTTTGCATAGCTCTCAGTATCCTCAAGAGGCACCATCTCAAGTGCCTTTACAGGGCAAACCTTGACGCAGCTTCCGCAGCCCTGGCAGTCAAGTGATGAAATTCCCATCGTAAAGAGAAGATCAGAGTCCTTTACACCCTTTAAAGGAAGGGTCTCTACATTCTCCTTCATTGAAGATGCATCCTCTTCTGTTAATAAAAACGGCCTTATTACTGCATGAGGGCATACATAGGAGCACTGATTGCACTGTATGCACTTTGAGGCATTCCACTTTGGCGCTGTTACGCTTATTCCCCTTTTCTCCCAGCGGCTTGTCTCTGAGGGATAAGTTCCATCTGCATACTCAAGGAATGCAGATACAGGAATGTCATCACCCTTCATGCTGTTTACAGGAATGAGGATGTCCCTGATAAACGACGGGCAGGATGCATTTAAAGAAACAGTTTTGTCTGTTGCACTCTTCCATGAATCAGGAATGCTGATTTTCCTAAAGCCATCAACGCCGCGCTCAACAGCAAGATAGTTCATATTTACAACAGCATCTCCCTTTGCACCATAGCTTTTAAGGATGGCATCTTTCATATACCTGATGGCATCATCAATGGGGATGATTTTCGTAATTGCGAAGAAGGCTGCCTGCAAAATGGTATTCGTTCTCTTTCCCATTCCGATTTCCTTTGCAATCCCGTCTGCATCGATGATGTAGAGATTGATGCCTTTTTCTGCAATATCTCTTTTCATCCTTGCAGGGATATGCTCTTCAAGCTCGCTTTCTGTCCAGGAAGTGGCAAGAAGGAGGCTTGCTCCCTTCTTCAAGTCTGCTGTGATGTCATATTTGCCGACATAGGAGCGCGAGTGGCATGCAACGAAATCTGCCTGTGTTACAAGGTATGTAGCCCTGATGGGAGAAGAGCCGAACCTGAGATGGCTTCTTGTGACTCCGCCTGACTTCTTTCCGTCGTACTCAAAGTAGGCCTGGACATTCTTCTCTGTATGGTCTCCGATAATCTTTATCGAGTTCTTGTTGGCCCCTACAGTTCCATCTCCTCCAAGGCCCCAGAACTTGCAGCTCACAGTCTCTGATGATATTGTGTCAATCTCAGGGCCGTAAGCAATGCTCAGTTCTGTCACATCATCATTGATTCCAACTGTGAAGTGGCCCTTTCCCTTCTTCTCCATATTCTCGTATACTGCCTTTATCTGCGCAGGCGTTGTGTCCTTGCTTGCAAGGCCGAAGCGGCATGCATAGACATCGACTTTCCTTCCGCTTTCCCTGATTGCACTTGAGATCTCTTCATATAAGGGCTCTCCTATTGCACCTGGCTCCTTGTCGCGGTCCATCGCTGTGATGGCCTTCACGCTCTCCGGGAGTGCTGAGAGGAATGCCTTGAGCGAAAACGGGCGGAAGAGGTGCACATCAATGTATCCGTATTTCTTTCCCGTTTTGTTAAGGTAATCGAGAGTCTCTTCTGCAGTTCCTGCAACGCTTCCCATTCCGATTATCACGTAATCCGGGTCCTCAGGGCCGTAGTAATTAAAGAGCTTGTAAGCAGTTCCTGCGATGCTGTTAATCTTATCCATCTCTTCCTGCACAATCTCAGGAAGCCTCTCATAATAGATATTCATTGCCTCACGTGCCTGGAAATATGTGTCTCCATTGAGGCCGCTTGTGCGGATGCGGGGATGCTCAGGGTTCTGAGCATCAAGCCTGAATCTCTCGAGCTCGTTATAGTCAACAAGAGTCCTTAACTCATCGTAATCAAGAAGCCTTACCTTCTGAATTTCATGGCTTGTTCTGAATCCATCAAAGAAATGAAGGAAGGGAACATGACCCTTAATTGCTGCAAGGTGTGCAACAGCTGCTAAATCCATCGCCTCCTGAACAGAGGATGAGGAGAGCATAGCAAAGCCTGTCTGGCGGCATGCCATGACATCGCTTTGTTCTGCAAAGATCGAGATATTATTAGTGGCAACGGTTCTTGATGCTACATGAATGACGCATGGCTTTAGCTGACCTGCGATACGGAACATGGTTGGGATCATGAGCATGAGGCCCTGGCTTGATGAAAAGCTCGTAGCAAGGGAGCCTGAATCAAGCGCACCATGAACTGCAGAGATAGCCCCTGCCTCGCTCTGCATCTCAAGCAGGCGGACAGGCTGACCAAAGATATTCTTCTTTCCCCTGCTTGCCCACTCATCTGTAAGCTCTGCCATCGGGCTTGATGGTGTTATAGGATAAATAGCTGCAACTTCTGTAAAGGCATATGCG
>CAZHQL010000037.1:0-12788 GCA_964534915.1 uncultured Spirochaetaceae bacterium | reverse complement strand
TGCGTCTGATTAACCTCTGAATGCCATGCTTTTGGGCTTTAGTGACAAAAATCCTAGAAGTTAAGGTTGATTATTCGGCCTGATTTAACTACTATGCATAAATATACAGTTTGTATTCATCCCCCTATTGGAGGCAGCATGCGCGAAAGGCACAACAGACTCTCTGTAATTAAAGAGCTAATAAAGAATAACCGTATAGATAATCAGGACACACTGCTGGAGATGCTTAAGAAAGAGGGGTTCTCCGTAACCCAGGCAACGCTCTCCAGGGATCTGAAGATGCTCAAGGTCGGAAAGATATCCGATGGATGGTCAGGCTACTACTATAGCCTGCCTGAAAGCGATTTCGTATCCGAAAGCGAGAAGAGCTATATACAGGATGTCAGACGCGGCATCATATCCATTGAGTTCTCAGGAGACATAGGGGTTATCAAGACGCGTCCGGGACACGCAAACAGCGTATGCTTTGCACTGGACGTACTTGCACTTCCTGAAATCCTTGGATCCATTGCAGGGGATGACACGATTTTCATTATCCTCAGAGAGGGAATGACAAAGGAAGACCTTCTTGAGAGCTTCCAGACAAGGATTCCTGAGGTAAAGGACTAGGAGAAGAAGTATGACATACGTCAATTTAGATAAAACAAAAGCATTCAATGAGCTTCTGAAAGCTGAGAAAAAGAGCGTAAAGGATCTTTTAACAAAGGAAAGAATCGAGGCATCAGAGATTGCACTCGGGGCAGGCCTTAAGTACAACTACGCAGCAATGCCTGTTGACAGCAGCGTACTCTCACTTTTAAAGGACCTTTCTGATGAGGCATGCCTTATCGGAAAATACAAGGAAATCCTGAAGGGAAGCGTGATGAATACGGGTGAAAAGCGATTAGTACTTCATCACCTTACAAGGGGAAATGTGCTTGGAGTGAAAGTAGAGGCTGACGGAGAGGATAAGGAAGCTTTTTACAAAAATGAGCTGGAAAAGATAAAGGAATTCTCAGAGGATGTGCACTCAGGAAGGATAAAGGGCTGCACTGGAAAGAGCTTTAGAACTGTATGCCAGATTGGAATCGGGGGCTCTGATTTAGGCCCGAGGGCAATCTACCTTGCGCTCAAGGGCTATGAGAGGAAGATGGATGCGCTCTTTATCTCGAATGTGGACCCCGATGATGCGGCTGAGGCAATCAAAGGCCTGGACTTTGAGAGTACGCTCTTTATATTAGTCTCAAAGAGCGGGACTACTGAGGAAACGCTTACAAACAGGGATTTAGTCCTCGAGACACTGAGGAAATCCCCTGTTAAAGGACTTAATCCGAAGAAGCATATGGTTGCTGTTACAAGCAAGACAAGTCCTCTTGCAAAGGATGAGAGCCTCTTAAGGTCATTCTTCATCGATGACTACATCGGAGGACGCTACTCATCTACAAGTGCTGTGGGCGGCGTTGTTCTCTCTCTTGCTTATGGCTACTCTGTCTTTGCTTCCATCCTGGAAGGCGCGCATGAGGAGGATGTGCTTTCGCTCAATGAGTGCCCGAAAAAGAACGGCGCATTGATGGATGCGCTGATCGGAGTATACCTGAGGAACGTGCTTGGCTATCCGAGCTCTGCAATCCTTCCCTACTCGCAGGCACTCTCGCGCTTCCCGGCTCACCTTCAGCAGCTTGATATGGAATCAAACGGGAAGCACGTAAACCGCTTTGGTGAGGCTATAGGCTATGCATCAGGGCCTTTGATCTTCGGAGAGCCCGGAACAAATGGCCAGCATTCATTCTATCAGCTTCTGCACCAGGGAACTGATATAGTTCCTCTTCAGTTCATAGGCTTCAAGAGCTCACAGTACGGCATGGATATTATGAACAATGGCTCAACAAGCCAGGAAAAGCTCAATGCAAATCTCTCAGCTCAGATCGTTGCATTTGCTCTTGGAAAGGATGATGAGAATCCGAATAAGGCTTTTGAAGGAAACCGTCCTTCGTCCTTAATCTATGGCGATAAGCTTACTCCGAAGGCACTGGGTGCGCTTCTTGCCCACTTTGAGAACAAAGTCATGTTCCAGGGCTTCATCTGGAACCTCAACTCCTTCGATCAGGAAGGCGTGCAGCTTGGAAAGGTCCTTGCAAGGAAAGTGCTCAAGGGAGCAGTGGGAGATGATATCCTCAAGGCCTATGCAGACCTCCTGATTTAAGCCTTTATAATTCGAAGTATTTAAGCGAGTCTCTCACATGATAGAGCACGTCATTTGCATGCTCTTCTGAGTAGCCCTTCCACTCACTCTCATATCCAAGGCAGGGGCATATATACCTTATGCCGTTCTTGACTATTTCCTTTCTGTAGTGGACATGCCCTGAAACAGAGACTGAGACGCCCTTCTCTTCAAAAAGGCACCCGAGCTTCTCAGAGCCCAGAAATGCATTGAAGAACTCCCACTCAGGGCGGGCATCCAGGACAGTGAATTCCCTTACAGGGAGCATGTGCGTAACAGCAACTATCTTCTTTTTTCCTGCCTTTGCAATTGAGGCCTCAATGCTCCTTAACTGAAGAGCGCACGCTGCCTTGTTATTCTCTGTCCATGATGAGTGAATCTTATCCTGCCATGTGCGTCCCATATAGCTCATAGAGTCAAAAGAATCATCAGTAAAGCGCTCATGGTTTCCAAATGAATAATCAAACCAGCCCACGTCTCCGATGAATGCAACATCGCCTTGCTCTGCTGTCTTTCCTGAGAGGCACCTTTCATCGCCCATGTATGATGCGTAGATATAGTCCGTTGAATATTTATCCATATCCGGGGACCAGAGGTCATGGTTCCCGGGCACATAGAGGAGGCGGAAGGAGGAAGTCCTTTCAAGATCCTCCATGCTCTTCTGGACGACTCTGAAGTCCTCAGCAATGTCACCTGCAACTATAAGGACATCAGAGCCTGTTGATTCAACTTCACTCCTTATTGCCCCAAGAACATCGTAGTCTTTGTTTATATCAAGATGGATATCAGAAATTGCTGCTATTTTCATCACTCCTCCTAAGTTCTGGAAAATGGCATGACACATAGTGCTCTGGCGCTATTTCCCTTAAATCCGGCTTCTTTTGAGTGCATATTTCCCTTTTTACCGGGCAGCGTGTATTAAACGGGCATCCCGGGGGAGGATCTGTGGGCTTCGGGATCTCTCCAACAAGTGTGGATGTTACATCCTCACTTGCCTTGAAGAGCGCTTTTGTGTACGGGTGTGCCATCTTAAATGATATATCACTGCTGCTTCCCATCTCCACGATATGCCCCAAATACATAACAGCTATCCTGTCAGAGATGTATGAGACGACGTTTAAATCATGTGAGATGAAAAGATATGTAAGAGCATGCCTTTCCCTCAAGTCTAATAAAAGGTTAAGTATCTGGGCCTCAACTGAGACATCAAGTGCAGAGACAGGCTCATCAAGCACAATCAGAGAGGGCCTTAAAATAAGAGCAAGTGCAATGGAGACCCTCTGCCTCTCTCCTCCTGAGAGGTTCTCTGAATAGCGCTCTGCATAGCCTGAGTCAAGCCCTACTTCATCCAGGCTGTCATGAACCCTCCTGATGCGCTCTTCCTTTGCAAGGTCCTTTTCGTGAATAAGGAGGCATTCTTCCAGGAGTGTTCCTATCTTCTTTTTAGGATTAATGGATGAATAGGGATCCTGGAATACCATCTGGATTTCCCTTCTGAAGGGCCGGAACTTTTTCTCGCTGAGCTCTGTGATGTCGCTGCCGGAGAATACTATCTTTCCAGAGTCACTCTGGATAAGGCGCACTATTATGTTTGCAATAGTGCTCTTTCCGCTTCCGGACTCTCCTACAAGGCCTAATATCTCGCCCTTCTTTATCTCAAGATCAGTTTTTGAAAGGGCTTTGATCCTCCTGGAGCCTGCCTTATATTCCTTGCTGATGCCCTCAAGTGTAATCAGACTATCCATTAATCCTCCTCTCTATCTCGCTTGATGAGAAGATGCATGAGTACCTGTGAGCTGACTCATCCCTCTCTTCTGGCTCTTCATTAAAGCAGGCATCGCATGCTAAGCAGCAGCGCGGTGCGAAAGCACATGCTGAGCCTTTTCGCTCTGCAAGAGAAGGAACGTGCCCGGGGATTGAATAGAGCCTCTTTCCCCTTGCTCCTATGTGGGGCCTTGCTGAAAGAAGTGCCCTTGTGTATGGATGTATGGGAGAAGCAAGGATTTCATCAGTCCTTCCGCTTTCCACAATCGTTCCTGCGTACATTATGTATGTCCTCTCAGTCAATCCCTTGACGAGCGAAAGGTTGTGTGAGATTAAAAGCACTGCAGTTTTCCTCTTCTCATTCAGTCTCTTTATGAGGTCTATGATCTCTGCCTGGATAGTGACATCAAGCGCGGTTGTGGGCTCATCAGCAATTAAAAGAGAGGGATTGTTTATAAGGGCCATTGCTATCATGATGCGCTGCCTCTGTCCGCCTGAGAGCTGATGGGGATAGCTTTTAAAGATTCTCTCAACATCACCTAGTCCCACGCTTTTAAGCATCGCAAGGACCTCATCCCTTCTTTCTTTCTTGTCTCCCCTTTTATGACAGGATAGTGACTCTTCTATCTGGCGCCCTGCCCTTAAGAGGGGATTGAGGGCCGTCATCGGCTCCTGGAAGATCATGGCAATGCGCTCTCCCCTGATTCTTTCCCACTCTTTCTCGCTTATTTCAAGCAGGTCCTTTCCTTCAAAGTAGATATGACCCGAGAAAACTGCGTTCTCTGCCTCAAGGCCTATCATGGAAAGGGCTGTTGCGCTCTTTCCGCTTCCTGATTCTCCAATCAGTCCTACAATCTCAGATTCGTTTATTTCCATCCTTATGCTGCTTACAGCATTCAGCGTCCTTTCATTTTCCCTGAAGGAAAGAGAAAAATCCTCAAGTCTTATAACGCTCATTTTCTCCCTCCGCTAACCTGTTCAATTCCATCTCCAAGCAGATTGAATGCAATTACAAGAAGGGCAATCACAATTGTGGGAATAAGGACATACCAGGGAGAATGCAGCATATAGCTCTGCGCTTCACTGAGCATAAGCCCAAGCGATGGAGAAGGCGGAGTAATTCCCAGCCCGAGGTAGCTTAAGCCGGACTCAGAGACAACAGCTGAGGCAAAGGAAAGCGATGATGTTGCAACAATCTCGCTTCTCAGGTTCGGCAGGATGTGGATATACATTATCCTTAAATCCCCGGCTCCCCTTATTCGCTCTGCGCGCACAAAGTCTGAATCCCTGTATTCCATATAGAGGCTCCGTATGATCCTTGCAAAGCGCGGAATTGCCATTATAGAGAGAGCCAGCACTGTATTTGCCATCCCGTTTCCGAACACTGCAATGAGCATCATAGCTAAAAGCACGCCGGGAAATGCCATGAGCGTGTCCACTATCTTCATGACAGCATCATCAAGCTTTCCCCCAAAGTAACCTGAGAAGGATCCAATCAGAAGCCCCATAAGAAGGCCTGAGAAAACTGATAAAAGCCCTACAAGGAGCGAGACCTCAATTCCTTTCATGGTGCGGCTTAAGATATCGCGTCCGAACTGGTCTGTGCCAAGAAGGTGCTCAAGAGACGGCTTTGCAAGCCTGTTTGATAAATTCATCTCGGTAACGCTGTATGGCGTGTAGAAGAAAGAGACTATCAGGACAAGGACCATGATGGAAAGGAGTGCTGAGCCGATGACGAAATTAAGATTCTTAAAATACTTCTTCACGTTTTACCTCAGCCTTATCCTCGGGTCTACAAGAGAGTAGACTATGTCCACGATGAAATTACAAAGCACTACGATGAGCGCAAGGTAGAGCACAAGGCCCTGGATCAGCGGAAGGTCCCTGCTTGATATCGAGACTGTTATAAGCCTTCCAATGCCTGGAAGCGCGAATATGTTCTCTATTATTATGCTTCCGCCAAGTATGTCTGCTGTCAGGATCCCGAGTATCGTGATAACAGGAATGAGTGAGTTCTTGAGGATGTGGAAATAGAAGATCCTCTTCTTTCCAAGCCCCTTGCTGCGCGCTGTCTTTACATAGTCCTTTTCCTCCTCGCTCTGCACGGATGAGACTACATAGCGTATTAAAACTGCGCTTGATCCTATCGCAACAGAAAGAGAAGGAAGGAGCATGGAGGAAACAGATGCAAGAAGGCCATCGCTGAGGGGAACATACCCGATTGATGAGAAAAGCCCCAGGCGCACGGAGAATATGTTTATAAGGAAGATGGCCATGCAGAACGATGGCACTGACAGCGTCAGCTGCGAGAGCACCGAGACAGGAAGAGCGTACTTCTTCCTGCTGTGCGAGGAGAGCCATATTCCAACCGTTATCCCGATAATGACCGTAAGGATCATGCTGTACAAAGCCAGGAGGGAAGTTACCTTAAGGCCGGAGAATATAAGTGATGAGACGCTCTGGCCGTAGCGGATTGAGGTGCCTAAATCCCCGCTGAAGAGCCCCGCGACCCACGAAAAATACCTCTGGGAAAGAGGCCTATCAAGGCCAAGGCTCCTCCTCATTGCCTCTATCTGAAACTCATCTGCATCGACTCCGAGAATCATCATCGCAGGGTCCCCCGGCAGAATCTGGAACACAAAGAAAGTAAGCAGTGATACCAGAGCAAGGGTTAATGCAAGCCCTGCGAGTTTACGCACATAGTATCTCAAGGAAGTCTTACTCCATGCTGTAATATAGCGCGCTTAAGTCCGTGAAGCTCAAAGGATATGGCGTGTAGCCCTTTAAATCCTTCCTTGCTGCAAGCACCAAGCTCGGATCGCATGTCCAGACAGAGACAGCGTCTTCAGTTAATATCATCTGACACTCCTTGAAGAGCTCAGCTCTCTTTTCTGCATCGCTCTCATTAGCTCCTGCTACAAGCTTCTGGTCAAACTCAGGGTTATTGTAGTGGACGAAATTCGTCCTTGATGTAGAAAGATAGCGCACCATGATCTCGTATGGGTCAAGCTTTCCGGTAAGCCCTATTATCGTGGTCTCGAATATTCCCTTTGAAAAGACATCCTCAAGCCATGCGCCCCACTCCACAAGCTCGATTTCTGCATCAATTCCAACAGCCTTGAGCTCTTCCTGGATAATCTGTGCAGTGCTTACATGCTGCGAGTAAATGGAGGGAACCGTTATCGTGATTGAAAATCCATCGGGGTACCCGGCTTCTGCAAGAAGCTCCCTGGCCTTCGCAGGATCATATGGGTAGTAGTTATCTACATCAGTATTGTAGTAATAGCCCATGACGGGAGAGAATGCCGTGTCAATCCTTGTGGCATAGCCATCGAATGCGCCGTTTATTATATCTTCCTTGTTTATCGCATGGTTAATTGCCCTGCGGACGCGCACGTCATTAAAGGGCTCGATTGCATTGTTGAACGCGAAGAGGCATACCATGTTCTGAGGATTTGAGTATATCGTATAGTTCCTCTGAAGGATTTCTGCGTCCATTCCTGTCACCTGGGCTATATCAAGCTGCCCGGACTGAAGGGCTGTTACTATGGAACTTGAATCGCTCATTATATAGAACTCAGCCCTGTCAATCTTTCCCATCCTCTCAGGATTGTAGTAATCATCATTCTTCTCAAGCACTATCCTCTGTCCTGGGCGGTACTCAACGAACTTGTATGGCCCTGTTCCGACAGGGTGCACTGCAGAGTCCTCATAGCCGGATGGTATTACTCCCACCCTCGTTGCCTCAAGTATCGCTGCGCTTCTTTCTCTGAGTGTAAATACTACGGTATAGTCATCGGGAGCCTCTATTTTCTCAAGGGCTGCAAAGCGCGTTGTCAGCGGCACTCCCGTGCTGAGTCCGGAGATTATGCCGAATGAATACACAGCATCCTCAGCTGTGAAGTGCTCTCCGTTATGGAATGTGACATCATTTCTGAGATGGAATGTGTATACCAGTCCGTCATCGCTTATCTCCCAGCTCTCTGCAAGGCCCGGGATAATCTCTCCATCACTGTTGAAGAGGACAAGGCCTTCATAGACATTATGCATCACAGCTTCCGTATCGCTTGCAGTTGACAGGTGCGGATCAAGGCTGTCAGGCTCTGATGGCATCGTAAGACGGATGATGGATCCATCACCGCCTGATGTGCCCGTGCTCTCACCTGATCCTCCTGCAAAAAGGGAAGCAGACAAAACCAGTGCTGCCAGTGCAAGAATCAAGACTTTTCTAAACATATCACACCTCCTCTAAAAGCCCTGGAAGCTCCTCAATGGAGGAGATTATCGGGCTGTAGTCAATCTCTTCAATCCCGAGCTTTCCTTCGGGATTTATAAGCACACTCTTCATGCCGGCCTTGGCGGCTCCAAGGACATCATCGTAGTAGTTGTCTCCCACCAGGAGGCACTCCGTATTTAACAGGCCGGCCTTTTCAAGTGCTATCCTGAATATATTCTCATCGGGCTTTAAAAAGCCAGTTTCAGATGAGATTATCACCTGATCAAAGAAATCATATATGCCGCCATTTCTCAGGATATCCCTCAGGCCCGGATCCCAGTTTGAAAGTATTCCAAGGCCATAGCCGCATCTTTTTAATCTTTCAAGCACGCCCGGGGTAAACGGAAAGGGCTTCCACACTATATCGCTCTTATAGCGCGTGTATGCTTCGTGAAAGTCCTCAATGGGGATATCAAGGCTGAGGAAAGAGAGAAAATAGGAGGCAAAGACAGTCCCTCCGTCGCTTGTGTGGAAGAGATTTTCCCTCATGGCCTTCTTGTTTGCCAGATGATAGGCCAGCTCTATTTCCTCTTTTTCCCTCCCCTTGCCAAGATCCTCAAGAGCCTTTTTAAAGAGCTCTGTATGGTTGCACTCAAGAAGAGTAAGTCCTGCATCGAAGTATATGAACCTGTAGTTACTCATGTTCCTGTTTTCCTACGCCTCACAGTATAGCAGAAAAACTAACTTATTTAACTTTTAAATGGTGAAACATTTGTACAGCTTTTGCAAAATCGGGGAAAGAAAGCTTTTTAAAAGATGACTGAATTAGACACACGGTATAAATATGCACACATTTTGCCTTCAAAAGAGCAGAATAACTGCTTTTTTGTATTTTTATAACATGGATCACTTCTACAAGCTTATTTCTTTATTTTATACTTTCAGCAAATGTTTTCTTTTTTTTAATGGAGGTGAAGTCATGCACAGTCAGACAGAACAGGTTTATCAGCAGGTCCTTTCAAGGGATCCGGGGGAAAGGGAATTCCAGCAGGCGGTTTATACATTCCTGCTTTCCATCGACAAGATCATCAATCAGATTCCTGAAGTAAGTTACCACAGGATTCTTGAGAGGATGGTTGAGCCGGAGAGAGTCATCATGTTCCGCGTTCCATGGATGGACGATGAGGGAAAGTGCCAGGTCAACAGGGGCTTCAGGGTACAGATGTCATCTGCAATCGGGCCATACAAGGGAGGCATCAGGCTTCATCCTTCTGTCAATCTCTCGATAATGAAGTTCCTTGCTTTTGAGCAGGTATTCAAGAACAGCCTCACAGGCCTTCCAATGGGTGGCGGAAAAGGAGGATCAGACTTCAATCCTAAGGGAAAGAGCGATAATGAGGTAATGCGCTTCTGCCAGGCCTTCATGACAGAGCTTTCACGCCACATCGGAGAGGACACTGACGTTCCTGCAGGAGACATCGGAGTGGGAGCAAGGGAAATCGGATACCTCTTCGGACAGTATAAGAAGATTAAAAATCAGTTCACTGGAGTCCTTACGGGGAAGGGCCTTGAGTACGGCGGCTCCTTCATCCGCCCAGAGGCAACAGGATATGGCCTTGTGTATCTGTCTGAGGCAATACTGAGGGACAGGAAGATGAGCTTTGAGGGTTCTGTCTGCCTTGTCTCCGGAAGCGGCAATGTAGCTCAGTACACAGTTGAGAAGATCAACGCACTTGGCGGAAAGGCAATAACGCTCTCTGACTCATCAGGCATGATCATTGACGAGGCTGGAATTGATAGCGAAAAGCTTTCCTTCGTAAAGACACTTAAGAACGTCAAGCGTGGCCGCATCAGGGAATATGCAGAAAAATACGGCGTCCCCTATATCGAGAGAAAGCAGGGCGAGCCTAACCCGATCTGGGATATCAAGGCCGATTACGCGTTCCCATGCGCAACGCAGAATGAGATTTTGAAGGACGATGCCCTTAACCTCGTAAAGAACGGCATAAAGCTCGTCGGAGAAGGTGCTAACATGCCATGCTCGATCGAGAGCGAGGAAATCCTTACATCCTCCGGCATTCTCCTTGCACCTGCAAAGGCAGCAAACGCAGGAGGCGTTGCAGTATCGGGGCTTGAGATGAGCCAGAACTCACAGCGCATCAGGTGGGCAGGCGAGGAAGTTGATAAGAGGCTCAAGGACATCATGAACAATATCTATAAGAGCATCAGCGAGGCCGCTGAAACATACTCTGCAAAGGATAATTTCATAGACGGGGCAAATATCGCAGGATTCATGAAAGTCTCCAATGCCATGATTGCACAGGGCTATGTATGATGAAAAAGGGCTTTGACAGTGCCAGATACATAAAAGAGCAGACCCGCTTCATACTGGACAGGGTCAATTCCTCCGCAGGACGGCTTTATATCGAATGCGGAGGAAAGCTCCTTCATGACAAGCATGCATCGCGCGTGCTTCCCGGCTTTGATGAGAACAATAAGATGAAGGTATTCAAGGAGCTCAAGGAGCATCTTGATATCATAATATGCATCTATGCAGGAGACATTGAGCAGAGGAAGATGCGCAGCGACTTCGGAATAAGCTACGATGCAGATGTACTCAAGATGATCCACGACTTTGCCAGCTATGGCCTCAAGTGTGACAAGGTTGTAATCACGAGGTTTGAAAACCAGGTTGCTGCAGTGCAGTTCAAGAGAAAGCTCGAGCTGAGGGGAATCAGGGTATATGAGCACACTGCAACTCCCGGCTACCCTACCGACATCGATGTCGTAGTATCTGAAGAAGGCTACGGCAAGAACTCATACATTCCTGTGGATGCACCTGTTGTTGTAGTAACAGCGCCGGGACCGGGATCTGGAAAGCTCGCAACATGCCTTTCTCAGATGTACCATGAAGCAAAGATGGGAAGGCGCCCCAGCTATGCAAAGCTTGAGACATTCCCTATCTGGAACCTGAGCTTGAATCATCCAGTGAATATCGCATACGAGGCAGCGACAGTGGACATAGGGGATGTCAATCTCATTGACCATTTCCATCACGATGCCTACTCAGAAGTTACTGTCAATTACTCCCGCGATTTAGAGGCATATCCGATTTTAAAGAGGATTCTTGAGAAGATCACAGGAGAAGAGTGTGTCTACAAGAGCCCTACTGATATGGGCGTAAACCGCTGCGGCTTCGGCATCACTGACGATGATGTCTGCCGCCATGCTGCGAACATGGAGATAATAAGGAGGGTCTTTAATACAAAGACTGACTATCTTCAGGGAATATGCTCAAGGGAAGTCTATAACAGGGCACTTGCCCTCCTTGATAAGGCAGGCCTCAGGGAAGAGGACCGCCCTACAGTAGTTCCTGCTCGTGAAGCACTTGAAAAGGCCATAAGGGAGAAAAAGGGAAAGGATGACGGGACAGTCTGTGCTGCGGCTATCGAGCTCGATGACGGAAGGATAATAACTGCGCACAACTCAAATCTAATGCACGCGGGAGCCGCGCTCATTCTCAATGCATGCAAGGCACTGCTCTCAATAGACAAGGAAACTGACCTCATACACTCAGATGTCATAGAAGCCGTAACGCATACAAAGAGGGATATCCTCTCAAGCAAGGGCGTTTCATTAAATGTTGATGAGATCCTGATTGCTCTCTCAATCTCAGGAATCTATGATGAAAATGCAAAGAGAGCATGTGAGGCCCTGAGAAAGCTCAGGGGAACTGATGTCCACTTCTCGCATATACCCTCTGCCGGAGACATAGATGGAATGAGGAAGCTTGGAATAAACTACACAGCAGAGCCGCAGTACCCTGCAAGAAGCATCTAGAGGAAAGAGATGAATATAAAGGCAATCGCAGAAAGTATCTCACTTGACTGGGAAGAGGCTCTTGAGTACTACGGAGGAGATATCAGCATGCTGAGAGAGCGCCTCTCCTCCTTTGAAAAAGATGCCTCATTTGATGAGCTGAAAAAGGCCGCAGAGGAAAATGATGATGAAAGGATCACAAAGTGTGCCCACAGGATCCGGAAAGCATCAGAGAAAGTTGCTCTGAAAGAGCTTTCCAGAATAGCAGCAGAGGTAGAGATTTCTAAAACAGCCTTCCCTGAGCTCGAAGAAGAATACAATAAGGTGATTAAGGCACTTAAGGGAAACTGACTCTCTTCTCATGCTCAAGGAGCCACTCCTTCCGCCATACTCCCGCGCTGTAGCCTCTCAGGCTTCCGCCCGATCCTATAAGGCGATGGCATGGGATTATTATCGCAACGGGGTTCCTGCCTGCTGCGTTTCCTACAGCCTGGGAAGACATCTTCCTGCTTCCCCTTTTCGATGCAATAAGAGCAGCAATTTCTCCATAGCTCATAGTCTCCCCATAGCCTATGCTCCTGAGGAGATTCCAGACTTCAAGAGAGAACTCTGATCCTGTTAGATTGAGCTCAGGCGTGAAGGAAGGAACACCGCCAGAAAAGTAGATATCCAGATACTTCTTGGCGCAGGCAATGAATGATGACTCTGTCTCCTCATAGCCATCAGAAACAGGAGAAAAGGAAGGGGATGTAAGGCCAGCTTCATCTGATGTGAGTGTTATCTCTCCAA
>CAZHQL010000036.1:0-12942 GCA_964534915.1 uncultured Spirochaetaceae bacterium | reverse complement strand
GCCTTCTGGATGATGGAAGGCTACTTCGTGAGAACCCTTGGCATGCACCGCGTCTATAACTCTGCGTTCATGAACATGCTCAAGAACGAGGAGAACGAGAAGTACCGCCAGGCGATAAAGAACACTCTTTCTTTCGAGCCGGAAATCCTCAAGCGCTATGTAAACTTCATGAACAACCCTGATGAGGAGACTGCAATCGCGCAGTTCGGAGACGGGGACCGCTATTTCGGAGTATGCACGCTCCTTGCAACCCTGCCAGGCCTTCCCATGATCGGGCATGGCCAGATCGAGGGCTACCATGAGAAATACGGAATGGAATACAAGAGGGCATACTGGGATGAGAAGCCTTCCTCATGGCTCATTGAAGAGCACTACAGGAGGATCTTTCCCCTCTTCAGAAAGCGCTATCTCTTCAGCAATGTAGAGTGTTTCAATCTCTATGACTGCTGCGATAACGGCTCTGTGCACCAGAGCGTATACGCATATGTAAACGGACGCGGAAAGGAAAGGACGCTTGTCCTTTATAACAACCAGTACGAGAGGATCCGGGGGAACATCAAAAGCAGCGTTCCCAAGCTTGATAAGGCAAACGGGGATAAAAAGGAAGCCAGGACGGGCCTTGCTGAGAACCTTGGCCTTTCATTCCGCGCAAGGCGCTATGCAATCCTTGAGTGCTTCTCAGACGGCCTTATGTACATCTATCCATCCATGAAGCTCTTTGAGGAAGGCCTCTCTTTTTCCTTGAACGGCTATGAGGCAAGAGTCTACTGGAACATAAGGGAAGTTGAGGACACTGACGGCTCATATGAAACGCTCTGGAAAACGTATGGAGAAAGCGGAATCAGGAGCATAAAGACTGCCATTTCCCTGATACGCCTCAAGAGCCTCTTCAAGCTCTATGCCCCGTTTGCTGAAAAGGATTTCTTCTTTCTTCTGAGGGAAATGACAGAGGGAAAGAGCACAGCAGAGAAGGTTCGTCAGGCACTGCTTTCAATAGCTGAAGTCTATTCGCGCCTGCCTGAAATCTATAAGACATTCGATGATGTCACAAAGGAGATGCTTGGCTCCTTTGAGGAAATAGAGCCAAAGAAGATGGTCTCTGAGTTCCGTCTTCTTTCTTCCCTCTTCAAGAAAAAGAAGAGCCATGCACTCTCAGAATGGGGAAAGATTGAGGCATCTCTTCCTCTTCTTATCGCAGAGACAATAGCCTTAAAGCCATTTTGCAATTCTGTGAGCATCAGGGCCCTGATGGAACGCTCTGATGAGATGCTTTTAAATCATCTCTTTGAGCGCGAGATAAGAAAAACGGGCATTACAGAAGACGATGCACGCCTCACAGCACACGCGGCTGCAATACTTCTGAATGCATCACGCAGTATAGATGCAGAGGATTTGAAAACGCCTTATAAAGTGCTTAAAAAGCTCCTTGAAGAAGAAGGCATCAGGGATTTTGTCTCTCTCAATGAGTATGAGGGCACTCTCTGGTACAACAAGGAAAGGATGCAGCTATTCATACTCATCACCGCACTCTCTCTTGCACTGAGATACGAGAAGAAGGGCTTTGATGCAGATGCATTCGTAAAGGACCTTCTTGAAAGGGAGCTGAAGGCTGAGTACAAGGCAGAAAACCTCGTAAAGGAAGAAGATGAACAGGCCTGAGGGGAGATACAGGTTTGTTGACTTCAAATATTCTCCGGCATTAAAATCATGTTATGAAAACCTGGTTATCGTATCTGACGGCCCTTCTTTGCGCTCTGGCAACTGCTTTTCTCTTTGCAGACTCTGAAACAGCTCTGAACGTTTTCTCTGCAGCCTCTGCATTCCTTTTAAGAACAGGGACGCTTGTCACCATACCTCTGATTGTCTTCTCATTTACAAGCGCAACAGCATCAATAAGAAAGGACAGGATGGGAACCAGGGTATCCTCCTCCATTATTATCTGGACTCTGGTTACAAGCATTCTGCTTCCCGTTGTGCCCCTCTTTGTCTTCTGTTTCTCTCCTGTATCCTTTCCTGTCACAAGCAGTGCAGGAAGTAGCGGGGACATCGTAAAGTATTACTTTAACTATGCAATAGCTGGCAATGTGAACGCATTGAGGATGATAAACCCGTTCAATACGATTGCAACAGCATCAGGCTCTCTTCTTCCCCTGATAATCCTCTCCTGGATCTTCGGCATTTTCCTCAAGCCTTCTGCAGACACAATCCGCCCGGCATACGCTGTTATGAACTCATTTTCCGAGGTCATGCATAAAATAGCCCGTTTCTACACCATATACGGCTATATAATCGCCTATTTTGCTCTGACAGACCTCTTTTTGTCTGTCTATGTGGAGAAGACTCTCATAGCAGTGCCTCTTTTCCTCCTTCTGCTTCTTGCAGTAACGCTGATAACGCTTCTTCTAGTGCTTCCCCTTATCTTTGCTGTTCTTGTGAGATTCAGAAAGAATCCCTACAAGGTCATAGCACTCAGCATAGCATCCCTTGTGATGGCACTGGGAGCCTCAGATACTGTATCATCGATCCCTCTTAATATCTCGATATCGCGGAGCAGCCTCGGGGTGCAGAAAAGGAACAGCGTTACATCAACTGTTTTCTGCAGCCTGTTTGCAAAGGGAGGAACTGCCTGTATCTCCACATTCCTCTCTCTCACGCTCATCAGGGCAATGGGAGGCTTTCTCGATACAGGAACGCTTGTCCTGATTGCACTTTCATGCACGCTTGCATCATTTATATCATTTACTTCGCTCCGCTTTGAGACAGCAATAACAACATATGCTGCCCTGAAGCTTTTAAACATCAGCCTCTATGGAGCAGAATCTGCTCTCATTTCACTTCTGATGGTGACAAACGGGCTGTCTTCCCTCATCAACGCTGCCATCATGGCACTTGGAGCCAAGTATGTATCAATAAGGACGGAGACGGATTCAAGCCTCTCCTATAAGGATTACCTCTGATGAATAAGGCCGCTTCGAGAATAACAGTTCTGATTGAGATAGCTCTTACAGGATTTTTTCTGCTGATCCTTGCAGATACTTCGATCAGATACTACAACATGGGCTCATGGCCATCTCTAAAGCTCTCAGCAAGAATGATATCCCTTCTGATCCTTCTGATATTCCCTCTTATAACGCACCTTGTAATAAGGATACAGCACAGGAGCAACAGCGCAGAAGGCGAGCTCATTCCATTTCTGTTTCTCTCCTTTACGCTCGAGTGCGTGTCCTTCCTTCCTGAGTACTACACAGAGACAGGAAGGCTCATTCTGGATCCGGTGCTTATCAATATCATCATAAGGTTCTCGTTTCTTTTCAATGCCCTCACGCTGCTCTTTATAAGCCTTCTTCTGATCGGAGTAAGCAACAACAGCTGTTTCTCGCATTTCATAACAGCGCTTGTGGTGGCACTCCTTCTTGCCGTAATGGCTCCAAACAGCTCTGCAATACACACAGGCGGCAGCAATTTCGGATCGGATTTTGACCTTTACTTCAACTACGCAACAGATCTTGTAAACCTTGCGGCGATAGTTACTTTCATAGGAGCGGGCACAAAGGATACGATGAGCCATAACATAGGGCGCTACATCGCATATATCCTTCTCATTCTTGGAAACTTCGGCCTTTTTGCTCACTACAATGTGATTGCGTTCCTGGTCTCTTCGGCCCTCCTCTGCACTGGCTGCGTGATGCTCATGATAGCAAGCAGGAATGCATTCTGAAAAACCCCCTCGATTTCTCGAGAGGGCATTGCTCAGCTGAGGTTTATGATGCTCTTATCATAATCAGAGGGAGCATCGTATCCTAAGAAGTTCATCAGCGTTGCTGCTATTGATGATATCCCGAGGCCCTCATTGAGGCTCTTTGAGTACTCTCCATTGTACTCTGGGTCAAAGATGATGCATGGAACAGGATTAAGTGAGTGGCTTGTCTTTGCCTTGGGCTCTCCATCCTCTCTCTTCTTCAGCTCTCCCTTCTTGTCGTGTTCATACATGTCATCTGCGTTTCCATGGTCTGCTGTCACGACCATCACGCCCCCTGCTTTCTCAACAGCATCCTTAAGACGCCCTATTTGTATGTCCATGGCCTCCATCGAGCATACTACAGCTTCAAATACTCCAGTATGCCCTACCATATCCCCGTTAGGATAGTTAAGCTTTATAAGGTCCCACTTTCCGCTCTCGATCTCGGCAATCACGCGGTCCGTGATCTCAGCACACTTCATCCATGGCCGCTCCTCAAAAGGAACGATGTCTGACGGAATCTCAACATACTCCTCAAGCTTCTCATCGAACTTGCCGCTCTTGTTTCCGTTGAAGAAGTATGTTACGTGTCCGAACTTCTGTGTCTCAGAGATGCTGAACTGCCTCACTCCCGATGCACAGAGGTACTCTGCCATCGTCCTGTCAATGGACGGCGGGGAAACAAGGAACTGAGAGGGAACATGAAGGTCCCCGTCGTACTCCATCATGCCGGCATACTCAACATCCGGCCTTCTCTTTCTGTCAAATTCCTTTAAATCCTCTGCCTCAAAAGCCTTTGTAATCTCCAGAGCCCTGTCTCCGCGGAAGTTAAAGAGGATTACGCTGTCTCCGTCCTCTATTGTTCCAACCGGCTTGCCGTTCTCTGCAATGACAAAAGCAGGAAGGTCCTGGTCAATTGCGCCTGTCTCATTCCTGAGCGTCACAATTGCATCATGTGCGCTCTCAAAAGTCCTTCCTTCTCCAAGCACATGCGTCTGCCAGCCTTTTTTCACCATGTCCCAGTTCGCATTATAGCGGTCCATCGTGATTACCATCCTGCCGCCGCCTGATGCAATCCTGGCATCGAATGTGCCGTCTTGAGAGAGCTCCTTCAGGAAAGAGTCAAACGGGTCAAAGTAGTCAAGTGCGCTCATCTCGCCTACATCCCTTCCGTCCAGTAGTGCATGAACCCTTACTCTCCTTACTCCTTCCTTCTTTGCCTGCTCTATCATCTTCTTCAAGTGGTCAATGTGGGAGTGAACATTGCCGTCAGAGAGAAGTCCTATGAAGTGAAGCGTTCCACCAGTGTCCTTTACGTTCTTAACGAGCTTCTTCCAGGTTTCTGCCTTGTACATATCCCCTGAGCTGATTGAATTCGAGACGAGCTTTGCACCCTGTGCAAAGACCCTTCCGCATCCCATTGCGTTATGCCCTACCTCGCTGTTTCCCATGTCCTCATCGCTTGGGAGCCCTACAGCAAGGCCATGGGCCTTGAGGGAAGTATAAGGGCATGTTGCATAGAGCTTGTCTAAATTCCTTGTCATTGCCTGGGCAACTGCATCCCCGTCCCTGTATTTGCCAAATCCTACGCCATCCATGATTACAAGCAGCACAGGGCCATTACGCTTTATCTTATTGTTCTTCTTCAATGGTTCTGCCATCATTTATTCCTCCGTGAATAATATACTTAATTCCTTTTCAGTGGTGAAGTGGCTTCTTCCAGATAGCAAAGGGCATCCTCATCCACTTTGTCCTTGAGCGTTTCATAGATTCTCTCGTGGCTGAAATTGATCTGGTCTATCTCCTCATCAGTAAGAAGGGAGACGTCGATTAACGCCTTCTCATACGGAACGAGCGTGAGATCCTCAAATGAGTAGAAGAGGCCGAACTCTGTCTGGATATCCTGCTTAACAAGCACAAGATTCTCAATTCTTACGCCGTGCCGGCCTTCCTTGTACACTCCGGGCTCATCAGAGATTATCATGCCAGGCATAAGGGGAACGTCTATCAGGTGCATGGATATCTTCATCGGGCCCTCATGCACATTGAGGTGAAATCCTACACCGTGTCCTGTCCCATGGTAATAAGTCTCTCCATTCTGCCAGAGGTACTGCCTTGCAAGGACATCGAGGTGCACGCCCGAGCATCCCTTTATAAAGCGCTGACGCAGGAGGGCTAAGTGTCCCTTGAGAACCAGTGTGTAGTCCTTTTTCTGCTCTTCTGTTGCTTCTCCGAATAAAAGTGTCCTTGTAATATCCGTCATGCCATAGCTGAACTGGCTTCCCGTATCGAGAACAAGGAGCCCGGAGCCGTTTATTTTCTTGTTTGTCTTTTCTGTTGCTGTATAGTGGCACATCGCGCCGTGCTCAGCAAAGCCTGAGATCGGTGCAAAGGAAGGGCCAAGGTAATCAGGGCGCCTCTCTCTTTCCTTTTCAAGTGCGCGCGAGACTGAGATCTCATCAGTTTCCTCATTTCTGTCAAGCTTTGAAAGGAAGTTTATATATGCTGCAGCATCCTCGACATGGCTTTTCCTCATGCCCTCAATCTCCGCATCATTCTTTATTGCCTTTAATTCCGTTGTGATATCCCTTGCCTCTATATCCTCTTTTGAAAAACACTTTAAAAACGATGCAGAGACCCTCTCTGGATTATAAGAGCCCTTTCCCTTTATTAAGGAAGGAAGGTCTTTGCAGGCATCAGAGTACTCCCTTATTTCAAATGCGTGCTTTCTCTCTGTTTTGAAGCGGCTTCTGAATGTAAAGAGCACGGCTTTATCGAGGCTTATGAACATGAATGAGTAGAATACAGGGTTATAGGGAATGTCATCTGCACGGAAATTCGTGAGCCATGCAATGTCATCAAGGCTGGAGATGAATGTCCACTCTGCACCCTTTTTCTTAAGAGCATCCCTTACTTTTTCAAGCTTCTCTTCAGCTCTGAGCCCTGCCTCTTCTGCTTTCATCTCCCTTATTTCTGTCCTTGGGATTTCAGGTCTCTCTTTCCAGATGGATGAGAGTATGTCCCTTGTAAGGGAAAGCGTTATGTTCTTTTCTTTCAGGCTCTTCTTAATATCCCTGTACTGCTTTATGGAAATCTCGCTCTCCTCTACGCCTACGCTCATCCCTTCTTCGAGGTTTGCCTTAAGCCAGTCTGCAGGGCTCGGGTCTTCCGTTTCTGTTTTCATCATCTCATACTCTGTGCCCCTTATTTCCTCTGCAGCCTGGATGAAATATCTGCTGTCAACCCAGAGGAGAGCTTTATCAGGCGTGATGATTACAGTCCCCGCGCTTCCTGTGAACCCGGATATGTATGCCCTCGTCTTCCAGTGAGGGGCTACATACTCACTCTGATGCGCATCAGAGCCGGTGATGTAATACGCATCAAGATTATCCTGCTTCAGCTTTTTTCTTATTGCCCTTAGTTTCTGGTCTATTGTCATTGCCAGTCCTCCTTACGTTTACTAATATCAGCAGGGCAAGCCCTGCAAGAATCATTAAAAGGCAGAATATCTGCCCGAGGCTTATATTCAGAAAAGAAGAGAAGAGCGCCGTGTTATTGCTGTTTTTTCCAAGCTTTATAACATAGCCTATGTTTCTGTCCGGCTCCCTTAAGTACTCGATGAAGAAACGGAAGATGCCATAGAGCATCAGATAGAGCGAGAATATGCTCCCGTGCCTCAAGCTCTTCCTTGCCTTAAGGGGCCTTGCGATAAAGAAAAGGATAAGAAAGAGGACAAGTCCCTCAAAGAAGGCTTCAAAGAGCTGTGTCGGATAGCGCGGAAGATTAAGGTAATCAGAGTAGCTGTAGCTCATTGAGCACTTGTCTGCTACATTCCGCACCCACTCGTGTGTTGCTGAGAACCTCTCTGCTGAGGGAAATACCATCCCGAGAGAAGATGATGTCACCTTCCCATAGAGCTCAGCGTTTATGAAATTTCCGATTCTCCCGAACGTGTAGCCAAGCGGAAGGCCTGCAACTACAGTATCCGTTACTTCCAGAATGCTTCTTTTATGGCGTCGTGTGTATATAAGGCCTCCAAGGAAGCAGCCTGCAACGCCTCCATGGTAGCTCATGCCGGGAAGGCCTGTGAAGGCTCCGTTCTCAAAGGGCCAGAACATCATCCATGGATGCGTGATATAGTAATATGTATCGCTGTAGAAAAGACAGCTGAATATGCGCGCTCCTATAAGAAGGCCTGCTATTGAAGAAAAGAAGAGGTTCTCGCTTTCTTCTGCTGTCATTCTAAGGGCCTTGTCATGCCTTATCTGATACCTGAAGAGAACGTATGTTATCACGAATGCCACGATATACATCAGGGCATACCAGCGAACAGGCAGAAATGAGAATACATACGGATCTATCCAGGCTGGAAACGTCAAATAAAGTCCCATGGCCTGAGTATAGGTTCATCCACAATTGAGCGTCAATTCTACAAAAGATCCTGTTTTTGTTTTATTATATTCTCATGAGAAAAAGCATATGTGTTTTCTTCATACTGCTCTTAGCCCTGTCTTCTCTTTTTTCAGGCGGCGTGGGAGAGAGGGCTGTCAGCAACAGCCTCTCAGTGCCCGTAAGGGAGACAAGAGGAGAAAGAAGCATAAGTGAGATCCTGTATTCCCTTTCAAATGTCTATGCCCTTTTAGACAGGTACTACCTTTATGAAATAGACAATGAGGCCATGGCAGAGAACCTTCTTTCTGCCATGATTGCATCCCTTGGTGATAAATACTCCTACTATGTGAAATCTGAGGATGTGGAGGGCGTTCTTGAGCAGTACTCGGGAGAGTACCTCGGAATAGGAACATATGTCTCGAAAGTAAATCCCGTATATGCAGACTACTCTGACCCCTCTTCCTGGATGCTTCAGATCGTAAGCCCGTTTCCAGGGGGACCTGCAGACCGCGCAGGACTCAGGGCAAATGACCTTATAAGCTCAATTAATGGAGAAAGCGTGTTCTCCCTTAATTCAACTGAGGCATCGCGCCTCTTAAGGGGAAAGGAAGGAGAGAGTCTGACCCTTACTGTATACCGTGACGGCACAGAGTTTGAGATTTCCCTCATGCCAGAGTACGTAGTCATTCCGAATCTGGCATACGATGTCCTCTCAGGCGATGTCGGATACCTCCATCTCTACACTTTCAATGAAAGCAGCACGCAGAGTGCGCGCGAGGCACTTGAGGATCTTAAAAGCCGCGGCATAAAGAGCCTCATCATTGATTTGAGGAACAATGGAGGGGGCACGATGGAGGCAAGCCGGGAAATAGCTGACATGTTCCTTTCTGAGGGCGAGATTCTGAGCGTCCGCTATAAGGAGGGAAGCGGCATAAAGGAAATTACATACACTGCAGACAGAGCTACCATCCTTTCTGCAAATATCCCGGTTGTAATCCTTGTAAACGGAGGAACTGCAAGCGCAAGCGAGATAATGACAGCAGCCTTGAAGGATAACAAGAGGGCAACAGTAATCGGGAGCCAGACATTCGGCAAGGGAATAATACAGAGCCTGATTCCATATAATGGCGGCTATATCTGCTTCACTGATGCAAACTACTACACACCAGAGGGAGCAAGCATTCATGAAGTCGGCATCCTCCCTGATATCCTCATTGAAGAAAGAGTGTACACAGAAGATGAAATCAAAAGCTATGAAGAGTTCCTTGCAACAGACAAGATATCATCATTCATGCAAAAGCATCCTGAATACTCTAGGGAAAATGTAGAGCTCTTTGCCTCAGAGAACGAAGAAAGCTCTGTTGCACGCGATGTGCTGACAAAGCTTATAGTCAATGCATACTACTACGCTATGGACTTCTCAGAGCGTCCTGCAGCCATAGCAGATTACGATGAGGCCCTCCAGGCAGCTCTTTCCTTTCTGGGAAAAGACTTATGAGAATACTTCTGATAAAGAAAGCCAGGATCTCAGGCAGCCTCTACGAGCTCTCTGATAAGGAATATAACTACCTGAAGAACTCGCTGCGCCTTTCAGAAGGCACATCATTCAAGGCAAAGGATGAGGGGGAAATCCTTTACGATGCAATCCTTGACGGAAGGCTCCTTATCATCAAGAAAAGCGATGATGCCTCATACCTTGACAGCATGCCATCCTTTACCGGGCACTTTCAGAAAATACATCTTTACCAGGCTACGCTTAAGGGAAAGAAGAATGAGCGCGTGATCAGGGATTCTCAGGAAGCAGGGTGCGAAAAAATAACGTTCTTCTCATCCTCCTATTCGGAAGGAAAGATCACAAAGCACGATAAAGAGCGCTTTGAAGCAATAAGGCGCGAGGCTGTGCAGCAGTCAGGTGCGCGCGTAATGGAAATCGGAGAAGAAACCTCCTTTTCTGAGGCCATCAGGAAAGCAGAGGGCCGGGTCCTTATCCTCCACCAGAGCATCAGGGGAAGGACAAAGAGCATAAAGGAAGCCTTATTCGCCACAGGAAGGGATGAAATAATCTCCCTCTTCATTGGCCCTGAGGGAGGCTTTTCAGATGAAGAGTGCTCTTTTGCTGAGGAAAAAGGCGCGCTCCCGGTGCTCTTAAAGACCAATATACTGAGAGCAGAGAATGCTTCAATATACACTGTTGCTGCTGTTCAGACGCTCCTGAATGAATAGGCGTGGAAAATACACTTGTCCTTAATCGTACATATACAGCTTCTGCTCAGTTACAATAATAACAAACGCTATATATAGCGTACCCCCATAAAACGGGAAAAAGAGGTAAGTGTAGAAAATATTAAGAATTAATCGAAATTCCAACATGTGTTGAATTCTGGGGAAAACTTGTGTAAAACTCCCCTTTTCCCCCCTTTTTCCCCCTTTTCAGACTTATTGAATTCTTATATGGGTTTTATTAAGAAATTATTATTTCGTTCCGAGTTATTTTCTTCTGTTAAAAAGAAATAATTCTCTCAGAAAATTTCAGCTGAAAGCGTTTCCGAATCTCGCTTTCCACTTCTTTCCCCAGTTTTTCCCGCCCCTTGGGGAAAACCTGTGGAAAACTCGGGAAAAACCATATATAGTGTCTCCTCATTTTCCTTCAAGAACATCTTTAAAGCTGATATACTTTTCCTATGGCTGTATACGGAATAGGAAATCCCTTAATCGACCTGCTCTGCTTCGTCACGGATGAGGATATAAACAAGCTCTCCCTCTATAAAGGGACCATGAACTTAATAGATGAAGAGAAGAGAAAGGAGATACTTGAGTACCTTAGCAGAAAGGAAATATTGTACTCTTGCGGCGGCTCCTGCCCCAATACCATGGTAACTCTTAAGAGCCTCGGAGTAGAGACAACACTCGCAGGCGGAATCGGGCACGATGAGCTTGGAGAGATGTATAAAAGCCGCCTTAAGGAGATGGGCGTTAAAGATGAGCTTGTCAAGAATGATGCGCCTACAGGAACATCCATAATCCTTGTTACAGAGGACAAGGAAAGGACCATGTGCACATTTCTTGGCGCAAACAGGAATTTTGATGATAAGGATGTGCATCTTGAGAGTGCACTCTCTGCTGATATCTTCTACTTCACAGGCTACATGTGGGATACGGAAGCACAGCAGAGGGCAATAAGGAAGGTGCTTGAAAAAAAGAAGAATTCCGGCTTCCTCGTTGCTTTTGACATGGCAGACCCGTTTGCAGTAGGACGCTACCGCCAGACATTCTTTTCCCTTATCAAAGACTATGTGGACATTGTATTTGCAAACAGCGAGGAAGCAAGGTTCCTTATCGATAACTATGATGCTCTAGAGTGCGCAAAGAGCATTGGAAAGCTGACTCAGACTGCAGTTGTAAAGAACGGAAAGAAGGGCTCTGTGATATCACATGAAGGAAAGCTCTATGAGATTCCCCTCTATGGCACTACAAAGCCTGCAGATACTACAGGTGCAGGAGATACCTACGCAGCCGGCTTTCTGTACGGGATTGAAAAAGGATGCAGCATTGAGGATGCAGGAAGGATTGCATCCCTGCTTGCAGGAGAGATAATCAGAGAGACAGGAGCACAGTTTTCGAAGGAAAAGAGCACGGAGCTGAGAGAATATTTAGAGAAAAACTTTCAAATAAGTTATTGACAATAATTATTATTAGTTATATATTATCAATAAGAGTTATCACCAAGGATAATATATGAAACAGAGCAGACAGACTTTACAGAAAGAAGTGACTTACAGCACTCTCATGAATATGATGGGCCACCCGACTGCAGAGGAAATTTACGCCGCTGTTCATATGTCGTTTCCTCATATATCCAAGGCCACGGTCTACAGAAACCTTGCCGCACTGGAGGAAAAGGGAGCAATAATGAGGATTCCAAAGCTTGGATCGGGATCTGACAGATATGATAAGAACCCTTCTCCTCATTACCATGCAAAGTGCAAGAGCTGTGGAAAAGTGTTTGATGCAGCCCTTCCCCTTGAGGGCGTGATTGAAAGAGCAAAGGTAATGGAAGATGAAGGCTTTGCCCTCGCTTCCTATCAACTGATATTAGAAGGCACCTGCACAAAGTGCGGGTCAAAGGAGAAAAAAAATGGAACTGAAGGGATCGAAGACGGAGAAGAACCTCCAAGAAGCGTTTGCGGGTGAAAGCCAGGCAAGGAACAAGTACACTTTCTATGCCTCAAAGGCAAAGAAAGAGGGCTATGAGCAGATTGCAGCTATCTTCCAGGAGACTGCTGACAACGAAAAGGAGCATGCAAAGCTCTGGTTCAAGCTTCTTCATGAAGGCGGGGAAGTTCCATCAACTGTTGAGAACTTAAAAGACGCAGCAGAGGGTGAAAACTATGAATGGACCGACATGTATGCAACATTCGCAAAAGAGGCTGAGGAAGAGGGCTTTACTAAAATAGCAGCTCTATTCAGAGGTGTTGGAAAAATCGAGAAAGAGCACGAGGAGAGATACCTGAAGCTCTTGAAGAACATTGAGGATGGCATCGTATTCAGCAGGGACGGGGATATGATCTGGAAGTGCAGGAACTGCGGACACATCCATGTAGGAAAAGCTGCTCCTGGCGTCTGCCCGGTATGTGCACACCCTCAGGCATATTTTGAGCTGCAGGGAAAGAACTACTGATAGAAAACCAGGCTGATGGAGGGACCACACTGCGTGGTCCTTTCTGATAGCCCCGATGACTATCCGCAAATCAATCAGAGAAGACTTCATCTCTGCATCACAAACCCATTCCTTACCCGTAAAGCTAGTCTCT
>CAZHQL010000035.1:8901-13011 GCA_964534915.1 uncultured Spirochaetaceae bacterium | reverse complement strand
TAAATAACCATCATTGTCAGTATAATTCAGAGGATGCGCAAAGGAACTAATGCTGAAAGTATACTTAAATACTTTTGAGAATGCAGTGAACCTTGCATTATTGTGGTATGGAATCTGGTCTCCCACTGTCAGGTTGCCTGACTCTCCTGGTCCCCATCTGAGCTTGTCCCTTCCTATTGAGAAGTTCCACCAGGCACCTCCTATGGATGCAAAGGCACGGTTAGGGAAATTAAAACTCAGGCCTGTATTTAGCTGGACATTTGTGAAGAATGCAGTATCAGTACCATCTTTCTGCGTTTTGTTTACACCAATCGCGAGTGAGGAGTAGGCGTAAATATTGTTTCCGAACCAGGTTTCAAGAGGAACATCAATCAGTGGCGTCGGGGCACTGTAATCTCCTATCTGAGTTGAAAAGCCCCAGTCATCAGAATCACTGAATGTTTCTGGATTTGAGTGCGTGTACATCTCTAGGGCAACATCACCTGAGATTGAGAATCCGAATAGGCCTTCAGCGGCTTTTGGCTCAAAGCGTGGAGATCCTTTTATCTCTCTTACCAGATACTCATATGTTGTCATCTCATCTTCTGAGAGTTTTTCAGTCTTTATGCGGCTGAGCATCATATCCATTTCAGCCATTGACCACGGACCTGTGGTGGATGGCAGGGCAAGGCCTGTAGATATGTACAGATTCTTCATAGCCCTGTATATCGGGCTATCTACCGATACGATTTCCTGTCTGTTTGAATCTGTTATTGCAGAATAGAGACTCATGGAAATCGCAAGCAAACACAAAATCAAGACTATAAGTTTTTTCATTATGTGCTCTCCTTATCTTCGTCTCAGTTTCGGAGTATAACACGAAATATTTCATTTGTCATTTTTTCTTGACAAGATGGAAAAAGAGACAGACAATATATACACTCGAGTGTATATCCGGGAGGGACAATGCAAAAGAAAAGACAGGTAGTCTTCATTATGACAGACACGACGCGGCATGACATGCTCGGCTGCTATGGGAACAGTCAGATGAAGACTCCGGAGATAGACCGTCTTGCATCAGAGGGGGTAAGGTATTCAAAGGCCTATTCCTGCCAGCCTGTGTGCGGGCCTGCGCGAAGTGCAATCTTTACTGGGCTCTATCCTCACTCAAATGGAAGCTTTACGAATTCTGTACCGCTCTGGGCGGGCGTGAAGACTGTGGGCGAGCGCTTGAGTGAGAAGGGAATTCACAGTGTATATATAGGAAAATGGCATTTAGACGGAGGGGACTACTTTGGAACAGGAAAGTGTCCATCCGGCTACGATGAGCGCTACTGGTATGATATGAGATGCTATCTGGATGAGCTCTCTGATGATGATAAGATCAAGTCGAGAAAGGAAGCAACATCGCTCGAAGAGGGCGGCATTGATGAGACTTTCACATTCGGACACAGGATAGCAGAGCGCGCAATCTCGTTTTTAGAGAGCGAGGGAAAGGATGAGGATTTCTTCTTAACTGTAAGCTTTGATGAGCCCCATCAGCCATATCTCTGTCCTGAGCCTTTTGCATCGATGTATGAAGACTATGAGATGCCTTTAACTCCTGCCTATTTTGACACTCTTGAAGATAAGCCGCTTCTTGAGAGGCTCTGGGCAGGGCGGAGTCTTCATGAAGACAAAAATAATCTTCATATAAGGCCGCAGCTCTTCTTGGGCTGCAACAGCTTTGCAGATTACGAGATCGGACGCGTTCTTTCTGCTGTAAGGGCCTTTGCCCCGGATGCGATGGTAATCTTCACAAGCGACCACGGGGAAGCGCTGGGCGCGCACTCTCTTTCCCTTAAGGGCCCGAGCGTATACGAGGAGATATGTCACATTCCTCTGATTATCAAAGGAGGTGCATACTGCAGTGCACCAGAGGGTGCTGTGTATGACCATGTAGTAAGCCACATAGATATCACTCCTACAATCCTTGATTATTTTTCCATTGAGAAGCACCCTGAGATGCCAGGCGTTACTATGCGTCCTATAATAGAAAAGCCAGATGAGAATGTCCTTCACGATGTTGTCTTTACAGAGTTCACGCGCTATGAGATAGACCATGACGGCTTTGGAGGAATCCAGTTCATGAGAGCAGCAATCACGGACCACTATAAGATGGCGCTTTTCCTGCTTGATGAGACTGATGAGCTTTTTGATACTGATGCAGACCCATATGAAGTAAAGAACCTCATCAATGATGAGAGATTTTATCTCATCCGCAAGGATCTTCATGAGAGGATTCTCAAGATGATGAATGACACACGAGATCCCTTCAGGGGCTATCAGTGGAGGGTAAGGCCCTGGAATAAGGATGAAGAGAAGCCTGACTGGGAGTGCGACTACTGCACAAGGCAGAGACCCACTGCAGAGGGCGAAGAGCGTCAGCTTGACTATGACACAGGACTTCCCATAAAGGAGTTTGTCCGCTTCAAGAAAAAATATGATAAGCCTGCAGGTACAGTATGATCAGAAGGAAAGTGACGAGAAAGGATGTTGCACTCTCAGCTGGCGTAAGCGAGACAATTGTAAGCTATGTACTTAATGATAACCGCTACGTTGACAGCATAAAGCGTGAGAGGGTTTTAAAGGCTGTTAAGGACCTTGGCTACGTTCCAAATCCCGTTGCACGCGCACTTAAGGGAAAGGAAGCGCATCACATCCTCTTCATCGTCGATGACTTAGAGTCAGATTACTTTGGCTCTATTATCGGAGAGATGGAAAAGCTCGTAGAAGGACAGGGGTATCTTTTCTCTCTTGCAAGCGACAGGGGAGATAAGAATTTCGTCTCTACTGTCGGGCTCTGGAGATTCGATGGCATCATAATAGGATCTGCTACGATTTCTCCTGATGATATTCAGAGGATAATCGACACAGGAATGCCCACAGTGATTCTTTCGATGAAGGACTATCCGCGCTTTTTGGGGCGCTATGCGCTTCTCTTTACAGGGCTCTTAGACGGAAGCATAGCGCTCATTGATCACTTAAAAAAAAGGGGAAGAGAAAAAATTGCTTTTGTTGACTCATTCAGCGCAGAGAGAAACGGTGTTGATAAAAGCGGCTTCCGCTATAAGGGCTATATGGAGGCAATTGGAGGAAGAAAAGAGATATTAATTGAGCGCTTTAAGGACTCTGAAGAGCTTAGGAAGGCTCTTGCAGAGGCATATGAGGAGCACCATTTTGATGCTCTTTTCTGCCGCACGGACAGAATTGCCGCAGAGAGCCTCATAGCACTTAATGCAATGGGCCTGCGTGTTCCTGATGATGTTTCTGTAGCAGGGGTTAACAACAGCAGGATCAGCCTTTATACAAGGCCGCGCCTTACAAGCCTTGCCATAAGGAAGGATGAGGTTGCGCGAAAGACGCTTGAGCTCTTGAGGGAGCTCAAAAAGGAGGAGGAAGGCATTTTAAGTGCCACTCTCAAAACGGATATCATAGAGCGCGAAAGCGTCTAGGAATATAAAACCAACAGGCAAAAAGGAGGCCTAAATATGAAAAAGGTTTTAAGCATTTTAATCATGAGCTTAGTCATCTTGAGCGCCATGTATGCTTCTGGAAGCTCAGAAAGCGGGGAAGCAACTGCCGAAAATCCTCTTACTATCAAGGTTGCAAACTATGCACTTCTTGAAAGTGGCTACGAGGAATTCTGGGCTGGCGTCAAGAGCGGGTTTGAAGCGCGCTACCCTGAGTACCGCATCGAGTGGGTTACAGCACCCTACGGAGAGATTTTGAATCAGGTAATCAACATGGCAGGAGGAGGTGACAGGGTTGATGTCATCTTCGGTGAGGAGGCATGGGTTCCTCAGCTCTATGTATCTGGCCTGGCAGCATCTGTTTCTTCGATTGTGGATGATGAGTTCATCGCAGACTTCGATCCTGCAATCATGGATGTATTCACAATCGACGGGGATATCTATGGCATTCCTCTCTATGTCTCCCCGTTCATCCTCTACTACAACACTGAGCTCTTTGAGAAAGCAGGACTTGATCCTGATAATCCTCCAAGGACATACAGCGAGATGCTTGAAGCAGCTGAAAAGCTCTCAGTCCTCACAGATGCAAATGGCAACAAGGTCTATCCGTTCGGACAGA
>CAZHQL010000035.1:1526-8891 GCA_964534915.1 uncultured Spirochaetaceae bacterium | reverse complement strand
GGTAGTATCAGGGAATGCACTTATCTCGATGGTTTACAATTTCGGCGGCGATGTATTTACAGAAGACGGACGCCTCAGCGTAGACAATGACGGCTTCCGTGAAGCTTTCCAGATGCTTGCACTTCTTGATGATTATGGATACAACCCGCAGAATGCAAGGCTTAAGGACTTGAGGAACCTCTTTGCACTCGGGCAGCTTGCGATGTACTATGACCAGAGCTGGGGCTTTAACGGAGTATCCTCAATCAATCCGGATGCTGCATCCTTTACAGCAAGTGCTGCACCTCTTTCTGGCGGAAACGGAAATGGAGAGGCAGTATTTACATCTCACTGCTTCATCCTTGTAGACAACGGAGAAGCTCACAACAAGGCAGTTGATGCATTTGTCCAGTATGTAATAAGCGAGGAAGTTCTTAACGACTATCTTGAGAACGTAACTCCTGCATACCCTGCAAAGAATTCCATGAGCGATATGGAAGCTGTTGCGAACTCAGGCGTTCTAAAGGGTGCAAGCTCTTCTACAGGCCGCGTCAAGAAGGTTCCATATGTAAGTGCCATGAGCGACATAAGCCTTGATTTGTGTACCCTTGCCCAGGCTGTAACTGTATCTGATACACCGGTTGAGGAAGCAATTGCGGCATTTGTAAGGAGTGCATCTGCAAAACTTTGATAAACAATGACTCAGGGCTGTGCTTGCAGCCCTGAATAAAGGAGAGGTGCAATTGACAAAGCTGACTAAGAAGAGGGGTGATATGTATTTTGCAATGGCCTTGACACTTCCTGCCATTGCTCTTGCGCTGCTTTTCATCTTCATCCCTATAGTTGATTCAATAATCAAGAGTTTCCAGGACTACAAGGTAAGGAACATAATCGCAAATATTCCAGGGGAATGGAATAATTTCGACAACTACCGCAGGATCTTTATATCCGGAGCCCTTCCAAATGCGATAGCAAATACGTTTTCATTCGTATTTGTTGTAATCATATTGCAGTTTCTGCTTGGAATGGCACTTGCACTCGTGCTTAATTCGAATGTCAGGTGCGCACGCTTTTTCAGAAGCATCATGATGACGCCATGGGTAGTTCCAACAGTCATCTCAGCTCTGATCTGGATGTGGATATTCCAGCCCCAGTACGGGCTTTTCAAATATTTCATATCTGTATTTTCCTTCGGGCGCGTAAATGATTTTGCAATGCTTAATAATCCTGATACTGCCCTTATGGGCATTGCCCTGGCAGCGCTGTGGAAGCAGGTTCCCTTAATGACTCTTCTGCTTCTTGCAGGGCTTCAGAACGTGCCATCAGACATTATGGAGGCTGCAACCATTGACGGAGCAGGAGCAGTGCGCCGCTTTTATTCAGTCACACTTCCTTACATGGCTCCTGTAATAAAGGTCTCGATATCGATGTCGATCATAGAGAACTTCAAGCAGTTCCCGCTCTTCTGGACGATGACGGGAGGAGGCCCCGACGGAGCAACTACGAACCTCGCGATTTTAAGCTACCGTGAGGCATTTGTAAGCATGAACATGGGCTCGGGCGCGGCAGTTACTACAATCTGGATGCTTTTAATGGTTGTAACGATTGGCATTTACAACAGGCTCTTCAGAGCTCAGGATCTGTCTTAGGGGGGGGCAAAATGAATACGAAAGCAACAAGAGTATTATCAGATGTGTTTAAGTACCTCGTGCTCATTCTGATTCTTTTATTCCTCCTTTACCCGCTTTACTGGATGCTTGCAACATCCTTTAAGACGAATATGGAGGCATACCGCTATCCACCGACGTTCTTTCCTGAGGAAATCTCAGTATCTTCATATCTTTCTCTTTTTTCAAAGAACAACCAGTTCTTCGTCTACTATGTGAACAACTTCATAATAGCAGGCGCTACTGCTCTAATATGCACGCTTCTTGGAGTTATTACAGGCTATGCAATTGCTCGCTTTGATATAAAGTGGACGCTTCTGGTTGCCTCGCTTTTAGTCGTTACCCAGATGTTTCCGATCGTAAGCCGCATGATAAGCCTTTACAGCCTTATGTCGAAAGTGGGCCTTATAAATACAAGAGCCGGTCTTACTCTTGCACTGAGTGCTGCCCAGATTCCGTTCTGTGCAACCCTTATGAGCTCCTTTTACCGCAATGTGCCAAAGGAGATTGAGGAAGCCGCTTTTGTAGATGGTGCAACACGAAAGCGCATCCTCTTTTCCATCATCACTCCTCTTGTGAAGCCCGGGATGCTTGCTGTCGGCATCTATGCATTCTTGCAGGCATGGGATGACTATCTTCATGCAGCAACGCTTATCCAGAGAGACAGCTTAAGGACGCTTTCTGTCGGGATATCACTCAGGTACCTTGGAGAACTTTCCTATGACTGGTCGCTGATCAACTCAATCTCAGTAATCGGAACAATCCCGATACTCCTTGTTTTCTTCTTCTTCCAGAAGTACATGATCAAGGGCCTTGTTGCAGGTGCTGTAAAAGGATGATTTTCAAGCCTCCCTTTCGCTTAGGGAGGCAAGTGCTGTATTATGAGCTATGAAGAAGACTGCAATTGTGATACAAGCAAAGGCTTGCTGAGCTTGCAGGAAAAACAAAAAGAAGTGCATTTGCAATGCCCTTTTGGAGAACTGCATTGATGAACTTGAGGATATCTCTGATGCAATCGATGCAAGTGAGAGAATCAAGGCGGGGAAGAAAGCCTGCCGCCTTGAGGATGTTGCAAGGGAAATGGGCTATGAATGCCCTGTGGAGTGAAAAGAGCACTATTTGCTTCCTTTCTTCTTTAAGTTCTCCTCATAGACATTCCATGTGCTGCTTATAATCGTATCAAGGTCGCTGTATTTAGCGCTCCATCCAAGCTCTTTTTTTGCATACTCAGAGGATGCTACGAGCTTGGCAGGGTCTCCGGGTCTTCTTGGTGAGATTATGGCAGGAATTTCCTTCTTCGTTATTCTTCTTGCAGCCTCTAGTATCTGCATTACCGATAGTCCCGTCTGAGAGCCAAGGTTGACTACAAGATTCTTCTTTTTCTTTCTGATGTAATCAGCAGCCCTTACATGTGCATCTGCTAAATCCGTTACGTGAACATAGTCCCTTACGCCGGTTCCGTCCTCTGTAGGGTAGTCGTTGCCGAAAATAAGGAGGTTAGGGCGAGCACCCGTTGCTGTTTCCATTACTACAGGAATCAGGTTTGCAGGGTTTCTCTCAAGGCCCAGCATCTTTTTTTCTACATCATATCCTGCGGCATTGAAGTACCTTAAGGCCGCATAATTAAGACCTTTTAAGCGTGAATACCACTTAAGGTTCTCTTCTATTGCAAGCTTTGTATATCCGTAGTAGTTCTCAGGATTCGTCGGGTGCTTTTCATCTATTGGAAGGTACTCAGGCTCACCATATACAGCGGCAGAGGAAGAGAGAATGAAGTTCATGCATCCTGCCTTTATGCACTCTGTTATAAGGATTAATGACCCTGTTATATTATTCTCACTGTATTCTTCGGGCTTTAGCATCGAGTCCCCTGCAGCCTTGAATGCTGCAAGATGCACAGATACATCCCAGCCCTTGGAAAGGACTTCCCTTACACGGTTTCTGTCAAGGATATCGCCAAGATAGAACTCTGCTTTGTCGCTTACATTGCTCATTAAGCCTGTTGAGAGATTGTCATAGATTCCAACTTCATCCCCGCGCTCCAGAAATGACAGTGCTACATGTGTCCCGATATACCCGGCACCCCCAAAGAGTATTACTCTCATATTCATCTCCTTCGGTGTCTATCTTAGCGCATTTTCACCTCTATTTGAACATGGAAATTACTGCTTTTATCTCATCAAGGCGCTTATTCATCTCTTCGCTCCCAGATGCCTCGACTACAATCCTGAGATACGGCTCCGTATTGCTCTTTCTTACATTGAACCACCAGGAGGGAAATTCAATGCGGTAGCCATCAAAAGAGAGGATTTTCTCAGGATTTTGCTTTTCAAAGTGACTAACGAGCGCTTCTATGCACTCATCCTTTTCATTAAGGGTGAAATTAATTTCCCCTGAGTTTGAGTACCTTACGATTGAATCAATGAGGGAGGAAAGTGTTTTTCCTTCCTCCTTCAAGCTCTTTACTACGCTAAGGACCATCAGGGATGCAAGGATGCCGCTGTCTGCGTTGAAAAAGTCGCGTCTGAAGTAGTAGTGCCCTGCAAGCTCTCCACCGAAAATGCCATCAATTTCCCTTATCTTGAGCTTTGCAAATGCATGCCCGACTTTCCAGATTGTTGGGATGAGGGACAGCTTCTCAAGATACTCAGTAGTGCTCCTGCTTGTCCTGATATCCACAAGGGAATTGCCTGTAATGCCCTTTTTGCTGTAGTAGAGGCCGATTACTGCTGTGATGTAGTCAGGCTGGATAAAGCGTCCTTTTTCATCTATGAACATTACCCTGTCCGCATCCCCGTCATAGATTATGCCGACATCGCTTTTATTCTTCACGGTCTCTGCCATAATCTCATTGCAGTTCTCAATTTCCAGCGGATTTGGCTCATGGTTTGGAAAGCTTCCGTCCAGAGTGTCGTTTATGTAGTGAACATTATCGCCTTTCAGTATGTCCTTGATTATGATAGAAGACATTCCGTTTGAGCAGTCGATGCTGATATCAAGGCCCGTAATATCGCTCATGAAGCCTTTAAGGTACTTGATATACTCACATCTCACGCATGAATAATCCTTAACAGATCCTTTTTTCTTCCTCCTCTCAGTCTTGCTGTTCTTTACCAGGGACTCAAGATCCTTAAGCCCTGTCTCGCCACCCACAGGAAGTGCATCAGTTCTTGAGATCTTCAGGCCATTATACTCTTTTGGGTTATGGCTTGCTGTTATCTGAACAGACGCATCGGAATTCAGCTTTACTGTTGCAAAGTAAACCATCGGGGTAGTTGCAAGACCAAGGTCCCATACATCTGCACCGCTTTCGGTAATGCCCTTTAAAAGGTACTCATGCACTTCAGGGCTTGAGATGCGCACATCACGGCCTACGACTACGTGATCTGTATTAAGAAGAGAGGGAAGGAAATAGCCTATTTTATAGACTGTTTCCTTATCAAAATCCTTATTGTAGATTCCCCTGATATCATAAGCTTTGAATGCTGTCATAAAAGTCTCCTATTTAAAATAAGCAATGGCCTGCTTTGGATCCATCATCTCAAAGTAGTATCGAGTGCCGTCATTAAGTTCAATTTCAAGAAGAGTCTTTCTGAGGAGCCTTGTAAGAAGCCCTGCCTTCCTGCATGGCCTGCTCTGTCTTACGCTCTCCAGAGCATCGCTATATGCTACTATGGATACATCCTTGATATCACGCTTTTTAAAGGAGCGCTCCATCTTTACATACTCTTCTTTCTTTCCTCTTTTTATTTCAATGCCAAGTATTGCAGGCGTTCTCTCAAAGTCTTCAAAGACGAAGGTCTCTCCGTCGCTGTAAAGAAATACTCCATGCTCCCTTTTTTCTCCGCTTGATGAAAGATAGAAGAGTGCATAGGCCTTTATTGTAATCCTTGCACCCAGCTTCTCTTCTCTTTCTTCAAGGAATTTTCTTGTTTGCTCATCCATCTGCATATTTTCCTCAGCCTTAATACCCTATGATAGCACAACTGGCTATTATAGGGGAAAGCAAATTAGCCCCTGAAAGCCTCAGATTCTAGGCCTGAGAAGCGAAAATATGCTAGAATCAGGGTGCTATGCAGGAGTACTTAAGAAAAGATTTTTCCAAGATTTTAAAGCAGGGTGGCCTTGATGCAAGGCGCATGATGAAGGAAACAGATTCAACTGTTGCACGCGTATACGACAGGAATCTTGAACCCCTTGATCTTTCCATAGACCTCTATGGTCCCTTTGCCCGCATCCTGGATTATTCAGACCCTGCACTGAGCAGCAGCGAAAAAGATGATATCATCGACCTTGTGCACCGCTTCCTCTATATCGAAAAGGACAAGATAATCTACAAGCTGAGGAAGAAAAGGGAAGAGGGCTGTCAGCACGAGAAAGAGAATGAAAGCCTTGTCATAGAAGTAAGGGAGAACTCTCACTTCTTCAAGGTAGAGCTTTTAAAATATGCGGACACAGGATTATTCCTTGACCATGCCAATACGCGCAAAAGCGTTGAAGAGTCCTCATTCGGGCTTAAGGTACTCAATCTCTTTTCCTATACGGGATCTTTCAGCGTCTACGCGGCAAGCGGGGGCGCAGAAAGAGTTGACAGCGTGGACCTTTCGAATGTCTATACAGAATGGGCGCGTGAGAACATGGATGCAAATGGTTTCTTTGACGCCTCAAAGTACCCGACAGTTGCCTCAGATGCAGAAGCCTATATTGAGAATGCCGTGAAGGAAAAGAAGCGCTGGGATCTCATAATATTCGACCCTCCAAGCTTCTCGAACTCACATAAGGCACATGACTTTGATCTCAAGAAGGACTATCTGCACTATCTTTATAACCTGACTAAGATCCTTACAGATGGCGGAGTTGTAATATTCAGCGAGAACCTTGCTTCTTTCAGTATCGATAAGGGCAAGCTGAAACCGTATTATAAGATAAGTGATTTAACGGATGAGATGAGAGCATTCGGCTTCTCAAGGAAAAGGAGCCTTCTTAAGATCATGCGCTTAGAAAAAGTAAAAGAGTACCAGGGAGATGTGATGAAGAGAATTATGGATGATGAGAGCCTTGAGAGGCTGACGCTTGATAAAATCAATGAAGAAAAGAAAGCACATCAGAAGAAGACAGAACAGAGGCGCTATGAGAAAAAACCTTTCTCCTCTGACAGGAAAAGCAGCTATAAGGGCTATCAGGGAGATGCAAACAGAAGAGAGTGCAGAGCAGACTCTTATAAGGATTCTTCCTTCCGCCGCTATGAAAGGGATGATAAATCCTATGATGAGAGAAGGCGGAGCTTTAACGACGAGAAAAGAAGCTACCACGAAGAGAAGAGAAGAAGATACGGCTCTTCTGATGAAATAGAAAAAAGGGAAAGGCCCGGACGAAGAGGTGAGGATAGAAGGGGCCGTGAGCATTCTGAGTACAGAAAGAGAAGGGAAGATGAGAAAAGATACTCCGGCTATGAAGCTAGAAGAAGCTATGCTTCAGAGAGAAGTGAAAGAAGGAGAGAGCGAAAAGCCCCCGTTCCCTATGGCTATGATGAGTTCAGAAAGAGCAAGGGAAGAAATGATAAGAACAGTGATCTCTGAGCAGCATTCAGGTGCGATGGTGCACCTCTAGCGGGCATGTTCTTATTGCCTGGAGAACACTTTTAAAGGAAGGCTCTGAGAGGAGAAATTCTCAAGCTCGCCTGAAGCATATTCGCCCTTTTTAGCTCTCGAAGTCCTAA
>CAZHQL010000035.1:0-1426 GCA_964534915.1 uncultured Spirochaetaceae bacterium | reverse complement strand
CTAAGCTTTCATTGCATATACCCTGCGCTTGAGGGCCGCAACCAGGATCTCAAGAGAGAGAAACAGAATCAAGGCAAATGGAAGTATACTCTGGCCTGCTGTGCGTGTTATAAGACCGAATGTGAAGGGAGTAATGCTTGAGCCAATGTATGCAGATGCCATTTCAAGACCCATGATTCTCTTTGCGCCCTCAGGCTCAAACAGGGCAAGAGTCTGATGAAGAAGCGATGGATATACAGGAGCAAAGCCAAGGCCGATTAGGAATATAGATAATCCAATTGATGTAAATGCAGATGATGATAAGAGCATAATAGCCCCTGCAGCTGATACTGCAAGGCCTGATGCAACCATGACCCTGTCCCCTGTCTTCTCGTTTACAAGCCCTGTTATGAAGCGCCCGATTGTAATTCCCCAATAGGCAAGCGATGTAATCCTGGCTCCTTCTGTTTCTGTAAGGCCTTTTGCAAAGACAGCAAAGGAAGAGCTCCAGTTAAGGACTGTAGCTTCAATTGAGCAGTACAGGAAAAATGATAGAAGAGCAAGCAGAGCTCCTTTTAGCATAAGAGCATCCTTAAGAGTGATGCTTTGCTTTTCCCTTTTCTCCTCTACTTTTACAGATTTCTTATCATTCTTCTTCCATAGCGGCAAAGAAAGAAGGAGCATTATTACGATCAGGCTCTGAATGAGAGCCATCAGGAAATATGCGTCGTTCCATCTTTTCCCGATTGCGAAGAAGGCAGCAAGCACTGTAGGCCCGAATGTCGTTCCAACACCCCAGAATGCATGGAGCCAGCTCATATGGCGCGCCTTATAGTGAAGGGCGACATAGTAATTCAGGCCTGCATCGACGCTTCCGGCTCCAATTCCGAGTACAAGCGCGATAGGAAATACAGTGTAGCTGTTAGAAAGGAATGCAAATGCATATAAGGCCAGGGCAGTGAGCAAAACGGAAACAATCGTTATGTGCTCAGTTCTCGCCTTTGCGGAAATCTTTGAATACAGAATGGATGAGATTACGGTTCCAGCGCAGATTGTAAGGCTTATGTAGCCGAGGCTTGAGATATCAAAACCCAATGAGATATGCATCATGGGCCATGATGCTCCCAGGAGGCTGTCTGGAAGGCCAAGGGAAATAAAAGCAAAGTAGATTACTACTAAAAGCAACGCAGATGCCATGACCGGTATATTAGCGGAATAGAAGCAAAAAGAAAAGGAGCTCTTCCCCGTTGCCTTAAAAATTTTTCAACCCATTCTGATGTCCTTATTCAAAGCAATCATGTGATAAATCATAGATAAATCATACGTATAGGCCTTCATTAGCAAGGTTGCAGCGCTTGGGCAATCAAAAAGAAGAAATTTTTTTGTGAACATAATTTCAACTTGCCCGATTAATTAAGTAAATACCTTTTAAAAAGGAGGGCCTGAT
>CAZHQL010000034.1:0-13169 GCA_964534915.1 uncultured Spirochaetaceae bacterium | reverse complement strand
AGAAACTGCTGAGAGAGTAACTTTTAACCATGCCAGGAATATGCTGAATAAAGGAGCAGACCCTGATTTTATTTCAAGCGTTTTGGAGCTTTCTCAGGAAGACATGGCATCCATTCTGAAGAGGCTTCAGGCATAAGGGAGCCCTTTTTCGGGGCGTCCGAATGCGGATTTTGCTCTTTTTCACTCTCAAAGTCCGAGACACTGAGGCCCCCGCTCAGAACGAGAGACCTTATTATTTTCCTAGTGCTTTCTGAAATCTCAGGAGGTTATCAACAGTTAATCTGAGGTCATCCTTTGCCCTGGGCTTTGCTTCCTTATAGGGAACCGCTACGCGGTTTATGGAGAATATTCCGCTTACGCCCTCGTTATATGCGCCTTCGACATCATCTCCAATATCTCCTACAAAAGCAATTGTCTTAACTCCCTTTGCCATGGCCTTCCTCGCAACTCCTATTACAACCTTTCCCCTGAGGCTCTGGCCGTCAATTCTTCCTTCTCCTGTGTAGACAAAGTCAGCTCCTTCTAAAAGATCATCAAAGTGAACTGTTTCAAGAACTGTCTCAATTCCCATCTGGAGCTCGGATTTGAAGAAAGCTGCCATTCCTCCGCCCATTCCGCCAGCAGCGCCGGAGCCGGGGATGCTCTGGACATCAACACCGCAGTCCCTCTTGATAATTTCTGCAAGTGCTTTCATTTTGCCATCAAGCATCTTTACCATCTCGCTGTCAGCACCCTTCTGAGGGCCATAGACATGTGCGGCTCCCTCAGGGCCATAGAAGGGGTTGTCGATATCACACATGGTGACTATCTCAATGCCATTTAAAGCCGGGTCCATCGTGGATGTGTCGATTCTTGTTACTTCATCAAGGCTTTCACCGAGCGGAGTGAACTTCTTTCCTTCCTTATTGAAAAAGCTTATGCCGAGAGCAGATGCAAGGCCGCAGGCTGCATCGTTAGTTGCAGATCCTCCAAGGCCAAGGATAATCTTCTTCACGCCCTTCTTAGCAGCATCGAGCATCAGCTCTCCAACACCGAGCGTAGTAGTCTTTGCAGGGTTCTTGTTCTCCCCCACCATCGGAAGCGCGGCAGCGGCCGCCATCTCAACAACGGCTGTGTTTCCAGGGAGAATGCCATAGTAGCCGTTTACCTTCTTTCCCGGGTATGGCCCTGTTACGCTCTTATAGACCTTCTCGCCGCCAAGGGATGTAAGGAATGCATCCACAGACCCCTCGCCCCCGTCTGCAACGGGGATGCTTATGACAGAACAATCCGGGTAATGCTGAGCTATGACGCCCTCCATGACAGAGCAGATCTCAGCTGAGCTCATAGTGCCTTTAAATGAATCTGGAATCAGGATAACTTTCTTCATATATATCTCTTTCTCAGGAATGTCACTGCACGGCTTGCTGCTGTCTCGGGATCAGGGTATGGAAGACATTCAACGGTGCACCAGCCATCGTATTTAATCTTTGCCAAGGCACTGAATATGTCATCAAAATCGAGGTGCCCGTCCCCGGGCGCGTGCCTGTTGGAATCAGCAAGATGTACATACCTCACGTAATCCCTGTTCCTGATAAGAGCCTCTCCGATATGAGCATCCTCAATGTTCATATGGAACACATCGGGCATCATAGTGAAATTAGGCCTGTTTACCTTCTTCACAAGGCTAACGCACTGATCAGTGTTGTTGATGTAATCAATCTCATAGCGGTTAACAGGCTCAAGAATTATCTCAACGCCTTTCTTCTCAGCATATTCAGAGATTTTTAAAGCCATCTCGATAAAGAGGCTCTCAGCCTCATCCTCAGTCCTCTCTCCAATAAATCCTCTTACCCTTCCGATGTTCACAAAAGAGCACGATAGCTCTGATGCAAGATCGATAAAGCCGCAAAAGCTCTTGTAGAGCTCAGATCTCTTTTCCTTGTCTGCGTCGGTGAACATAAGGCCACGCGCTGCAAATACCTGCCCCGAAGAGATTGCAGATACTTCCATCGAATTCTCTTTCAGTATCGCCTTGAGCTCTGAAGAAGGCATCTCATCATGCTCCTTCAGCGCAAGCTCCACACCATCATAGCCAAGCTCATGAGCATACTTAATGGATTTCTTAAGCCCCCTTAACACCACAAAGGCAGAAGGAAGGGCGTTATCACTTGCAATTGCTATTGCCAGTTTCATATTGCCTCCTTGACTACAGGAATTCCATAAGGGCCATCTGAGATATATATGATCTTCAGTTCGCTCCTCTTTTTTCCCGTCCTCTTCTCGATATCCCTGAGCGCAAGCTCAATCACATCAGAGTATACGCTCCTGCTCTGCTCATCTGCCTCTCCAAGAGTCCTCATATCGATTCCGGGAAGAAGGTCAAATTCCCTGTGCGCAATCTGCGGCGCATAGAAATAGAAATGGTTCTCTGGAATTCTTTTAAATACCTTAGCCCACTGCTGCACCTGCCACTGCTCAGGAAGGAAGGTCCAGTCAGGGCTCCTTAAGAGCTTGTTAAACTTCTCAGGCCCATCCAGATGAAGGAGCGCGAGGGCCGTGCGGTAGTTCGCACTTCCAATTACGCTGCCCTTATCAGTGCAGTTTGCAATTGAGATAAGATAGCCATCCTTTTTCAAGGCTCCAAGCGATGCAACAGCGCATTTTGCTGCCTGGTAGTGATTGATCCCTACAAAGCCTGCGTGTGTAATCACGACATCCGCCTCTCCCGGTATTGCAACCTCAACATCCTTTTTGATCTTCTCAACAGCTGCAAGATGAGCTTTCTCAAGGTCCCCTGAGAATACTCCTGTAATGTGAAAGCTATGATTGAGCGTCACGTTTACAAGAAAATCAACTCCTGCCATGCGTGCAACCTCAAGGCTCTCCTCATGAACAGGATTTCCTTTGATCACGAGATCCCTTGATTTATCATGATCCATGAGCTCAGGGCCATGGAATATAAGCGTGGACTCTTCTCCAATAAGCCCTGGGCATATTGCCTTGCGTCCGCCAGATGCCCCTGCCATGAAATGGCTCTCAACGAGCCCTGTTGCTATCTTGAGGTCTGCTTCCATGTAGATAGTGTCTATCATGACACGGGTTCCGCGCCTTGTAGTTCCGATGTATGTAAGGCGCTCCTCGTTTCTCGGCTCATGGTTTACAACCTTTATGCCCATCTTGAAGATCTTTGAATCAATGATTGCCCTGAGCTCTGAGTCCTCCATCTCACGGTGCATGCCGGTTGCAACGAGAATAGTAATCTCATCGGGCGAAAAAGATGAATCAAGAAGCACTTTGACAACAGGAAGGAGGATGCCCTCCTTTCCTTTGTAAGGCACAGGCCGCGTATTATCTGATATAACGATTACTGCCCTTGCATCCTTCTTCTCATTCTTCTTTGCCCTTGCAATTTCTGAAAGGGAAAGAGACGCAACAGGAGATGAAAGGGAGGCCTGGATGGCCTTTTCAGGATCATCCAGTGCACTCGGGGCCTCCATATGCGCTATATATGCGTTATCTGGAAGGACAAGGGAATCAAATGCACTTCCAAACGGATTTAAAGCCTGCATGGCAGCTCTCCTTACATTTCCTTTATAAGGGAAAGATCTCCTGTAGCGGCAGATTCAAGAATCGGGCCCATGTACTCATCGACATCTGCTGCTGTCATCGGAACAGGCATGTTCTGAAGCTTCATCTTCAAGTCAGGATCCTTTGCAGCTGAAAGTGCTCTTGGAATGTGCACGCTCTTATCAAAGCCCGGAATCTCAGAAAGAGTAGTTGGTGCTCCGATTGTCTTCCAGAAAGAGATCATTGCATTTGCAACAGCCTCAGCAAGGGATCTTCCCTCTTCCTTGTCGATTGAGGCATCGGCAAAGCCGTACTTCTTGAAGATATCTGCAAGGACTCTGAGCTGGCCCTGGATTGCCTTGCTGTAGAAGACAAGATAGTAAGGATTCATAAGGCCGCATGCAGTTCCATGCCCGATGATATCAACAAGGCTGAATGATGTGAGATGAGGGCCTGATGTTCCTCCGATCATGATTGCATATCCTCCGAGGTCTGTAGCAAGTCCTATTGCTTCCCTGGCCTTTAAGTCCTTTGGATCCTTTATTATTGCTGCAGCGTTCTCAACGACCAGGCTTATTGCTGCCTCTGCAAGGTCCTTTGCCTTCTCATAGGCCTCCCCCTTTGCCATGCAGAATACTTCGAATGTATGAGCGATGGCATCCATAGCGCCGTCGATAGTGACCTTTACAGGCATTGAGCATGTCACCTTGTAATCAAAGAGAGAGACTTCAGGCACGATTGCAGGGTCAACGATCAGTTTCTTCTGTCCTGCGACCGGGTCCGTGATATTTGAATACTTTGTAAGGTGTGCTCCGCTTGATGCGCTTGTCTCGACAGCGCACACTGGAACAAGCTTTGTTCCTGTTTTCTCAAGGTAATCCGTTATCTTTCCTGTTCCGAAGTACTCATCAATCTCAGGTGTGACAACGCCTCCAAGGGTAGCAAGCATGCTTGCTGCCTTACATGCATCGATTGTGGAGCCGCCTCCTACTGCAACGATTACATCAGGCTTGTACTGAAGAACATATGTAGTAAGACGGTATACATCCTCCCTTGGTGCGTTTGGCTTTGCATCGGGCGCAATCTTTCCCCCTGCAATGCTCATCCCGGCTTTCTCAAGGGATGCCCTGACCTGCTCTGCAACAGGAAGCATATAGGTTGTATTTGATACCAGTAATGCCTTCTTTCCAAACCTGGATGCAATCTCTCCTGTCTTATCAAGGCAGCCAGGACCGAATGTGTAGCTCTCGCCTTTCCATGATTTAAGAAGTTCATAAGCTTTTGTTACGTTATCCATAGTAAATCTCCTTACTTTTATTTTCTTACGAGTTTTTCAGCCTTTTCTGCAATGCTCTCAGCTGAAAGTCCATATTTTGCCAGGAGCTCAATATAGGGTCCTGTATCTCCGAACATGTCATCGATTCCGATTGAGCAGACCCTGGCGCTTATTCCGCTTCTGAAAGCCTCTTCAGCGATTGCTGAGTAAAATCCGCCCTTTAAAAGTGCTTCCTCAACAGTCACAAGAGCTCCTGTCTTCTTCACGGACTCAAAGATTGAGGCTGTGTCCACAGGCTTTACAAAAGGAACTGAGAACACTTCAGCGCTGATGCCCCTGGATGAAAGGATTTCTGCAGCCTTTTCTGCCATCGAAGCAGTAATTCCGTTTGCTGCAATCGTGACATCCTTTCCCTCTGTAATCCTTACAGCCTTTGCTGAGAAGAAGGAAGCTTTGTCTGTCTCGATATCAGGCATTGCGTTTCTGTTCAGCCTGATATAAACAGGACCCTTCTTCTCAAGAGCATACTCAAGTGCAAGCTCTGCCTGGCGTGCATCCGATGGAACTATTACCTCCATATTCGGAAGAGATCGCAATATTGCGATATCCTCAAGCGCCTGGTGGCTTGCTCCGTCAAAGCTGTCAGAAAGACCGCCATATGCTCCTGCGAAAACTACAGGAAGGTTGTTGTAGCAGATGTCATTGCGGATCTGGTCAAGGCTCTTGAGCGATAAGAAGATTGCAAATGCATTTACTACCGGATGGTAGCCGCATGTTGCAAGACCTGCTGCGATTCCCGCAAGGTTTCCCTCTGCCACTCCTACGTTGAAGAACCTCTCAGGATAGGCCTTGCCGAACTTTATGCTCTTAGTAGAACTTGATACATCGGCATCCAGGACTACGAGCTCTGTCCTTTCTGCACCGAGTTTTAAAAGATGATCTCCGAATGCATCTCTCATAGCTTTGCTCATACAAGTTCCTCCTTCTTCCTTACATCTGCTTCAAGCTGCACGATTCCCACCTTGAAGTGCTCATCATCGATTGCTGCTCCATGCCATGCATTCTGGCCTTCGGAGAAATCTACGCCCTTTCCCTTCACTGTGTCATAGATAACAGCCTTCGGCCAGATATCATCACTGTCCATCCATTCAAAGGATGCAAGGATTTCTTTTGCGTCATGGCCGCTATATGTCCTTTCTGGAATATGCCATCCAAAGGCCTTGAGCTTATCCCCAAGAGGCTCTAAAGAAAGAATCTCCTTCTCAGTTCCGTCAAGCTGTACCTTGTTATAGTCAATCATGAGAACAAGCCCCTCTGGCTTGTATTTGGCAGCTGCAAGCATTGCCTCCCAGCTTGAGCCCTCATCGAGGCACCCTTCTCCTGTCATCACATACGTCCAGTAGTTCTTTGATGAAAGACGCCTTGAAAGTGCCATTCCAAGTCCTACAGAGAGGCCATGGCCCAAAGCACCTGTGGACATGTCGACTCCGGGAACCTTATTCATCGCAGGGTGTCCCTGCAGTATGCTTCCAAGCGTCCTGAACGAAGGAAGGAGATCTCTGGAGAAAAATCCGCGTGATGCAAGGACTGTATAAAGATTCACGCTTGCATGTCCCTTTGAGAGCACGAAGCGGTCCCTGTCTTCCCATTCTGGATCGTCACTCTTGATCCTTAACCTGTTGAAATAAAGCGCAGTTACGAGCTCTGCGGCAGAGGAGGCTCCTCCCCAGTGCCCCGTTCCCCTCTCATGCAGAATTGTAAACATCGTTTTCCTGAAACATGCTGCAAGATATTCAAGCTCTGCAGCATTCATCTTCCTTGACGGATCTGAAAGCAGTGCTTCCAGCTTAGCACTCATATATTCCTCCAATATCTTTACGGGCCTTCCCGTAGTAAATTAAAACACAATGATGATAGCATCATCCTTGCCTTACAAAAAGCAGCTCCATATAATCGAGACAAGGAGCAGAAATGGAAAACAGTTCTAAAACCCTTGCCGATCAGGTCTACATCCATATAAAAAACGAAATCCTCAGGGGCTCCCTGGCCTTTGGCGAGATCATCCGGGAGGACCAGCTTGCCGCTAAATACGGAGTTTCGAGAACTCCTGTCCGCGAGGCTCTCAAAAGCCTCTCAGAATACGGCCTTGTGAAGATTGCGCCCCGCAGCCATGCCACGATTGCAAAGATCAGCGAAAAAGAAAGCCGCAATATCGCAGAAGTGCGCATCGCACTTGAGCAGTTTGCCATCAGGAACATGAAGAAGGACATCCTTCAAAAGAGGCTTTCCATTCTCACACACTATGCTGCCTCATGCGAGAGAGCCCTTGAGAGAGGGGAAAAGGAACCCTGCTTCGAGCTTGACAGCCAGTTCCATATATGTCTCGTGGACATTGCCGGAAATGCAACTCTTTCAGAGCTCTACAGACACCTTGATGCCAGGATCCAGCTCCTGAGGGTCAAGCAGGGCCTCTCCGAAGGGACGCTGAAGATGTTCATCGCCCAGCATGGAGAACTCCTTTTTCTCCTTCAGGAAGAAAGGACTGAAGAGGCTGCTGCTCTGATCCGGTATCACATACTCCACGAGAAGGCCTAGAGGACTTCTATGCAGAGTCCGGTGGGAAGCACTATCCAGTTATAGCCCTTCTCAAGATGATGCACTCCGTATTTCTCAGCTTTCTCCATCGTCCCGTCCATATCCTTTACGACAAGGCATATATGATTGAGGACGCCCTGACTCATCTCTTCATCCGTTTCAACAAGCTGGATGCCGCCTGAGAGCCATACCTGGCGCTTTTTGTTATCAGCAATTCCTTCCTTGACAATTTCCATGCCGAAAACCTCTGAGAAGAAACTGATATTCCACTCCAGATCGTTTACATTGATTGCAACATGGTCCATATACTACCTCCCTGAGAGAATTTCCTTAACTTCCTCTATACAGCTCTGAGGAGATGTAAGCACTCTCTTTCCTGTAGCCTCACGCACTAGTTTGGCCGCACTTGCCATGCTTGCCTGCGCAAGCACTATGACATCAGCATCCGCATCCTGCCTGGCAAGCTCTGCAAGGCGGGCATCATGAGCTTTGACATCCCCTTTTGAGAGGAGGCTCATTGCCTTCTGGTCCAGATAGGATGCTACCGTGACAAAAGAAGAAAGGCGTTCTGCTTCCGCCTTTATCCTTGAGACAGTCGGCTCAACTGTTGTGGGAGCAGTTGCCAAGACTGCAATCCTTCCTCCCGCAGCTGCGGCATCACGGCACATCTTGTTGTCAATAAGGACAACCGGGCAATCTAAAGAGACGCTCAGCTTCTCTGCATAGGGAGTGAGGGATGAACATGTGATGACGATTACATCTGAGCCCGTTTCCTTAAGCGAGAGCAGGTCTAGAAAGAGCTTCCGCATATTCTCAGGAGGAAAATACCCCTTCTCCTTTGCATTCGTTACAAGGAACTCATCAACCATGTTCGTCACACAGATATCCTTTATCTCTTTTTCAAGCATCGCCTGGAAATCAAGATAGACACTCCTTACAGTGTGAAGCAGAGCAATTCTCTTCATATCAATCCTCTTTTATTAAGAACTCTTTCCTATCTTTGCAAGGTAATCCACCTGGTACTCAGTCATGAAGGCCTTTGCATCTTCCCCGCCCATGAACTGTGAGATAAGTCCGTTTCTCTGGATGTAATCTGTCTGCCATGCCTCTGTCTCGGAAACCTGGCGAAGGCACTCTACCCAGTATGCAGCAGCCTCATCGCTCATTTCCTTCGGACCTACTACTCCGCGCCATACAGGAATCTCAACATCGTTATAGTCGCCGAACTCGCTGAGAGTTGGAACATCGACAAAGAGATCTGCAGGGATTCTCTCAGTTGAGAGTGCAAGGATCGGAGTCATCCTTCCTGCAAGAACATACTGCTCAGCAGCAGCCGGCTTTCCGAGAACGAGATCCACGTGTCCTCCCAGCAGCGCTGTGATAGCTGTGGATGTAGAGTCGTTCGTAGTGTATGCAAGCTGGTTCTGTGTAACTCCAAGCTCAGCAATGAGTGCATTGTATGTCTCGATATCGTCTCCCTTGGATCCTGCGATTACGATGCGCTCACCGCGAGAGAGTGCATCAAGGCACTCCTGCCAGGATGTGTACTTTGACCTGTCTCCTGTGAAGATAAGCTGCTTGTCCACAGCAAGAACAGCAAGGGGCGTGAAGTTCTCAATCCTGTTATTCGTATTTGCAAGCATCGGCATGATGTCCCCTGAGTTGAATGTCAGGAGGTTGTGGTTAGCCCTTGGCCCTGTCTGCCTTGAGACATTGAGGCGCCCAACTTCTCCGCCGCCGTCAGTTACATACTCAATCACGATATTTGCACTCGTGAATCCCTCGCTGGTCATGACATCCTTTGCTTCCTGTGTGAAGATATCAGATCCTCCGCCCGGATTTGAAGTAACAGTCCATGTTACATCCCTTGAAGGAGAAAAGCCTCCCTCCCCTGCTTCAGCACTTCCTGATGCATAGAGAGAAAGCGCTGCAGCAAGCATTACTGCCAGTAAAATTGTCTTTTTCATATTTGCATTTACTCCTTTTTACTTTTCTTTTTTCTTAGGTGTATACACACCGGTCTTTATAAGTATTGTGCGTACAATCGGATATGCACAGAACACTATTAAAATGATCGTAAGAACAACAGAGATTGCGCTTCCGAAGAATACTCTTGCAGCATTTCCGCCTGCTGCGATGAATGCCTTTCTCATATTGTCTTCAAGAAGCGGCGCAAGAACGAATGCAAGAAGCATCGGGGCCGTTGAATATCCGTTTCTCTCAAAAAGATATCCGCAAATGCCTGCAATGAGCATGATGATTACTCCAAAGAGAGAGTAAGTGGATGCATAGGCACCGAGGAAACATACGACCATGATGATTGGAATCAGGAGGCGTACAGGAATCTGAAGGATCTTCAAGAGAACCGGTATGATTCCAAGGGCTATTGCAAGTGCCATGATGTTCGCAATGAAGAGCGATGCGATAAGGCCCCATGCAAAGTCCGGCTCATTCGTAAAGAGGAGCGGTCCTGGATTAAGGCCCCACATCATAAGGCCGCCAAGAAGCACAGCGCCGGTTCCGGATCCCGGAATTCCAAGTGCAAGAAGAGGTGCAAAGCTTCCAGCTGCGGCTGCATTGTTTGAAGCCTCTGATGCAGCAATGCCCTCTAAGGCACCTGTTCCAAGAGGCTCTGCATTCTTAAAGCCCCTCTGCATTGCATAGCCGATGAATGCAGCAGCTGTTGCTCCTGCTCCCGGAAGCACTCCGATAAAGGTTCCTGTGAAGCCGCACCTGAGGGCCGGAGGAAGAAGTCTCTTCCAGTCACTCTTGGTAAGCAGGGAGCCGCGGATCGTGAGCTTTGCATCCACTGCCTTGACTTCTTCATCCTTTTCATCCATGAGCTTCATAAGCTGTGCAAAGCCGACAGTTCCGATGACAAACGGGATGAACTTGATTCCGCCAAGAAGGTATATGCTTGAGAAGCTGTAGCGTGCAACGCCTGTCTGCACGTCCATTCCGATTGTTGCAACGAGGATGCCGATGAGTGAGAGGATAAGGCCCTGCACAGGATTGTCCCCTACAAGCCATCCGATGCTCGTCATGGCAACAAGAAGAAGCACCGTCATCTCTGCAGGTCCGAAATAGAGACCGAACTCAGCAAGAAGCGGTCCAAGGACTGTGAGAATAAGCATTCCTATGATGCCGCCAATGCAGGATGATGCGTTTGCAACCATCAGAGCCTGGCCGGGCCTTTTCTTGACTGTGGCCATCGGATAGCCATCGACAGCTGTCATAACGGCAGGAGAGTCTCCCGGGATGTTCAGAAGAATTGCCGAGAATGCTCCTCCATACATATTCGAGTAATAGAGAGCTCCAAGCATGATGATGGCTGTAGTAGGATTGAAGCGGTATGTAAGAGGCAGTAAAAGTGCAACTCCTGCAAGGGACCCGATACCGGGCATTGACCCTACGATAAGGCCTAAAACAGCTCCTAATAAACATGCGCCAAGATTCTGGAATGAGAATACAACCGAGAATCCGTGAAGTAACATCGTAAAATTATCCATGCCTCTCCTCCCCTAGTAGCCCATTATGAGATTACCGATTATTCCGAGCGGGAAATCAATCTGAAGCCACATCGTGAAAACAGGTAATGCAAGAATCAGGCAGAATACGGTTGCTATGGCAGTCGTCTTCCATGAGAGCTTCTCATAGAAGCGGCACCACAGGACTTCCAGCAATATGATTGAAGGAATAGTACCGATAATCATGATTGAAACGATGAATAAAAGAAATCCAATAGGAACATACCAGTTAAGCAGCCTGTATTCGACCTTTTCCTTTCTGATGCTCTGGATAAATCCCACCACGCTCAATACGCAAAGCAGCGTAGAAACAATGATCGGGAAGAATCCTTCAGTCGGAGCACTGGTAAGATTGTTCCAGAATCCGAACTGCCTGACACCGATTACAAGGAAAACAAGGCCTATAGCAAATCCCACAACAGGGATGATCTGCTGCGTATAAATCTTTACAGATTTATTTCCGTCCAATTTCATTTGTCTCCCTCCTGGTAAAGATGAGCAGCCATCTTGCTTGCCATCTTTACTGCGTTCTCAAACGCACTTGTTTTTACAATGCCCTTTCCGGCAATGTCATATGCTGTTCCATGGGCACATGTCACGATTGGAGCTGGAAGGCCCCCTGCGATTGTGATGCCCTGGTCAAAGCCCTTGAGCTTGAGTGCAATCTGTCCCTGATCGTGGTACATGGTGACAACTGCATCAAAATCCCCGTTAAAGGCACGGATGAAAAGAACATCCGAGGGAAATGGTCCATCTGCGTTGATTCCCTCTTTTCTTGCTCTCTCGATTGCCGGCTCGATTATATCGATTTCCTCCCTTCCGCAGAGGCCATGCTCTCCTGCGTGCGGATTGAGAGCAGCAAGTGCAAGGCGCGGGGATGCAATGCCGCTGTTCTTAAGAGATACGTTTGCAAGCGTGATTGCTCTCATTATTGAATCAACCGTAATATAGCTGCTTACTTCCTTGATAGGAATATGGCTTGTGGTCCTTGTAGTCCAGAGATCTCCCAGGACGTTGATCTCACCAAACGGGGCTGTGTGATTGAACTCATGTGCCAGAAGATGATGCTCTGACTCATACGGGCACCCGGCTTCCTTCATGCCTGCCTTATTTAGCGGTCCGAAGCAGAATCCTTCAATTGCCTTCTTCTTATAAAGGTCCACTGCGAATGTAAGCATATCGAGGCAGGCCTTTCCTGAGGCAACAGAGAGCTCTCCGATCGGAGCATCTTCCTCTGAGAGGTTGTTCCTGTTGAACATGGGATAAACGCCATCATCCCAGCAGGCCTCAGAAATGTCAGCAATTTCCCTGATCTTGATCTTTTCTCCAATCTGCCTGAGGGCTCTTTCGAATATTCTCCTGTCCCCGATGAATACAGGGCGGGCATAGTCATCAAAGAAGCGCGAAGCAGAAAGCTTTGCAATAATCTCAGGTCCGACGCCTGAGCCATCACCTAACAGGATACCTATAACCGGCTTTCTTGTCATACAAATCTCCTTTTTCTTCAGCTATAGCAAAAACCATGCCAACAAAAAAAGGAACATTCAGAAGCCTTTATTTTTCAAAGTGCCATTCCTTTGCATCAAAAGGAAAAGGAAGAACGATGTTATATTTTCTGACAAAAAATGTTTTGTATTCAATCTGTTTAATTTGTTTCATATTTGCTGTTGATTTTGTTTCAGCTTGTTCAGTTTGTTTTATTTTATTGTTTTAAAGTAACGCCAGAGAGTAGTACGCGAGAAGCCCCTCTGGGAAGAGAAATCAGAAAGGGAGAGTCCTGATGCAAGATATTCATCATACAGCGCTGAGTAATCCATTCCCCTCTTCCACTTTATCCTGTCAGTCCTTGAACCGCTTTCTGAAGCAGATGGAGAAATGACATCGCCTTCGGGCATATCAATGGTTCTCAGGCTCCTTGATGTGATCCTGTCATGCCCGTTAAGAGCAATAAGGCGCTCTGCTACGTTCCTCAGTTCCCTTATGTTTCCCCTCCAGCTGTAGCGCTGAAGCTCGCTGATGGCAGAGCCATCAACTGCAGGAGAGAGAATTGACATCCTCTGGGCATAGAGCTTGACAAAATGCCTGAAGAGGGGCCCGACATCTGCAATCCTTTCCCTCAGAGGCGGGATGTGGATCGTAAGAAGGTTTATCCTGTAATAGAGATCCCTTCTGAAGAGCCCCTTGTCTATGAGCTCCGGGATATTCTGGTTTGTCGCACACAT
>CAZHQL010000033.1:0-13354 GCA_964534915.1 uncultured Spirochaetaceae bacterium | reverse complement strand
CTTATATTTTCAAGTGCGCTTGAAGATGAAAAGAGTGCTGAGGGAATTAAAAGAAGCAAGAAAGCGATGAGTAAGCGAGTGGCTGGTTTTTTCATTATTGGCTTCTCCTTGTTAGTCTGACAACATAGATGATTATAGAAAACACTCTTCGCTATGCCTAGCAATAAAGCTCAAATAAGTTTTATCATATTCCTCATGAAAGAGCGAAATGCTATTCTCATGCTGCTCCTTGTATCCTTCATATGGGGCTTTTCCTTTGTTGCACAGACTATCTCAACTGAATCTGTCGGTGCATTCACATTTACCGGATTGCGCATGATTCTTGCTTTTTTTGCCCTCTTGCCATTTGCGCTTAAGAAGATAAAGGAACACTCTGATGATAAAGAGTACATGATTTCACTAATAAGGGGCGGAATCCTGATGGGCCTCTTTCTTGCATCTGCATCACTGCCGCAGCAGGCAGCACTTAGCGCAGTGGACGCGGGAAAGGCTGCGTTCATGACGAGCCTTTATGTAATAATCGTTCCATTTTTATCGCGCATTGCAGGAAAGAAAATTGAAAAGAGAATCTGGCTTTGCGCTGCAATTGCACTTACAGGGATGTATATGCTCTGTCTCTCTGACGGCATGGCCCTCAGCCGTGAGGATATCTATCTTCTTTTAAGCGCCTTCCTGTTCTCATGCCATATCCTCATAATTGAGAAAGAAACAAGGGACAAGGATGGCATAGAGCTCTCTCTTATACAGTTTTTAACAGCAGGCGTTATTTCCATCATCGGCATGTTCATATTTGAAAGGCCTGAAATCAGCCAGATTAAAAAGGCAGCCCTTCCCCTGGCATACTCGGGCTTTCTTTCCTGCGGCGTTGCTTTTACGCTTCAGAGTGTTGCCCAGAAATACGTAAAGTCCTCAAAGGCAACCCTTTCTCTCTCCCTTGAGAGCGTATGGGCTGCCCTGGGAGGCGCTGTAATACTGAAGCAGACATTAAGCCAGAGTGAGATAACAGGCTGTGCTCTGGTATTCCTTGCTCTCCTTCTTGCACCCTCAGGCGCGGCGCGGGATGAGATTAGCTAGAGCAAGGGAGAACACAACTGCAGGAATTACTGCAAGCTGCATGATTACAGCAGGCCATGTAGAAATAAAGTACGATGTAAGCCATGCGTTAAATGAGTAAGAGCCTGATGAGAAAATGAGTGCACGCACAACTCCTGCGACAATGCGCCCTGCTATCATGCTGAGCAGCAGCGAGATATAAAGGTCTGCTACATAGCTTTTCGTATGTATTATGAGCAGGAAAATGCCTGAGAAGAACGCGTAGGATGAAAGCTCAACCATCATAGCAGGAAGGCGTGAGAATGCAGGCATCCCGGTAATCAGGGATGAAAGCAGCGGCCCGAGAAGGCCTGCAACGATTCCATATCCAGGGCCCACCGTGAGCCCTGCAATGTAGGCAGGAATATGCATCGGGGAAAGAAATATTCCTGCATTTGGAAGCGCATGGAACGCCATTGGCAGAATTACTGAGAGCGCAGAAAGCGCTGCTGTGATAACAACTTTTTTAAGTCTTGTCATACTTTTGCTCCAAAAATAAGTACTAAGAATATCAGCTGAGCAAGGATCAGGATGATATCCTGTCCCTTTACTCTCAGATAGCTTTTATTTACCCTCATCTCTGCGCTGTATCCACGCGCTTCGAGCGAAAGCGAAAGATCATCAGCCTTTTTGAACGTGATGATGAATAGCGGTATTACGATGCTTTTAAAAGTCAGGATGCTTCTCTCATTTCCTCCTCTCCTGAGAGCACGCACCTTCCTCAGGCGCTCAGAGAGGAAGGAAAAGCTCTCAACAAAATGAAGGGAGAGCGAGAAAGCGGATGCAAGCATGTCTACAGGGATAAAAATGAGCTTAAGAGGATAAAGGAGTATGTAGAGGCTGTCATTTATCTCATTGATAGTGGAACACGATGTATAAAGAGAAGCTAGAAGCGTAATAAATGCTGTGCGGTATACGATAGCAAGGGCCCGGAAAATGCCTTCTCCGGAAATGCGGAATACAAAGAATGAAAGGATATCTCCAGTCTCAGAGAAAAGCGAGTTCAGAAGAAAGATGAAAAGAAGAAAATGCCTGATTCTGTAAACAGGAATAAATGCTTTTTTCTTGTCGCAGCCTGAAAGGGCAGCAAGAAGAAAGACAAAGGCAATGAGAACAAGGTTTGAAATGATGCTCCCGGATGCAAGCAAGGAAAAGAGCAGGAGCATGAATGATATAAGGCGTCCAAGGGGAGAGAGCTTATCCATCTGCCCTCCTTAAGAGCTCATCATAGGAAAGGAAAGGCTTTCTGTAGAGCTCTTCAGATTTTCTGTATGTGAAGCTTTTATCAATGATGCCAGATGCCATCGCATCAAGCGGAGTGCCATCAAAGAGAATCTTTCCGCCTGAGAGGACCAGGATGCTGTCAAAAAGGTCCAAGATGTCCACGCTGTGGCTTACAAGGATGTATCCGGTATGTTTTTCGCTCAGGAAGGATAGCAGCGCCCTGAATGACCGCATGCTGCTGTAATCCAGGCTCGATAACACCTCATCAAGAAGAATGAATGTCGGGTCATTAACAAGCGAAAGTGCAATGGATAAGAGCCTTTTTTCTCCACCCGAGAGCGAGAAAGGAGACTTTTCAAGATAAGAGGCATCAAGGCCTGCAAGAGAAAGAAGGCTTATCGCTTTTTCCCTTGCTTCCTTCTTCTTTGCTCCCCTCATAGAGTATGAAAACTCATCCATCACGCTTGGCATGAAGAAAGAATCATCGCTCTCCTGGGGCGAGTATGAAATCGTCTCATCAGAGCTAAGTGTACCGCTCCCTGCCTTCTCAACTCCTGATATAAGATCAAGAAGGCTTGTCTTTCCGCTCCCGTTCTTTCCCATAAGACATATGCGCTCACCCTTCTTTATAACCCTGTCTATCGGGCCAAGCTTGAATGAGCCCTTTTCAAGCGTAGCAGAAACAAGAGCTATCATAAGGGGCTCCTTGAGGCATACAAGTCTTCTAAGCGCGGAGTAACAGATGCAGAGAGCAGGAGGGGAATGTCTGAAAGGATTTCATCTGCCCTTGCATCCGCAGCAACAGTTCCCTCCCTTAAAAGGATAATCCTTTCTGAAAGCGCAGATACATATGCATCATGCGTTACGCTTATTATCGTCTTTCCTTCGCTCTTCTTTCTCTCAAGAAGCGCATTAAGGCTCTCTTTTGCATCGCTATCCAGAAACGCATATGCCTCATCAAGGATTATCACATCCGGCTCCAGCGCAAAGACAGAGGAGAGCATCAGGCGCTGCTTCTCGCCCCCCGAGAGCGTTGATATATCCCTTTCTTCATAGCCTGAGAGATCAAACTCATCGAGTGCCATCCTTGCCCTCTCGCGTGCATCAGATTCCGCTACTGAGAAATTTAAAAGTGAGAACATCACTTCATCAAGCACCTTCTTCGTGACAAAGTATGAGTCAGGGCTCTGAAATATAAAGCCGATTCTCTTACGCACTTTCCTCACGCTCTTTTTCTTCTCCGCGGTAGCAGAAAGAACCTCTGCACAGCCTTTTTCCGGCTTGATAATAAGATCAAGAAGCTTTAAAAGCGTGCTCTTTCCTGATCCGTTTGCGCCAAGGATTGCTACATGCTCGCCCCTCTCGATTGAGAAAGTAATATCTTTAAGAACATCTTTTCTCCCCTCATATGAGAAGAAGACGTGATCAAATCTGATTATCAGGATATCCCCTCGCTCCTGCTTCAGCAGAAGGCTATCAGCTCATGCCGATAATGGATAAGATAGAAAAAAGCCTTTCAGGACTCTCATGCTGCCTTCTGACAGCCATTAACAGGCAAACATTAACATTTATTGAAGGGCATATTCAACTGCATCATCAATTATCTCTTTAAGGCTCATCTTCTTTGCACCTGCTACGTAGTTATTGCATCCCTTCGATGGGATGAGGACCTTTTTAGCACTGCTTCTTGCAATTGAGATCGCCATAGCCTCTGTAACCTCTCCCAGCATGCTGTCAGCAATTACAAGGCCTATCGGGCATATGATCACGTCAGCATTTTTTGAGCATACCCTTACAGAGTTTTCCCCTGTTGCGGCCTCATCGGATCCTGCCTTAAGCATGGCAGAAGTTGCATTTGAGTTGGTTCCGACAGCTGTAATATAAGCTGAGCTGTCCCTGCTCTTGAGAGCAAGTATGACCTCTCTTCCTATCCCGCCGCCCTGGGCATCTATTACCAAGATTCGCATGGCCCTATTCTAGAAGAAAAGACTAAGGCCTTCAAGGCAGGCAGGCAGCTACATTTTTCTTTCTCTAAGGCGCATCCCCCATACTGACAATTTTTCAAAGATATTCTTATAATCTTTCCCTGTAAGCGGAGGATAATATGTCATCATTTTCATCTCTATACTATGAGAAAGCGCTGAATATGCTAAGAGAGGTCTGCACTATCCCTTCTCCATCGCACCATGAAGAAAAGAGAGCAGAATTCATAATTGATTACTTGAGGAAGGAAGGAATTGATGGTGCATACATTGATGAGGCAAAGAATGTAATAATTCCATACAATGACGACGGCAAATGCCCGCTTGATGTCTTTGCCGCGCACACTGATGTTGTGTTTGCAGATGAAGAAAGCCTTCCAATGAAGGAAGAAGGGGATTACCTCTATTGCCCGGGAGCAGGGGACGACACAGCTCAATTTGTTGCACTTGTAATGTATGCCATCCATTACCATAAGGAGAAAGTGAGCACAAAAAGGGGCATTCTCTTTGTCTGTAACTCATGCGAAGAAGGACTAGGCAATCTGAAGGGCGTAAAAAAGCTCTTTGAGACTTACTCAGGCCGCATAAGGACGTTCACGACATTCGATGCATGCCTTGGAAGCGGCATTGTAAACACATCTGTCGGAAGCGAGCGCTATAAGATCAAAGTAAGGACTCAGGGCGGGCACTCATACAAGAACTTTGGTGCAGATAATGCAATCCACATCATCTCACTCATAATAAGCGAGCTCTATAAGAAGAAGGTAAATGACAAGACAACATACAATGTCGGCACAATCTCAGGCGGAACGAGCGTCAATACGATTGCAGAGAGCGCAGAATGCCTCTATGAATTCAGGTCAACGGATAAAGCATCGCTTAGTGCGATGAGATCCTATTTTACATCCCTTATTGCATCCTTTAAGGAAAAATACGATGTAAGCTATGAGGAAGTCGGCATCCGTCCCTGCTCGAGCATCCTGGATAACTCACGCCTTGAGAGGCTTGCAGATGCTGTTATGGAAAAGCACGGGCTCTCAAAAAAGAAGACAACATCCTCAACTGATGCAAATATTCCGCTCTCTGTTGGAATTCCTGCCCTCTGCATAGGACTTGTAGAGCTTGAAGGGGCCCATACGAGAAATGAAGTCATAAATATAAAGAGCTATGAAAAAGGGCTTGATGTAGGTTTTGACTACATCAAAATGGTTACAGAGGATGAATGAGGGGCCAATTTTCCTATTTTTTTCCTCCTGCACTCCCCCTTTTTCCTTATTCTTGTTAACATCAGTGATACATTGTCTTATTTACGGGAGAAAAAAGAGTATTGGAATATAAAGATACTAGCTCGAAAGGTGTTGCCATAGAGGTAAAGAACATCACGAAGTCATTTGGCTCATTCTATGCACTCAAGGATGTGAGCCTGAAGATTGAAAAAGGTGAATTCTTCTCACTTTTAGGGCCTTCGGGGTGCGGCAAGACCACACTGCTGCGTATTATCGCAGGCTTTGACTCGCCGGATTCAGGGGACATCACATTCGATGGCAAATCGATTCTTTCGCTGCCTCCTGAAAAAAGAGAAAGCAATATGATCTTCCAGAGCTATGCCCTCTTTCCCCACCTGAGTGTCTGGGACAATATTGCATTTCCCCTGAAGCTCAGAAAGGTTGACAAGAAAACGATAGAAGAGAAAGTGGAGCACTATATCCGCTTTGTAGAGCTTGAAGGGCATGAAGAGAAGAAGCCAGCAAGCCTCTCAGGAGGTCAGAAGCAGAGAGTTGCCATTGCAAGAGCCCTGATTTGTGAGCCATCAGTGCTCCTTCTTGATGAGCCATTATCTGCACTGGATGCAAAGCTCAGGCAGAACCTGCTTGTTGAGCTTGATGAGATTCATGACAAGGTCGGAATCACATTCATCTACGTAACGCATGACCAGAGCGAAGCACTCTCAATATCGGACCACATAGCAGTATTTGACCAGGGAATGCTTCTCCAGGCAGGAAGCCCGTACGAGATCTATGAAGCACCTGCTACAGAGTTCGTAGCATCCTTCATAGGAGATGCAAACATCTTTGCCTGCACAGTGCTCTCATCCGTTTTTGATGAATCTCTTCAGGAGTGGATGATAAAAGTCCATATCGATGAGCTTGATAGCGATGTAACGGTCAGTGACTACTCTGAAATCGAGGAGGGAAAGAAGCTTTATTTCACTATAAGGCCGGAAAAGATAATGATCCACTCCGGAGAAAAGAAAATCCTCGATAACAGCTTCAGCGGCATCGTAGATGAGCCTGTTTACGCAGGATACCTCAGTAAATTCTATGTGATGCTCGATAACGGAACCCTTATAAAGGTATTCAAGAGCCATACTGCATACCTCGATGACGGTCCTGAGATTGAATGGAAGGACAGAGTAACTGTTTCATGGAAGGCAGAGGATGGCTACCTTGTAAAGGAGGAGTGGTCTTGAAGAAAAAGGAGAAAAAAGGAAGGCTCCTTGGCTATCTCTATGCCTATCCGATGGGCCTATGGATCACAGTCTTCTTCGCAGCACCCATTATCATAATCCTTGTCTACTCCTTCCTCGAAAGGGGCCTTTATGGGGGCGTTGTCTGGAATTTCACGCTCAATGCGTACAAGGGAATAATAAACCCGAATTTCCTTATAGTAATCTGGAGAACGATTTATATAAGCGTGCTTTCAACGCTTATATGCCTTTTAATCTCGTTTCCCGCAGCCTATGCCATGGCCAGATCCAGGTATCAGACGCTGTTTTTATTTTTAGTCATCATTCCCTTCTGGACCAACAACCTCATACGCATCTATGCCTGGATAAACATACTCTCAACAGAGGGCCTTGTAAATAATATCCTCATGAGAATAGGTTTAATAAGAGCACCCATTCATATGATCTACAACGTCTTTTCCGTCATCCTGGTGCTCGTTTACATGTACATTCCATTTGCAATTCTTCCGCTCTTTACTGCAATTGACCGCTTTGACTTTGCCCTGCTTGATGCCGCAAGGGACCTTGGATGCAGCAAGCTCAAGGCCATTGCCATTGTAATGCTTCCATCAGTTAAAAGCGGAATATTCAATGCTCTTATCTTTACTTTCATCCCGATATTCGGTGCATACACAGTGCCGCTCCTTGTCGGAGGACTTGGAAGCACGATGGTTGGAAACATCATCGTTGACCAGGTTCAGAAGACAAGGAACTGGCCCATTGCATCTGCATTCTCAGTAGTTTTAACGCTTATCTCGATGGCAGGAGTGATATTAACGCTCTCAAACGGGAAGGAGAAAAAGGAGGATCCAGGTGAAAAAAGGATATTATAAGGCGAAAAGCACTATTACATTTTCATCTCTCTGTCTCTATTTCACCCTTCTCTTTCTGTTTTTGCCACTGATTGTAGTAGTAGTCTACTCATTCAACTCAGGGCGCAGCATGGTCTGGCAGGACTTCTCCCTTGAGTGGTACCGGCAGCTCTTCACATCATCAAGAGCGCTCTGGAGGGCATTCAAAAACAGCATAATAATAGCCCTGACTTCCTCTGGCGCATCCACTGTGCTTGGAAGCGCTGCTGCAATTGGAATTAAATGGTACCGCTTCCGCGCCCGGGGCTACATAACAACTGTTACATATCTTCCGATGGTCCTTCCTGATGTAATCACAGGCATCTCGATGCTCATATTCTTCTCAAGCATAAAGCTGCCGCTTGGAATGTTCACGATCTTCATTGCACATGCGACATTCAACCTTCCCTTCGTGTTCTTGCTTGTATCATCGCGCCTCGATGAATTTGACTACTCCACAATCGAGGCTGCAAAGGACCTTGGCGCAAATGAGAAGGAATGCATGTTCCGCGTTGTAATTCCTTCAGTCTTTCCCGGGATCCTGAGCGGATTTCTGATGTCCTTTACCATGAGCATTGAGGATTTTGTAATAACATTCTTCGTCTCAGGACCAGGGAGCGCAACGCTTCCTTTATATGTTTACTCATCAATAAGATACGGCGTAAGTCCTGTTATAAACGCGATGTCATTCTTATTGATTCTTGCCAGCATGGCCATAGCATTCACATTCCGCCGCTTCTTAAAATCTTTTGCGGCGTCAGCATAGGAGGTGTTATATGAGAAGGATTGTTATCCCGATACTCTTGATTGTCCTTGTTATCTCATCGTGCTCAAAGAGCGATGGCAGGAAAACCCTTCACCTTTACAACTGGACATACTACATGCCAGATGAGATCATCGAGGCCTTCGAAGAAGAGTATGAGTGTTCCATCGTAGTTGACTACTTCTCTTCAAATGAAGAGATGTTTGCAAAGCTCCAGGCCGGGGGCGGAAAGGGTTATGACATAATATTTCCTTCAGCAGACTACACAAGCATCATGATAAAGCTCGACATGCTTTCCCCTATTGATCACTCAATGATTCCAAACCTTGAGTATATCCCGGAGATTGTAAGGGATAAGGCAACATATGATCCTGATATGCAATACTCAGTGCCATACTTCATGGGAGCTGCGGGAATTGCAGTCAACACTGCCATTGCTCCCGATGAGTATGAAAGAAGCTGGATGATATTCGCTGACGAGAGGCTAAAAGGAAGGATGACTCTCCTTGATGACATGAGGGAAGTAATGGGAGATGCATTAAGGACTCTTGGCTACTCAGTAAACACTACCTCACAGAGTGAGCTTGAAGAGGCTGCAAGCATAATAAGCGACCTCTGGAAGCCTAATATCGTGAAATTCGACGCAGAGAGCTTTGCAAAGGCTTTTGCCCGCGGAGAGTTCGCAGTCGTTCACAGCTACTATGAAAACATAGAGACTGAACTGACTGAAGAGCAGATGGAATATGTTGATTTCTTCCTTCCAGAGACCGGAGGCTCAATGTACATAGACAATATGGGCATCTTGAAGGATGCGCCGGAAAAAGAGCTTGCACACCAGTTCATAAACTTCATACATGAGCCGGAGAACTACGCAATATTTTTAGATGAGTTCTCATTTCCGCCCACTACGAATACAAAGGCTGCAGAATACATGACCACCACTCCACGCTTTACAAGCGAGGATTTAGAGAACTATGAAGTACTAATCGATGTCGGAGAAGACCTTGAACGCTATAATGCGCTCTGGGAGCCGATAAGATACACAAATTAAACCTCTGTCTCCCTTCAGGCTGCCTGAGGGGAGTTAAGTGAAAAAATCAAGAAGCTTCTTTATCTGATAATCATCCAGAGGCTCGGCTGTTCTTACATAGAAGAGGGCTTCATCAAGCCTGATAAGAAGCTCATTTTCTGCAGAAGAAGAGAAAACATCATAGCCTAAAGAGGATGAAAGCTCTTCAGAAAGGCTCAGCGGACTCCTGATAAGCTCCCTGGAGGCCATTGACCTCAGAAAGGATATTCCCGATTCATAGAACGTATAGCTTATATAGGATGAAGAAGATGCATCAGTGCCAAAATACTGTTCATACGAATATGAGTATGATGCGAAAGGACTCCTCTTTTGCTTATGCACTGATGTTCTTACTTCTCCCCCATAAGGCAGGCCAAGGTCACTGAGAGTGATGGGAATTTCATCAGAATGAACTCTTATGCTTATATCTCCCATCTTTATCCTCTCTCCTCCTCTGGATGCATCTCCATAGAAAAAATCAAACGTGAGGAAAAGGATGAAGATTAAAAGAGAAATGAATATGAATGCTGTTGAATAATCAAGATATCTGTATTCTGACTTCCTGATGTATTTATCATGATGCTTTTTCTCAACTTTATATGAAAGAAGCGTTCTGAAAGAGAGAAAGAGCGAGAAAAAAAGCAGAAGAGAAAACAGAAGAGCAGAAAGAATGTATGCAAGGGAAGATGAAAGCCTTATGATGTCAACAGAGAGAAGAATGGAGAAGAAAGCAAGATAGATAAGGGAAATCACGAGATTCGAGCGCATTTTCCGCTTTCCTCTCTTCAAAGCCTTAGCTTCCTCGCCTTCTTCTGATGCTGGAAGAGATGAGGCCTCATGCTCTTCATATAAAAATGCATGACGCCTTGTGTCTGCTATGTTCTCAGGGCCCCCTATGGCTATGGTATCCCAGCCAGAGTGCCTGAGAAAAGGAAGCTCCCTCCTTAGCTGGACTTCTGTCGGAGAATCAGGAGTCCTTGCAAGGAAGGAGTATGAACAGAGCCTTTTCCCGTCATACTTCTGGCGCTTAAATGTAAAGAGATTGCCCTTCACTGATTTCAGGCGCCAGCCCTGCTCTGCTTTCTTCTGTATGTAGTCAGTCAGCTCCTCATCTGTATGACGGGTAAGAAGAACAAAAGTAGTCTTTCTATCTCTCAAGAGAAACTCCAGCGGCTCTCAGAATCCCAGCTCTCTCTGCTTCATCGGACAAGCAACGAAGTGTGCATCCCTGACCTCAATGAGCTCTGGCATGGATTTTCGGCAAAGTGTGTCCTCACAAAGCGGACAGCGCGCTGCGAACCTGCATTCAGAAGGAGGCTCTATCGGGCTTGTAATTTCCCCTGAGAGCTTGACGCGCTCCCTTCTGTGCCCGAGCTCTGGAATTGGGATTGCAGATAGAAGAGCCTGAGTATATGGATGTATGGGGTTCTCAAAGAGCTCCTCAGCAGGTGCTTTTTCTACAATCTGCCCAAGATACATTACAGCTATATCATCAGAAAAGTGATTTACAACCGATAAATCATGGGTGATGAAGATATACGTGAGCCCGAGCTTTTCCTGCAATTCTCCAAGAAGGTTCAATATCTGGGCCTGAATGGACACATCCAGTGCTGAAACCGGCTCATCGCAGATTATGAGTTTCGGCTCCATTGCAAGAGCACGCGCAATGCCGATTCTCTGCCTTCTCCCGCCATCAAGCTCATGAGGATAGGTATTGATATATCTTTCAGCAAGACCAACAGTGTCCATAAGCTCAAGCACCCTTTTTTCAACCTCATGGCGGCCACGGAGTATCTTGTTTTCCTTTATCGGCTCTGCGATGATCTGACTGACAGTCTTCTTCGGGTCCAGAGATGAAAACGGATCCTGGAATATTATCTGCATATCCTTGCGCTTATGCCGCATTGCGCTCTTTGAAAGCTTGCTTATATCTTCCCCGTCGAAAAGGACTTCACCGCTGGTAGGCTCAATAAGACGAAGTATAACGCGCCCTGTTGTGCTCTTTCCGCAGCCTGACTCGCCCACAAGGCCTAAAGTCTGCCCGCGCTCGAGCGTGAAGTTGATATCATCAACTGCGTGGAGCATTCCACGTCCCGTTTTAAAATATTTCTTAAGGTGTCTTACCTCGAGGATAGTATCAGCCATTCTTCTGCCTCCGCTCTAAAAGGAAATCAGGATCCCTGTCATATGCACAGCAGGCAACAGCATGAGTTCCTCCCATGTTCTTCAGTTCAGGGCAGGCCTTTGAGCACTCCTCGCTTGCATAATTGCAGCGAGGAGCAAATGAACAGCCCGGAGGAAGATTTGACGGGTCTGGCATAAGGCCATGTATCGGCTTCAGCCTTGCCTGACGGTTCTTTATGTTTGGAAGGGAATTGAACAAGCCCTCTGTGTACGGGTGCATCGTCTCACCGAATACTTCCTCAAGGCTTCCCTGCTCAACTATCCTTCCTGCATACATGACTGCAACCTCATCGCAGACTTCTGCCACTATGCCAAGGTCATGAGTGATCATTATCATCGAGGTGTTGTACTTCTCCTTGAGCTCCGTCATGAGCTCAAGAACCTGTGCCTGTATGGTTACATCAAGAGCAGTTGTGGGCTCATCAGCAATCAGGAGCTTGGGATTGCATGCAAGAGCAATTGCTATGACAACCCTCTGCTTCATGCCCCCTGAGAACTGATGAGGATATTCACCGAGCCTTGTTCTTGGAATGCCTACAAGCTCAAGCATGTCCCCCGCTCTCTCCATGGCCTCTTCTTTCTTGACATTTTCATGAAGCTCAATTGCTTCAGCAATCTGCTCGCCTACTGTGAATACAGGGTTCAATGCTGTCATAGGATCCTGGAATATCATGGAGATATCCTTTCCCCTTACCTGCTCAAGATGATGAGCCGACATTCCCCTTACATCCTGGCCGTCAATCTCAAGCCTGTCGCATTCAACAACCCCCGGCGGGTCTGGAACAAGGCGGAGCATTGCAAGCGCTGTTGTCGTCTTTCCAGCTCCTGTTTCGCCAACAAGGCCAAGGGTTCTTCTGTATCCCAATTTGAGTGAGATGCCGTTTACAGCACGGACGATGCCCTCTTCAGTTTCAAAGCGCACACTCAAATTCTCTATATTCAGAATCTCTCGATTCATTGCTTCATTTTCTTTGATTTCCACAGGCACTCCTAACGTTTAAGCTTCGGATCAAGAGCATCCCTCAACCCGTCTCCAAGAAGGTTCAAGGAAAGAACAGTTATCATGATTGCAATCCCGGGAAACAGCGTCATATAGCTGTAATCCCTTATATAAAGACGTCCGGCAGAGAGCATGCTGCCCCATTCGGGGGCAGGAGCAGGCACTCCCAGTCCAAGGAATGACAGCTGAGCAGCAGATATAATTGCAGAACCAACGCGAAGCGTGGCCTGGACTATTATCTGGCTGATGCAGTTCGGAATGATATGAGTAGCGACAATTTTCCAGTCCGGCTGTCCGATTGCCCTTGCAGCCTCAACGTACTCCTCATCCTTGACAACCAGAACTGCGGCTCTGGTAACCCGCACAAACGGAGCTGTACTTGCAATTCCGACAGCTATCATCAGATTCAGCGTGCTTTTCCCCAGTGATGAGACTACGGCTATAGCCATCAGAACAGATGGGATTGAGGAGAATATATCGCATATTCTCATTACGATATTCTCAAATGCCCCGCCTATATATCCTGCGGCAGCCCCGAAAGCTGTTCCAACTGCGAGTGCGATCAAAACAGCAACAAGTCCGACAGCAAGAGAATACCTTGCACCATAGACTATGCGAGCAAAAATATCACGACCGAGTTCATCCGTTCCGCAAAGGTGCGCTGCTGATGGCCACTGCAGCCT
>CAZHQL010000032.1:11280-13543 GCA_964534915.1 uncultured Spirochaetaceae bacterium | reverse complement strand
AGGGAAATTGCCAATCTGCTCGAAATCAAGGATCACTATCCAAAATATGCAGTGATCCTGGATGAGTTTGCCCGAGGGAATATCAACGGGATAAGGATAGTTCATATGGCTGATTTCCTTCTCAGTAATGACTACTAATGGGGATTTCAGGCCCTTATTTGAGCTTCTTTCTGATTACAATGTCTCTAAGTACTTTCTCACATCAAGGCCATGGGTAGCAGTGTTTACCTTTCTATAGGTCTTTTCAATTATGCCATCAGGGCTGATTATATAAGTGCACCTTATAACACCTGTTGTGGTCTTTCCGTACATCTTCTTCTCTCCCCAGGCACCGTATGCTTCCATTACCTTATGGTCTACATCTGATAAAAGCGTGAAGTTAAGGCCCTGCTTTTCAATGAATTTCCTGTGCGTTGCCTCACTGTCCCTGCTGATGCCAATGATTACGGCATCAAGGCCGTCAAAAATGCTCTTCTCATCACGAAGGGAACAGGCTTCCTTAGTGCATCCCGGACTATTGTCCTTCGGGTAGAAATAGAGGATGACTCTCTTTTTCCTGTAATCGGAGAGCTTCCTTATAACACCATCCTGATCTGGAAGGGAGAAATCTATTGCCTTAGTACCAGCTTCTAACATTCATGTCCTCCATGGATTAATGTAACAAAAAGGAAGGATAAGACCAATGGGGAGAGCTTCTCTCAGATGCCCTCTGGAATCATGATCAGGGCGCTCTTGCTCTTTACTCTTACTACTGAGCCATTGTCATTATCTTCTCTGTATTCAGGCCAGTAATATTCTCCGCCTGCAGCTATGAGCGCACCCTGCTCTTCAAGGACAATGCTCTTAATGCCGTTCTCAGGCTCGAGATAGAACTTAGCGCTTCCAAGCTCTGCCGTGATGATGCCTATATTCCCTCCGAGGATATCTATATCTCTGTCAGACGATGATGTTAAGGAAAGACTTTCGACATCAGTCTCAGAGAGCATGGTAGTGCCATCGTTCCTGACAGCAGCAGAAAGCAGGGATGAATTGCTGATAGTCACTTGCTCATTGCTTATGATGGCAAGGCTGTCTGCACTAAGAGAATCAATGTTGATATATCCTCTTCTGCTTTCTGTATTCAGAATCAGCAAGCTTTCCAGGCTAAGGCCTGTAATATCTACAGTGCTGTCCTCTGCTTCAATATTGATGACTCTTATACTATCCGGAATCGTGATAGCAAGTATCCCGGATGGGACACGGATATCCAAAGCGCCATCTGTCTCAGTAAGGGAAAGTGTTTTGCTGCGGCTTAGGGAGTATGTTATCTTTTCTCCCCCTTTCTGGCTTATATAGAGCGTTGCATTGCTGCTGAATATGTTCAGCCTCTCAGCAGTGAGAGCAATCTCACCTGATTGTGACTTCGTGTTCAAATACATGTTTGCCGCAAGATATGATGCTGTGATGATTATGACGATGGATGCAATTGCGATGAGAAGATTCTTATTGCTAAGGCGTATCCCAAAGGGTCTGTCGCCATTTTCCATCTCATCGAAAGTATTTTCCCTGCTTTCTTCCTTTTCCTTCTCTTCTTCCATACTGCTTCTATATTAGAGCTTCTTTTCTCCTTTGTGTCGATAAGAGCCATGATAACTGAGCTAAGAGAGCGTTGAAGTGTAGGTTAAAAACTGCAGGTGAAATTAAGAGTCCATGCAAATTGAAACCTGAGGAAGCTGTAGGTTAAAAGATGTAGGTGAAAATCAGGAGAAGTGTACAAAAAGACTGCCGATGCCGATTTTATCCGGATATGTAGAGCCGCTTTCTGGAAAGAAGCAGAGTGGGCCAAACGGATAATGCTCATTCTGAATCAGTGTGCTGATCAGGGAATGTCTTGGATACCTCCTGAAATCATATAAAGAGGAGCAAATTCTTTCCTTTTTGATCTTCATCTCTTTCTCCGATTGATATCGTCCGGCCTCTCCGTTTCACTCTGGTGTGGTTATCCGTTTGATTTCGTTAGCATTATCCGGATTAAGCCCTCTTCTCCGTTTGAAATCGGTCTGGATTTCCTTATGAACATTGTAGGTTAAAAAGCGCAGGCAGAAATGTAAGGAGGCATAAAGATTAACCTTGTGTGCATCAATTTCATTTGCGTGCTAACATTTTAAGAGGTCGAGTGTATTTGCCCAAAACCGCACAAGGTATAGATGGAAGGATAAAATGGCAGAAGCAAAAAAGGTATACCGCAAGAACAAGAGGAATGGAGTCACTTACATCTATCTCG
>CAZHQL010000032.1:0-11270 GCA_964534915.1 uncultured Spirochaetaceae bacterium | reverse complement strand
AGAAGATGGGACGTCATAAGATGAAGTGCATCGGGAAAGTCGGTGCAGACGGCAAAGACGAATACAACGAGTACTATAAGGCTAGCTTTGAGGAAGAGAAGCCTGTGATGGTCTCTAAGACTGTGCAGCTTGGAGAGTGCCTCATACTGGACAAGGTTTCATCTTCCATAGGACTTAAAAAGGTCCTCAGGAGGGCCTTTGGAAAAGAGATGGGAGACTGCATACTCTCTCTTGCGTACTTTGCTGTATGCACAGGAGATCCCCTCTACCTTGCTGAGCACTGGTGTGAAGACCACGGCCTTGAAGGAGATTTTTCCTCTGCGGCATTATCAAGGATTCTTGGCACGATTAATGAAGACAAGGCGGATGCTTTCTTTGCAGAATGGAGGAAGGAGCATCCGGATAAGAGGACGCTTCTTTTCACCCTTGACTCGACAATCTCCTTTGAAGGGGAGAGCGAGCAGATAAATCTTGCACTCCTTTCTTCCTATATCTCCATGCTTCCATTGTGGTTCAGTATTACCAATGGAGATAGGGGCTCAGGAGAGCTCAGAAGCATGAGAGAGGAAATAAAGAAGCTTGGAGTTAACTCGATTTTCCTGACTGATGAGATGGATTTCTGCAGTGATTGCAATCTGAGGCTGCTTAGTGAAGAGAACATGAACTTCACACTTCCTGTTCCTTCCTCTGGGCAGGAGAATCTCATAAATTCTTGCTGGAAAGAACTTTCGGACCCAAGTAACATTCTTTCATGTGACGATGATGAGATTATCTATGCAGTGACGAAGTGTGATAAGACATCACCGTACGGGCGCTTGTGGAAACATGTCTACTATGATGCGTCAAAGAAGCATAGAGCCGAGGCAGAGCTTTTAAGAAGGGTTAAGCGATGCTGCGATACCCTGAGCGACGGAAAGACGCTCAGAGCCTCCGATTCATCCTTTGCAGAGAAATACATCACGCTAAAAGAAACTCCGAAAGGGGGAAGGAAGGTAAGCATAAACCGGGAGGCTGTTGATGCATTCCGATCTGGGCAGTCGTGCTGCTGGGTTATAATCTCTAACTCTGAAAGGGATGCTGCAAAGGCACTTTCTGCATACAGGCAGTGCAAAGAAGCCGGGCTTATTTTTAATCAATTGAAGAACACTCTCACAGAGGACAGAACAGGAAGATGCAATGACATAACCTTTTTCGGCCGCATCTTCCTTTTAATAATCTCTGTAATTGTCGCTGTACGCTTAAGCGCGATTGTGAATGCAATCCCTGAAAAGAAGAGGAAAGGGTGGAACTGGAAGGAATTCCTTCGCTATTCATCAACTTACGGCAAGTGCTCATTCAGCCATAAGTACAAGGACGCGTACACTGCTCCGACGAAAGAACAGAGGATGATATTCAATGCTCTTGGCATAAGCTATATGTGGGACGGAAAGCTTGTGAGCAAAAGTGATTCAGATGAAGCAGAAGCAGAAGATTCCGATAAGGACGAAGAGGAAGAGCCATATTTTACCCCTGTTTATGTTTGAGCCCTGACATCGTTTCTGATGCGTCAGGGGTCCAGATAGGGTAATTTTCTATTGGTTCTGCAAATGTAATATTCCAAATGCGGAAATACAGATTAAATCCAATGCGTTTGTCAGAGGGAGACTCATGTAGTTCATTCCCGATTTCTGTTTTATTGCATGTGATTGTTTTTTTCTGCTTCTTGTTACCCCTTTACTCAGATTTGAGCACTCTCTTGTCTCTTTACGGTCCTGTCCCTTCTTCCAAGGCTTTGCAGGAGAGGGCCCCTTTTTTTCTCTCTTCTTTCCGTATAGACTAATTGCTATGAGTAAACTCTTTATCGTAGCAACTCCGATAGGCAACCTTGATGACATAACGCTCAGGGCACTGAAAGTTCTTAAAGAGGTTGATGTCATTGCATGTGAGGATACAAGGCACACTGCCATAATGCTCAATCATTATGAGATTAAAAAGCGCCTTATTGCCACGCACTCATACAATGAAAGAGAAAGCAGCAAGGGAATACTGGAGATGCTTGATGAGGGCTTGAGTGTTGCATACTGCTCTGATGCAGGAACTCCTGGAATCAGTGACCCGGGGAGTGTTCTTGCAGACTACATCAGAAATAACTCAGATCATGATATCATCCCCATCCCGGGGCCTTCAGCATTTGTAACCCTGATAAGCGCAGCAGGAAGGATTGGAAAGGCCTTTACCTTCGAGGGCTTTCTTTCGCCGAAGAGCGGGAAAAGAAAGAAGAGGCTTGCTGAGCTTGCTGAGAGAGAAGAGGCCTTCATTATCTATGAGTCCCCGTTCAGGGTCCTGAAGACTCTTAAGGAAGCTGAGCAAATAGATTCCACGCTTTGCTGCGTAATGGGCAGGGAGATGACAAAGCAGTTTGAGGAGATCAGGAAGGCAAGCCTATCCGATATTATTAAAAGCCTTGAAGAGAGAAGCAGCATAAAAGGGGAGTTCGTACTTCTTTTTTACAAGAGGGACACAGATGATAAGACTGAAGAAGATCAAGAGCCTTAAAGAGAGAGCTCAGATAAGAAAGTGCGGGGAAGTCTTTCATTTAATTGAGAGGGGAGATTCCTGTGATGAAAAAGAAGAGATCTTTAATCATCTTCTGACGCTTTTATCTCCAGATGATGGTGCTAAGGCTGAGTATCTCTACACTCGTTCCCGCTTTGATGATATTTACTACCTTGCTCTGAATGCACTCGGGGAAAGTCCTGCGGACTGGGATCTTGTAACAGATGATGGAAAGCTTGACAGAGAGAGATGCACTGTCTTTCCTCACATGCTTTATCTTGATTCAATCAGGAGCCCCTTCAACGTCGGCTCCATATTCCGCTCAGCAGAGGCATTCGGGGTAGAGAAGATTATTATACGCCCGGGCTCTGCAGATCCTGAGCACAGAAGGGCACTTAAGAGCAGCAAGGGCGCTGTTGAGGCCATCGAGTACTCATTTTCAGAGCTTGAGGAGATGAATCTTGATGTTCCTGTGTTTGCACTTGAAGTTGGGGGAGTGGACATAAGGGAATTTGACTTTCCTCTTTCTGGAATCTGCATAATAGGAAATGAGGAGTCAGGGGTGAGCCCTTCTGCTCTCTCTTTAGCAGAGAAAAGCCTTGGGAGGGTTTCAATCAGGCAGTATGGTGCGAAGGGAAGCATAAATGTAGCTTCCGCTGCTGCAATCATGCTCTCTGTGTGGGCTAATTCTTCTGAGATGAAGAGTAAAGGCGTTTAAGCCCGTCCTCAACAGCGCGGTTTACGCTTCCAAGGGGAAAGAGGCCCTTTGCACCCCTTTCTCCGGCTTTCCTTTCTGAGAGTATCTCCATTCCCTCATCGATTGTGTTTATTGCATAGATATGGAACATGTTTTTGTTTATCATGTCCTCAATCTCGTAGGAAAGGATCAGGCTCTGTATGTTCTGCATGGGGATTATGACCCCCTGCTTGCCAGTGAGGCCCGATGTCCTGCATGCGTTGTAAAAGCCTTCAATCTTTTCATTTATTGCGCCCACAGGCTGCAGTTTTCCCATCTGGTTTACAGATCCTGTCACTGCTATATCCTGCCTTAGCGGAACATCCCCGATAGCAGACAGAAGTGCAAAGAGCTCAGCTGAGCTTGCCGAGTCCCCGTCAACTTCCCCATAGCTCTGCTCAAAGCAGATTCCTGCATAGAGGCTTAAGGGGAATGTCTTTGCATAGCGGTGCCGGAGGTATCCTTCGAGTATTAAAAGGCCCTTGTCGTGTATTCCTCCTGAGAGCCCTGCCTCATGCTCGATGTTTATGATTCCCTCATTTCCCGGCGCTGCTGTTGCACTTATTACTGTGGGCGTTCCAAAGGATGCAAGGCCCCTGTCTATTACTGCAAGGCCGTTTAAGGTGCCGACTAATTTTCCTTCAAGGCTTATAAGAATCTCCCCGTCCTTGATCTCGCGGTTTATCCTGTCTTCTGTGAGGCTTGCCATTTCGCTTCGCTTCAGAAGCGCATCCTTTACAGCATCCCCGTCTATTACGCTCTTTTTCTTTCTCCTGGCCTCTAAGTCTGCTTCCTCTTCAAGGTCTCCTAAAATTGAGAGCTGGGTTGTCAGCATGCCCTTGTTCTCACTGTACCATGATGAGTAGCGGAGGATTTCCTGGTATGCAGAGTTCTCAAGGGGAAGAAGGTTCTTTCCATTGCGCTTGAGGTATGCAATCGTACCTGCGATGTTCTTTTCGTTTCTTTCCATCTGGTAGTCAAACTCAGGACAGATCTTGAAAAGGCGCAGGAACTGCTCATCCTTTTCTGCAAGCATGTCGTATGTATCTTCACTTCCGATCAGTATTACCTTTGTGCGCCTTGCAATGGGGTATGGCCTTATCGATCCTATGATCTCTCCCTGCACTGCCGTGCTCGTCATGGCCTCCTCGCTCATGTTCATATAGCGCTTGAGCGTCGTCCAGAGTCCTTTTTCTGCAAGGACTTCCTCAGCGCTGAGCACTAAGAAACCTCCGGCTGCCATCTGGTAGCTTCCAATATTGTATGCAAGGTGCGCATCCTTTATGTCCTTATCAGCAAAGCCGAAGAGGGCATCGTGCGAGGGATGGGATTCTATCACAAGGGGCCGCCGTGAGGAGCCCTTCCTGTTTAACACTATGTTTATATCATATGCACTCTCTTTTTCTTCTGCTGGCGGCAGATTTTCTACAAAATGCTTTATCTTAGGAGAGGGATAGGATGCTAAAAGCTCTTCTTTTGTAATCTTTTTGTCCCTTAATTCATGAAGGCTCTTTTCAAACTCTTCAGCCCTTCCTGCAGGGAAAATAAGGCAGAGCGGGCATCGGGTGCTCTTTCCGTTATAGGCATAGGCGACATCGAAGAGAGCAGAGACGCACTCATCCATCTTTGCTATCTCGCGCTTTACGCTGCTCATCCTGGCAGTTGCTTCATCGCCTGACACATATATGTTATAGCCGGGACGGTCCACCCTGAAGCCAAGGCGTAGTGTCTCGAGCGCCCTTTCCTGACCGACAATCTCATCGCTTGCATCTATGCTCTTATAGTCCAGGTCCTCAAACTCAAGGACCAGGTCTTCCTTGGATATTTCCTTGACCATGACAAATAATGTAAAAGCAAGGCTGTTATCTGTCAACGTTTGAGGCTATAATCAGAAGCTATGACAAGAGACGAGCTTGTAAAGCATTATCATGACCTCCTCGATATCGGTTCCTATAAGGATATCTCCTTGAATGGCCTTCAGATCAGCATGAGCAATAAGGAGATAAAGAAGGTTGCATTCGCAGTTGATGCAGCGCTCGATACAATCTCAGCAGCAGCGGATGCTGGCGCAGATTTATTATTCGTACACCATGGCCTCTTCTGGGGCTCTCCTGTTGCAATAAACGGAGCGCACTATAACAGGGTAAAGAGAGCTCTTGATGCTGATATGGGCCTTTTTGCATGCCACCTTCCACTTGATGCGCACCCTGTGTTTGGAAACAATGCGCAGATGGCGCTCCGCCTCGGCATGAGCTCGTTCGATCCCTTTGGAGAATTCATGGGAAAGAGCGTGGGCTTTAAGGGAAAGCTTCCCTTTGCAATGACTGCGCCCGAGATTGCGCGCATCCTTGATTTTGATATAGAGCATGGCCTTAAAATGATAACATTCGGCCCTGATTTAATTGAGAGCGTGGCAATCGTAAGCGGAGGAGCATCAGGAGATGTAAAGGATGCAATCATAGAGGGCCTTGACTGCTATATAACGGGGGAGGCAGAGCACTCAGACTACTACAGCGTGAAAGAGAACAACATGAATATGATTGCTGGCGGGCACTACCGGAGCGAAGTCTTCGGACCACAGGCTCTAATGCGCTATACAGAAAAGGAGATCGGCATTGAGAGCTTCTTCATCGATGCTGAGACTTGTCTATGATCAAGAGACTAAAGCCCTTTCTGCTCTCTTTCTTTATCATTGCAGCCGATCAGGTGACAAAGGCCCTGGTGGATGCATTCATACCTCTTAATTCCATTAAATGGCGACTCTTTGGCGACTTTCTCTGGATAGTCCACGTAAGAAACGATGCAGTTGCGTTCTCAATGGGATCAGGTCTTCAAATGCCGCTGAAGATCATTCTTTTCATCGCGCTTCCCATTCTGCTTGTTTCATACATCTCGTATTACATTATCAAGGATGATATCTCTCTTTCGCTTTTTCAGAAATATGCTCTCGCAGGCTTTGCAGGCGGTGGCATTGGAAACCTCATCGACAGGATATTCCGCGGCATGAGCGTAGTAGATTTCATCAGCATGAAAACATATGGCATATTTGGAATGGAGAGGTTTCCAACCTATAATATTGCAGATGCATCCGTTGTAGTCTCGGCAATCCTCTTGCTCATTTCCATGTTTTCTGCAAGGCGGGAAGTGAAAGAGGCAATGAGAAAAAAGGAAAATAAGGAGTTTAAATAGAAAGCATGAGCAAGAAAACGAATTCAATAATCTTCATGGCAGGCGCAACCGTTCTGAACATGGTCCTGCTCTTTTTGTTCTTGTTATTGGGAATAATAATACTTGGTCTTCTTCCCATTGAGAGTGCGAATGTATACAGCATCGGAATAATTCTTGTATTCCTTCTCTCGATAGTACTCTCGTTCTTAACCTATTCGAAGCTCGTTAAGTGGGCAACAGCCAGGTTCGGCCTTGAAGAAAAGCTTGATCCCATTTTCACGCCCAAAAGAAACAGAAGGAACAAGATGGACTGATGAAGGCATATTCGTCCCATCTTTTAGAGAGAGCTTCCTGGTACTCGCTCAGCGACAGCTGTATTTCAAAGGGCAAATGGTACCTTCCAGGCCTTAGTGACCCTGCAATACTGCTTCCGCATGAAAGTCCTGATGGCATCTATCATCTCTTCAGTCATTCATGCATGGGCATCCAGCACTACACGTCCACAAGCGGCATCAAGTGGGAAATGAAGGATGCTATAGTCTTTTTCCGCGCTCACTATCCCTTCATATATAAGGGGGGAGAGAAATACTACATGCTCTTTGAGCGCCATGGAATCAAGAAGAACAAAAAGGATGTGACTAAAAATGCAAGCAGGATATTCATCTCATCTTCAGAGGACCTTAAATCATGGACAAAGGAGAAGATGATACTGGACTCTTCAGAAATTTCCCTTTCTTCATACCGCATGGGCCCATGCCGCGCATCAAGGCCCTGCATAGTCTTCTGGAAAGGAAGGTACCTTCTCTATTTTGGAGCAGGGGAGTGCTGTATGAGTGACACAGGAGAGAAGTCTTCAGCAAGGCTTTTAATGGCTTCCTCTGCGCTCATAGAAGGGCCATACAAGCTGTGCGATAGGCCCATACTGGATGCAGATCCTGACTCTGCTTACCGCTCCCTTGCAACAGGATCGGTGAGGATTTACCCGTGCTCTGATGCGCTTTTTGCAGTAGAGTGCGCATATTTTTACGATAAGCAAAAGGACAGATCGAGGTCCGTAATGCTTCTTCTTAAAAGTACTGACGGCATTAATTTCAGCTTTGTCCGCGTCATGCACAGCCAGAGCTCCGAGGGCTTTGCAAGCAGGGCAATTACAGCAGCAGAGTTAAAATACATGGAAAGTGAGAACACATGGTACTGCTACTACAGTGCAAACAATAAGGAGAAGTACCACATGATCATAAAAGACTCACTTGGCCTGCTCTTAGGCCGGGGCGGTGCAATAAAAGAGTAGTCTACTCGATATCCAGAAACGCTGAGTAGCAGTCCTTTGCTGTCTCAATGTCGAATGAGGATGTTATCTCGTATGGCGCATGCATGCTTAAAACCGCAACGCCTGAGTCTATTACATTCATGCCATACCAGGCTGCGAACTTGGCAATTGTTCCGCCGCCTCCGACATCTACTTTGGAGAAATCAGCCATCTGGTATGTCACTTTCTTCTCATCGAGTGTCTTCCTGAGCTTTGCAATGTACTCTGCGTTTGCATCGTTTGAGCTTCTCTTGCCGCGAGATCCCATGTACTTGTTGAATACGACTCCGCCGCCGAGCTTAGATGAGTTGTCCTCATCGTAGAGATCCATATTAAGAGGATCGAGTGCGCTGTTTACATCGCTTGAGAGCATGTACGAGTTCTTAAGTGCCCTCCTGGCTTTTATCTGGTCATAAATGCCGAGGCGTGAAAGGACTTCTGAGAGCGCATTCTCAAGAAGCAGGCTGTCCATGCCTGTTGCACCGACAGATCCGATTTCCTCCTTGTCCACTAAGAGGCAGCAGCAGGTTCTCCTTGCTCCCTCGTGCTCAAGAAGGGCTGCAAGGCTCGTGTAGGCACAGATCCTGTCATCCTGGCCATAGCCGAGGACCATGTCCTTCCTCAGGCCCAGGTATTTGGCCTTTCCTGCCGGAACGACTTCAATCTCAGCAGAGAGAAAGTCTTCCTCCGTGATTCCGTACTTATCCTTTAAAAGAGCAAGGACTGCATTCTTTCCCTCTCCTTTCTTTTCCTCCCTGTTAAGGGCAACTACCAGATCAAGGTTCTCTCCCGGGATGAACTCACTTGCGGCTTTCTTCATCTGCTCCTGGGCCATGTGGGGAAGGATGTCAGAGATTGCGAATGTGTAATCATCATCCTCTTCTCCCATTTTAATCTCAACTACATCCCCATCCTTCTTTGCTACAATGCCATGCATCGCAAGAGGAATCGTAACCCACTGATATTTCTTGATTCCCCCGTAGTAGTGAGTGTCCAGGTACACGATTCCGTTCTTTTCATAAAGGGGTCTCATCTTCAGATCCAGCCTGGGGCTGTCTAAATGGGCACATAGTATGTTCATTCCATTTTCGATGGGCTCAGACCCGATTTCAAACAGAACAAGGGACTTGCCATAGATGCTCATGTATACCTTGTCTCCGGCACTGAGCGCCCCGGTCTTTTCAATATTCTTGTATCCGCTTTTCTCTGCAAGTGCTATTGCGCTCTTCACGCACTCCCTTTCAGTCTTGTTCTCTGAAATGAACTTTATGTAGTCTTTCACTGTGTCAGACATATTACTCCTCCCGTATGCACCACGATTATATTGCATTTGAAGCTGAAGATGAAGGCTTGAGAAGAGGAAAAGAGGGCCTTTGGAAGTCTTTTCCAGTGGCCCTGTTCCGGCCTTGTGAAAGAAATATTTCTGTAGAAAATAGCCTTGAAATCGTATATCTTATTCTTGTATGAAGAGGAAATATAACCTTACGGATAAAGGGAATAAACACGAGAGCCTGAGGGAGAAGGCAAAAAGGGAACCCGGCGTTGTCATTGTCTATGTTCTTTTAAGAATCATAGTATTTGCCGTCATGATCCTTCAGTTCTTTAACCGCAATTACGAAAACGTATTTTTATGCATCCTCACGCTCGTTCTCTTCATGATTCCAAGCTTCGTGGAGCGCCGTCTGAAGGTGGATATCCCGAGCACGCTTGAGATAATCATCCTGGTTTTCATATTCTCAGCTGAGATCCTCGGGGAGATTAGCGCATACTATACGCGCTATAAGGGATGGGATACTGCGCTTCACACCGTAACGGGATTTTTAATGGCTGCAATCGGCTTTTCCCTTGTTGAGATTCTCAACAGGAGCTCGAAAAAGGTCAGCCTCTCGCCGTTCTTCGTATGCATCTTCTCGCTTTCTTTCTCGATGCTCATCGGAGTTGTCTGGGAGTTCTTCGAGTGCACTGCAGATTATCTTCTCTTTACGGATATGCAGAAGGATACTGTTGTCAATGCAATACACTCGGTAAGCCTGGACCCCGAAAACCTCAACAGGGTATTCCATGTGTGGAATATAGGTGATGTCGTGATTAATGGCGAGGCCTTAGCGCTTGGCGGTTATCTGGATATCGGATTATATGACACAATGAAGGACCTGGCGGTAACGTTCCTGGGGTCCATAATCTTTTCCTTCTTCGGATATTTCTACCTTACAGGAAAGTCAAGCGGTTCGTTCCTCAGGAGGTTCATGCCGACAAGGATGGATGGAGAAGGAGAGAAAGGAGAAGAGGAGAAGTGAAAAAATTATCAGTCTTTCTCATTGTCTTGTCAGTTGCATTTTCTGCCTTCGGTGCAGTCACATGGACATGGTCCAGCCCGTATCGCAATACATACGGCTTCAGGTATCAGTTTGATACCGACCAGGGAGATAACTGGACATACGTCTCTTCTGATGTCAGAAGCCTGAGCCTGGATAGCGTTCCGAACAACACTACGCTATATGTCCAGCTCTCTGTTGACGGACTCACATGGAGTCCTTCTGCAATTGCAACATACGTAGCTGAGGCAGCAGAAAGTGATGCTGATGCAGAGCAGGAGAGGACAATCAGCATCGTAGGCTCTTCAGAGCCAAGGAGAAACAGGAACTTCGAGTTTGCACTCGATATGGCCGCAGGTGCTGACATCCTGATGGGAGAAGACTTCAGTGCCTTTCCCTACCTCGGCCTGAGCCTGGATTTCAAGAACATCTACTCGCCATCTTACTGGTTCGGCCTTGGCGCGCGCGTAAACGCAGGCTCTACAAGCAGCGCTGCGAACCTCTTTGGAATATTCAGCGAAAGCTTTTCTTTCTCCAGCCTCGGCGCATATCTTGATCTTTCGCTTGCAATGAGCTTCATAATTGCAGAGAGCACAGACCTTACTCTGCTTCTCGGAGCAGGTCTTACAGGCTTCAATACACCTGCTGAGCTGTTCCAGATAGGAGGATATGACTTTGGTTCATACCTTCTTGGCGGGGTAACACTTGATCAGTACCTGGGGCCGATGTTCCACATAGGACTCTCATACAGCTATAAGTTTTTCTTTGGAAATGCTCATGTGCATTCAGCCGGTCTGCGCTTTGGCCTGACGTTCTGATGCGTCAGGATTAAATATACTTGGGAGGGTGTAAGTGCCTTCCCTTTTTTAGTCAGACTCCTGTTCTCTGTATAATGTATTCCAGCCTTCAGAGAGCATGTCAGTGCAAATAGTTTCTGCATCTTTCATCAGAAGAGTGTAATCCGGCTTATTTATCCATGCGATCCGGTCAAGCTCCTTCTCTGAAAGCTGTGTAATCATGGAGGCAACTATTGAAGTATCCAGGCAGACTTCCTTATTAAGAGTCTTTTCAATTTCCTTAGCCCAGGAGAATTTCATAAATCTGCACAGCATCTAATTTTTAACAAAAGAAAAAGCCGGGAAATATGCTCTTCCGGCTCGTAATTCAAGATTTTGGGGTATTTTTATGCGGTCAAAGTCCTAAACTC
>CAZHQL010000031.1:7829-13864 GCA_964534915.1 uncultured Spirochaetaceae bacterium | reverse complement strand
TTTGGCATTTTAAACTGCTACTGTGGTTGATGCAAGTGTGGCTTCTGCCTGGCTGTTTGACTCTATTGCGCTTATAAGCTCGTTTTTACGGCTGGTCATAGCATTGATGTCGCTCTGAAGGATATCACGAGTGCCTCCCAGAGCTGTTATTTCTGCATTAAGAGAGTCTCTTGATGCGGTAAGAGAAGAGTTCTCGTTAGAAAGAGAAACAACAGAAGCATTCAGGGCGTTTTCACGGGACTGAAGACTTTCAACGGCCGCAGTCAGCTCACTCTCCTCCTCTCTCAGATCTGCGAGTCTTGCAGAGTAGATGCTGATCTGCTCCCTGCTGGTTGCGATTTGTTCCTGCAAGGAAGCATACTCGCTTTCTGCCTCCGCATTGCGCTGGGTATAGCTTGCATTCAGACCTGAAAGGCGGCTATTTTCCGTAGCGATTACGTTGTTCTCTTCCTGAAGCTGTGCATTTGTATCTTCAAGGCCCTGCCGCCTCAGCTCCAGTGTGTTATTTGCACTTTGAAGCTCTTCTGCCCTTTCTGTCTCAAGATGCAAAGCCTCAAGCCTTTTTGCCATGGTATCAACTTCACTGTTAAGCTGGGTTCTTTGCGCGGAAAGCACTGATATAGTTTCTTCTTCGGCTACCCTTAGTTCCTCCATGTGTTGTATAAAGGTTGCCTTTTCAGTCTCCGCACTGACGCGGAATTCAGATAGAGTGCTGTCCCAGACCATAAAACCTCTTGCGAAGATGCCGATTGCGATAAATGTAGCAACCGTAACCAGAACTGCGCACCACAGCAAAATCAAATAGATCTTTGTTGCTCTTTTACTCTTTTTGATATCGTCTTCTGCAATTTCATCCAGATTATTCCACTCTGTATTCTGAATTTCGCCCTCTCCCATATTTACCTCTTTCTTTTCTATCTTTTTCTCTTCCTGCATTTAATATAGCCCGTTATTTTTAAAAACAGCCGGTAAACAACAACTTCTTGATGATTCAAGCGAAGCTCTGTCAATGCTTCCGCATCACAGGTTTTATATTGGTATTATAGTGAGGGCCCTCACTATTGTCGAGCGTATAATTTCAGCTTTGTCCTTATCATTACCTTATGCGTGTAGCAAAAGAGATTTTTATAGAGAATCTGAAGGCAATAAGGAAAAGCAAGGGCATTAGCCAGTTGATGCTTGCTGAGATGGCAGACCTTTCTTCCGGGTTAATAGGTGAAATCGAAACAGGCAACAGAAATCCAACTCTCACGACAATAGAGAAAATTGCTTTGGCCCTTGATGTTCCTGTTGGCCAGCTTTTCTATGACTCTCAAGAGGATATTCCGCCAAGTGCATTTGATTCCAAAGAAAATCTAACCCTGTTAATTCATCAGCTAATCGATAAGCTAAAGGATTATCAATAACCAACTAACGAATTCCAATTTCCTTAACTATATGAAATTCTCAAGCATTACTGACTTTGACATTTTCATCCCCCGCTTCTGCTCCACAGATTTCTTCAATTTCAGCTTTCAGCTTTTCTGTTGTAAGAACAGTAAAAGGGCACTTGTTCTCAAAGCCTGAAGAGAGCTGCTTGCTATCAGAGGGGAATGAGACATAATCCCCATAGATATCAAGGCCGGATGTGAAACGCTTCAGGATAGCCTTTATGCTTTCTGCGCTGTTATCTGCACCTATCCACATTCTGTTATATTCAAATGCTGCTCCCAGTGTCGTACCGCTTCCGGCAAAGCAATCCAGAACTATGTCTCCAGGATTTGAGGAAGCACTGACAATCATCTTCAGCATTTCATAATTCTTTTCTGTGGGATAGCCCGTAGTCTTCTGTGCTTGATTGACAGAGTCCCTGTAGTTCAACCAGATATCCTGCAGAGGAATCCCCCTCGAAGGATTACAATAGACCTTCCTGCGCGGGTTCCCCGAAGAACTCCAGTATATTTGGCCCTCTGCATCAAGTTCATCCAGCTTCTCTGGAGTATATTGCCAGTGCTTGCCGGCAGGAGGCATTTTTCCTCGCCACTCTTTTCCGCTTTCGCCGTTACGGGCCCCCGGCGCATGAAGAGGAACCTTTTTGTATCTTCTTCCATTTTCATCAATGCACGGGTATTCTTCAATCATTCTATCCATTTCCCATGCCTCATAAGGACGGTTCCAGACATATTCAGGCCCTTTAGAATAGAACATGATGTAATCAGATATATTACCATAGGTTTTATTTGTGTAATTCTTCGTACTGCATTTTTTCCGCGTTATGAATGCACGAAAGTTATTCTCGCCAAAGATTTCATCCATTACAAGCTTCATGGTAAAGGCCATCTTGTTATCCAGGTGAAGATACACAGAGCCATTATCTGATAATATCTCGCGCATCAGGATTAAGCGCTCTCTTAAGAACTCCACATATTCAGCGCCGCACAGATTATCACTGTAGGCATGTTCCTGTTTTCTGTTTATGAAATCAGAAGAGGTGGAAAACGGCGGGTCTATATAGATCAGGGAGACTTTTCCTCTGTAGCCGTTATTCAGCAAATACAGGAGTACGTCAAGGTTATCAGCATAGAAAAGCATATTCTTACCGCTTCCATTTATGGACCGCACGACTGAAAAATCCGCCCCTTTCCGGGACATTATGCTTTCTTCAGGCTTTTTCCCCTCATAAGATACCGATACTGGCATTTTTATGTGCTTGTTGCTGTTTTTAGCCCTGATACCTGTTGCCATAATCAATCACCCTTCAACCATTCTTCCGAAAGCCTTTCATCAATCATACCATAGCGCCTCTGCCTCATTCCTCATTCCTAGTGAAGCTGATCCGGTATGGCTCATCTTCCTCACGGAAAAGGTCATACGTGTCCATATAGTTTATAAAGTCTGCATCAAGATATCTGCAGCCCTGGCCCGAGAATATTACATGCATCCGATTATCCCCATGCTTCTGGGAAAATGCCTTCATGGCCCTCAGATATGTACCGTCTAGGGCCTGTCCACCCTTTATCTCAAAAAGATTCCTCTCATCCTTCCTCTCGAGGATTAAATTAATCTCAGTGCCGTTTCCTGTGCGATAGAAGTAAAGATTCTCAGCAGCAACATATGAATCGCATCGGGCCTTGAGAGCCTCAATGACGACCATGTTCTCAAAGAGGCTCCCGTAGAGAGGATCACGGAGAACCTGCTCAGGCCTTGTTATTCCAAGCAAAAAGCAGGCAACTCCTGTATCAGTGAAATAGATCTTCGGTGTCTTTACAACCTGACTTGTCCTTGATGTATACCATGGTCTCAAGATGTATATGAGATGTGATGCCTCAAGAAGGGATATCCAGGATTTAATCGTGGTGCTCGTAACGCCCGAGTCTGCTGCAAGGGATGAGGCGTTGACAAGCTGCCCTGTTCTCCCTGCAAGCAGATGTAAAAAGCGCATAAAGGAGCTCATGTCATGGATTTTATCCATGCTGGCGATATCACGAGTGACGTACGTGTCTATATAGTCAGAATAGTATCTTGATGGTTCTATGCCTTCCTCCTTATAGAGAAACGGCATACCGCCAGAGAGTATCTGCTCTTCCCTTTCAAGCCTTATGCCTGCTGCTGAGAGCTCCTTCAGGGAAAGGGGCAGCATGTGAAGCACAGCCGTCCTTCCTGCAAGAGACTGGGCTATTGAGCTTTTCAAAGCAATCTGACGGCTTCCTGTGATAAGGTACTGTCCTTTCATCTTTCTCTCATCAATCCTGTACTGGATAGCGCTCAACAGCTCTGGTACACGCTGTATCTCATCGATTATGACCGGCTCCGGATAAACATGGAAAAACTCATCCGGATCGGATAGTGCTAACTCCCTTGTTCTGAAGTCCTCAAGATTCGCATATGAGAATTCAGGGAAGGTGGCCCTTGCAAGCGTAGTCTTGCCACACTGCCTGGGACCAAAGAGCGTAACCGATGGATATGTCTCCATCGCACGATGTATTGATGGCTCTATAAGTCGTTCAATCATGTCTATAATATACAAGATAAGTACGGAGATTTCAAATCATTCTTTCATTCTCCGTACTTATAGCAGAGAGACAATTAGCTTAAGCAGGCATCGCAGACGTTCTTATCCCGCAAAGGCCTTCGGAGAATCAGTTCTTATTGCAAGACTATCTTCTGGTTTCTGGAGTGTAATTTCTCAGGGTCCGAGTATCGAACAATTCTTTCTCCCCTCAACTCTTTCAATGCCTTTGAAAGGGTGTCTGTTATTTTCGTATACCCGAGCTCTTTTGCCAATTCTGAAGTAGAAAGGTTCCCGTTTTCCTCTAAAGCGGTTACTGCATCTTCCTTAACCTCTGACAAGCTGCGCCGTTGTTTCTTCTTTGGTGCTGCGTCCTTTTTCTCTCGTAGAAATCCTTTATGAATTGGCAATACCACCGTGAAATATGTCCTCTCTTCATCCGTTTCAAAGAGTGGCGGGTCATTGCCATTTCTTTCCATGGCATGAAGGATTGTGGGAATTCCTGTATTACGTCCTTCAACTAGTTTTAATTCCTTTAAGAAATCCCCTATCCTTCTGTTCCGGTAGCGCCGGGAAACTAAACGGCGATTGTGCAGATCATCGTTTGTAATAGTACGATCGGGCCCTGGGAGACTGGTAATTTCCATCTTCTCCGGTGTTATCGTAACCGTAATCGGTTCTCCTATCTGATATGACTTATGATAGACCGCGTTCGACAGGCTTTCCTCCACAGCCGCATAGGGAAGATTGAAAACGCGTACTGCCTCTGCCTGATTTGGAAGCTTGAGCACCTTTTCCTTGATGATATAGTTTCTGATGTAGCTGAGTGCATCCCTGAGCTGCCGGTCAAGAGGCCCTGAGAAAATCTTTTCCGTCATTCCGCTTCCTGTAGGATCCGGCTTATCCACCACCTCAATGCGGGCATAGGGGAAGAAATCATCAGGCCTCTCGTTAAAAAACATCAGGCCTGCATTTAATGGGCGCTTCCATTCTGAAGGGCCACCGAGCAAATGCATGGAAGCCGCTGTTTCCGAAATACTCTGGTTCAGGGAGCGCTCATATAAATCACTGTTTACTGCGTAAAGGAATTCAGAGATCAGACTGGGTTTCAAGTCCTCTATCCTTGCCCCTGGATTCGGCCTGTCATCGTAGGGCTGATTGCTTGCGAGCATGAACAGCTCTTTCTCATCTGCCTGATTTGCCCTGATAGTGCTTGAAAGCTTACGGATGTAATATGCCTTCTCTGATTTCTTCGCCCTTTCCGAGGCAAAAGCAATGGGACACTTATATGGCCGCTCAGGGCCGCCAGGAACCCATAGAACTATGATATCCTTACCTTCATAGACAGTTTGCTCAACAATCGGGATATAACGAGGCTCAAGGAGATTACACTTTTGCAAGAGCTCCTTATTTATCCGGTCGATGGATGTTTTATCAAGACCCTTCACAGGGAGCCTGGGCATCCCTTCTTCCTCTTCAATGCCGATAATTATGTAGCCTCCGCCCCAGTTATCTATGTCATTTGCAAACGCACAGATAGAGTGCAAGATTGGTTCTGGATTCCAATCCCCTTTATATTCAATGCGTGCACTTTCTATCACACGTCTGTTAATCAGATCTGAGATATTGATCGGCAGAGCCATGATAACCTCCTGATGGGCCATATTCCTGATTAACTTACCCCATTAACTCACCCCTTTAACTTACCCCACTACACAGCAAAAAGCAAGAGAAAAAAAAGAATACGGATTCCATTGTATACGAGAACCCGGGATCCATCAGGGTAGGAAAGACACAGATGATGCAAGGAGGAGTATCTGATCCCAGGAACAAGACCATAATGAAGATGTTCAATCTCCTCGGCTATGGAGAAAAGGCCGGAAGCGGTTTTCCTGGCATAATCGATGCCTGTCTGGACAGGGGCTTCCTTGCACCGGCAATAGAGGAAAACCTCGATTTAACCAGAACCATTGTCACCATGTATCTTAAGGGCGCAGAGGAAGAGGCTGAAGCAAAGGATTCCGGTGATAAAAAATCGGCGATAAAA
>CAZHQL010000031.1:3591-7729 GCA_964534915.1 uncultured Spirochaetaceae bacterium | reverse complement strand
GCCTTTCAAGGTGTGCGCATCCTGAACTTTTTCTTGACGCACCTTTCTTGCCCCCTGATACTGAAATACAGGGCGTGGAACTATGGACAACAAAAGAGAATGCGGAATCCTGATGCATATTACAAGCCTTCCATCAAGGTATGGAATCGGGGACCTTGGAAGCGAAGCTTATTCCTTTCTTGAGCGCGTCAGGGACTCAGGATCAGGACTGTGGCAGATACTTCCTCTTAACCCGACAGGATATGGAAACTCCCCCTACTCCCCAAGAAGCTCATTTGCATCGAACGAGCTCCTGATAAGCATTGAATCTCTCATCAGCGACGGATACTTAAGGAATGAGGATGTATTGGATTATCCTGAGTTTCCTTCAGGCAGAGTGGACTTTAACAGGGTAATTGAATATAAATGGCCGCTTCTAAGAAAGGCTGCAAAGAGCTTTATTGCCGAGCAAAGGGAAAAAGAGAGCTTCAATGCCTTCTTGAAGAGGGAGGAATACTGGCTCTCTGATTATGCTCTCTTCATGGTCCTTTATGATGAATTCCTTGATGCGCGCTGGTGGCTATGGCCCGAGGACTATAGCAAGAGGACGCCCTCCTCCATTGAAAAGCTAAAAAGAGAAAGGAAAGAGGATATAGAGATATACATAGCGCTCCAGTATCTTTTTGATAAGCAATGGAAGGCTCTTAAGGAAAAAGCATCGCTATACAAGGTCAGGATAATCGGGGATGTCCCGATATTCGTCGGAAAGGACAGCGCAGACACATGGAGCCACCCGGAGCTCTTCAAGCGAAATGAAAAGGGAGAGTTCAATAAGGTATCGGGAGTACCGCCGGACAGTTTCACTCTAACAGGCCAGCTCTGGGGAAACCCTGTCTATGACTGGCAAAAGCACATAGAAACTGACTTCAAGTGGTGGATAGAAAGGATTAAAAGAACTTCTGAGACTGTTGATGTTATCAGGATTGACCACTTCAGGGGCTTTGCATCCTATTATGAGATAGATGCTGATGCAAAGACTGCTGAGCATGGAGTCTGGGTCAAGAGCCCCGGAAGAGAGTTCTTCAACGAGATCAGAAAGGCTCTTGGAAGCATCAATATAATCGCTGAGGACCTTGGCTATATGACAGATGATGTCATTGCACTGCGCACTGAGTTTGGCTTTCCTGGCATGAAGATTGCTGAAGATGGCTTTAATTTCAGGCCGGAGGGCACATTCGATGCAGAAAACTCTTTCCTTCCTCATAACTACACAAAGCGCTTTGTTGCCTACACAGGCACGCATGACAATAACACGATAAAGGGATGGTTTTCTCATCTTTCTGAGAGAAAAAAGGAATATGTAAGGGCCTACACGCTCTCCTCTTCTGATGATGATATCCCATGGGCCCTTATAAGAAGTGTGTCAGCGAGCAACGCTGACTGGGCTGTCTTTACCATGCAGGACCTGCTTGCTCTTGGAGAGGATGCGCGCATGAACACGCCATCCACATGCAATGAGGTAAACTGGTCATGGAGGATGGAAAAGGGCGCATTCACACCGGAGATTGCAGAGCGCATGCGAAAGCTGAATGAGCTTTATGGAAGGCTTGTATGATCGGGAAAAGTGAATGGGAAAGCCTGTCTGAGCGCCTCTCTGCATCGGCATTCCGCTCTCGCTTTCACCTTGGGGAGAAAGAAAAAGCCTACGCAGAAGATAAGGGCCTTGGCACTATAGAGGAGCATGCATACGCCTTTGTAAAAGAGCGCCTTGCACCAGCTGTAATTCCAAATGATGGCAAGCAGACACCGATGAAAGGCCACCCTGTTTTCATAGCACAGCATGCAAGCGCAACATGCTGTCGCTCATGCCTTGAAAAATGGCACAGAATTGAGAAAAACAGGCGCCTGAGTGAGAGCGAGACAGACTACATAGTCTCTGTAATAATGCGCTTTATCAGAAGTGAGCTCACTCGTACTTAGCCTTAACAAGCTCTAAGGACTTCCGTATTTCAATGTGCTGGGGGCATGCTGCTTCGCAGAGTCCGCATTTGATGCACTCGCCTGCCTTTCCCTTTCCTTCTGTCGCATCCTTGTAGGCCTTCCTGTTTTCCCATGTAATGAGCGTTTCAGCGTTATAGCATTTAAAGAGATCTGGAATCGGGATACTCTTGGGGCACTCTGGTATGCAGTAGCGGCAATCAGTGCACGGGATTTGCTCCCTGCTGTTTATGATGCTTACAACATTTGCTATAGCCTTTTCCTCTTCGCTTGTTAATGGCCTTTCATCATTCATTGTCGATGTATTCTCAACAACCTGCTCATATGTGCTCATGCCTGAGAGGATCATGCGAACGCCGTTAAAGGAGGAAACAAACCTGAGTGCTAAGTCAGCAGGAGTTGAGCCGATGGAGTCTATTTCATTCCTTGCCTCTTCAGAAATCGATGCAAGGCTTCCTCCCCTTATTGGCTCCATTACGATCACTTCCTTTTCATGTTGCATGGCAACTTCATAGCACTCCCTGCTCCTAACAGCCGGGTTCTCATAGTCAAAGTAATTGAACTGGAGCTGCACGACTTCCATGTACGGGAACTCTCTCAAGAGCTCATCAAGGAAGTCTGGCATATCATGGAAGGAAAAGCCTATGTGCTTTATATACCCCTCATCCTTAAGGGCCTTCACAGTCTCAAAGGCCTTCGTTTTCCTGTAGTGCTCTATATTATTCTTACTCACTGTATGGATAAGATAATAGTCGAAATAGGAGACCCCGCAGCGCTCAAGCTGAGAAAAGAAGAGCGGCCTTATTTCCTCTTCTGTGTTGAAAAAGAGGTATGTGAGCTTATCTGTAAGGACATACTCAGATCTCTCATATCTTGAAGTTAGAGTCTCCTTTACAATAAGCTCGCTCTTCTTATCCAAATAGCCATGAGCTGTATCAAAATAGTTAAAGCCGCTGGAGATGAAGTAGTCAACCATCCTCCTGGTCTGCTCTAAGTCTATCTCTTCTTGAATCTTTGGAAGCCTCATGATTCCAAAGCCGAATCTTCCCTTTATTTTCTCATCCATATTTCCCTCTCAGTGAGATTATAAGGCATAATACTTAAAGCTTCAAAATATAAACACAAGGAGCTCTCTCCTCTTTAAGGAGCAATGAAAGAATCTTGTGGATGAAATTATCGTACCAGATCAGCTTTTAACAAGAGAGAAGAATTCTCTCTAATAAGAAAGATGAGGAGTGTTCCTCATCACTATGACAGCTTTTTCCTCTGCGGATGCAGCATAAAAGACCTGATCTCTTTTATCCCGTCTTCTAATAAGCCAGGGGCCAAGGTGCCCTGGGATAGATTAAAAAGCAAAAGGAGATTTCTGATTCCTTTGGATAATAAGCCTGCTCTGATTAAAAGCTCATGAAAACATGTACATTCAAAGAGGCTTTAAAAGCCTCCTTGAGAAGATTCCATAAAGACAGCAAATGCGTTTCTCTTAGATATGGAAAGCGTGAAGCAGGCCCTGAAATAAGCTTTTTATGCATTTCTTCCATTCCTTTAAGCTGATAAATATAAAGCACTCTGAATTTTCAAAAATTGAAATATCATCACTCAACATTTCGGAAATCACTAAAATTATAAAAGCGGCTAAAGATAAACAGATTGAGAAAAAGAGAAGAGTTCATCCCCTATAAAACATGATGATAAAAAACCGACCCAGAGGAGGTGCATTCTGGGCCGGAAAGGGGATGGGCACTAGGATTGAGATTCATCAAACCTTTACAGGTAAAATCTCTCAACCACTTACACCACTAGGGTGCTAGTAACGGAATTTATGGAACAACTCAGAGCCTTGTGTAAATCATCATCCAAACCACTTACTCTATCATCGTTGCCAAGACAGAACTAATTCAGGCTCTGAAAATATCCATAACCTTCCTCATGGTAGCACAAAACAAAATATTTGCAATAAAAACTTGAATCATTATTATTCTGCCCTTAAAATTTAGACCAGAATATGGAACTACGCGATAAGATAATTAACAAATACAGGATAAAAATAATTAACGGAGAATTCCTTCCAGGAGACCCAATGCCTGCGCAGAGAAAGCTTGCAAAGGATGAGAGCATCAGCAAGAGCGTTGCAAATGCTGTTTTTAAATGCCTTGAAAAG
>CAZHQL010000031.1:0-3491 GCA_964534915.1 uncultured Spirochaetaceae bacterium | reverse complement strand
GGATGAGAGCATCAGCAAGAGCGTTGCAAATGCTGTTTTTAAATGCCTTGAAAAGGATGGCCTCATTGTCACATATCCAAGAGCAAGGACTCTCGTTGCTGACTGGAAAGCTCATCCAACGTCCTGCACTATTGAAGCTATCCTGACTGTTATGAAAGCTTCCCCTACTAAAGAAAGCATAAAGATGTTTGATGAACTCAGAATTATAAACGAAGGAAAATGTGCGGCCCTCGCTGCGCAGAACAGGACAGAGAAAGATCTAGAGAGGATGAAAGACGCATTGGATAAGCTGATGAGATGCAAGACAAGAGAGCACTTTGCATCTGCCTACATAGAATTCTACGATGCAATCTTCTGTTCAACACACAATTTCCTCTACTCTGCCCTGAATAAGAGTTTTTCAGACATCTTCTACTTCTGGGTAATAATCAATTACAAAGAGGAAGACAGAAATGAAATAGGTGCATCATTTGAAAGAATCTACGAGTACATCAGAAAAAAGGATGCTGTCATGGCAGAAGCTGCCATGAACATGCATACGCATTCAAACTCTTTAATCTTCACAAGGACAGAGTAAAAATTGTTACTATCTTTTATTCCTATTTCGGATGTAATAGTTAAATAATAATGCTCTACTCTCCCCAGTCTTTAACTAGCCTTCCATAGCAATGCAACAATATGCTTAGAAAATATCAATATCCCCGCCATCGTATATTCTCTGTCCTCTCTTATGAACTCCTCCAATCTTGCCCGAAGAGAATATAATCACGCTTCCATTTTTAGAGCTTTAAGTGAAATCACAATCTGCCCTGCTGATGAATTATGCTCCCATAGAAAAGAAAAGCCTCAGGAAACGATGCTCAAAAATCTTTCTTGAATAATTATAGACCGCAATCTGCAGAGCGATGAACTAGAGATTATAATGCCCGGTGAAAAAGGGAGTAAAAATTGTGGGATTCCCGACGAATCAGGAATCCACACACCCCAGAAAAACTTGCGCTTCAGTTGCGCTGTTTCATTCATAATCAACTTGCGCTTTCCAGTATGAAAGCCTCTCAGGAAACCTCCCTGGAGAAGGATAAGAAAATCTCCTTGCAACAATTTGCATTATCGAAAAGCTGACATGCATAGCAGGAAGAATAGGCACCCTTGCTTACTAAGAACTGGATAGCATTGGCATAGTACATGAGACTCATCAGATTCAGCATCTTCCAGATTTCTGGATGCAATGAGTCATCTGTGGACATAGCCAGCTCATTTACCTTGGACCGCACGTCAACAATTGCTCTGTTCCTGAGATCAATGTCTGGAACCCTTGAGATAAAGGAACAGGCAGTTGTTGAATGCTTGAAGATGAAAGAGCGAACCTTTTCAAGATCCAGGGATGAGAAGAATCCGTCAAGATCAAAAGATTCAAAGAATGATGAATACGGAGAAAGGAGAATCTGACTAAGCAGGTTGTCACAAGTTGTATTTGATACAACCCTTACTTTGGCAATGGATGAAATGTTTTTAGCTTTATCACCGAAATCCCTTTTTATCTGACCGTCAAGACTCAGGGAAATATTATCTAGGAAATCATAAGGAGCAGAATTAAAAGCAAGCCCTTCAGACCCTTCAGCGAAAGATGAGCCATTAGAAGAATTATAAGGAAGAGTTGTACGTAATTCGCTACAGGTCTGAAGTGAGCTGCACTGCCTCCTGGAAGAAGTAGAATTATTTTTTGAAAGGGATTTACCACGCAAGGCAGGTATGTAACTGAGTTTGTCTTTTAAAATGCACATATCCTTCCTCCTTGTGGTAAGTTTTCTACTCTTCATTTCCGAGTACAACTTTATTTTAACATCCTGAAAAGAAAGAATCAAGCAAAATTTTTGCAAGCTTTATTCTCTCGTACCATCGTTTTATCATTTGCGCAACTGTTAAATTATTCATGTAAAAAGATAACTTTGTTAATTCGTGTTGCAAATCGGCCTAATAAAATAATTATTTTATTTATTTATATAGCGGTCTAAAATATCGCCTCTTCAGTTAATTAAATATTACATATTTAAATTCCCCCGGATTTTCCTCATTTGCCAAGCATCATGAATGCCATCCCTGATCATCCTTTCCGCTTTTATGCTTTACCTTTTCTGAATAACTCAGAGCGCCTTAAGTATCTTCTTAATAAATTTTGTTAGGAAAGCTTATTAAATACTTTTGATAGCCTCTTATAATATTTATGTATCAATTATTAAGTGTTGTTTGCTCATATATTTCATCGTTTTGTGAATCTGGCCATTTTCAATGACTTTATTCATTGATTTGCTCCGCTTTCAGGCAAAACGATGTCCTGATTCTAATATATTTACAACTTTATTGCTTAAATATTCTTTTGAGTCTATTGAATGCTGCTCTTTCTTCTCATTGACGTGGCACTTGTGCATTTCAGGATGCAAAGAGCTGAAACACCTTCCGTCTGATTTTTAACTCTTGCCAGCTTTAATAAGATGCAAGTCCTTTAGCAGCTTCTTTGATAGCTCAAAAACTGCTTTGCTCTTTAGTGCTTTTCGTCATTTGAACAAACAAGGCGCTTTGTCTGCGGTCTATATATTCGAATTCTCAAAAGTTCTCTGATTTTTCACTCCCGTATAATTTCCAGGACTTCCAGGCTACATGAGCTTTTTCCCTCGTTCCGGCATGATTTTTATTTTAGACTTTTAAGGCCTGAAAGTTTTTTTATTTAATTTCTCCTCGCTGCCTCTTTATTTTAGATTCCTTACCAATCTTCTTTATAAGAAGTTTGATAAGCTTCTTAGAGATATCAAATCCTGATGTCTGTTAACTGATTCAATCCCTGTTCTTATCTTTTGAATGTGCGTTTATGTCCCTCCAGGCGATGTGTATGTATTCTTCTTTTTTGTAATGTATTGAAAGTATGATTGCATCCCAATCTTAATTGCTTTGAGACCATGAGACTCGTAAATATATATGTATGAGAGGACTTCCTTGATCAGGCTCTCACAGCTCTTGCTATGATTGAATTATCATGCCCTTCAAGCAGGGAAATCCTAGTTCCTCTGGTGAGCAGAATTGGATATATCACAATATTTCAGCATATGCCCTAAGGCTTAACAGATAAATTGGCTTGCATCATTGTTAAGGTCTATTACACGGTATCAGGCAGAGAAGACGTAAGCATCAGCCTTTTATTAGTTCTGCTTCCTGATAACATTCGTAGCCGATTCGTAGCCGATGATTTCAAATTGCTTGACGCTTTCAAGATATTGCTTGACGCTTTCAAGATTCGTGAAGTATCCTTTTAGTGACGCAGATATTTCTGCGTAAGTCGAGAACAGGCTACCATCCGGTAGACGTTCTGGGCCCCCCACGAGGCTTTCTAACTGAAAAGCCTCGTCGTTTTTTTACACGCAAGGTCCTAACTCAGACGGACATAAGTGACGTTCCAGATAGGCCTCATAGTCGATGATTTCCAATTGCTTGACATT